>NZ_JAMYSQ010000036.1:0-54212 GCF_040321995.1 Mesorhizobium sp. M0207
AGGCAGGAAATGGCAGTCGCTCCTTCGCTCAACTGCCTCTCCAAAGAATCCTTTCTCAGCCTAAACTCAACCCCAAAATCGCCATATGCGATTCCCCTGCCCTTGTGGGGGAGATGTCCGGTAGGACAGAGAGGGGCGCGAAGGATCGCTACGGAACGGCTCGTTTCGTTGCTTATCGCCCGGTCTTCTGCACACGCGCTGCTTCGGCAGAAATCGCCGCGTCGAGCCCCTGCCAGTCGCCCAGGAATTCCCGGGGGAAGCGGTAGGTGAGGCTGAGATTGTCGCCGACCAGGATGTCGCGTTCGCAGGGCGCCAGCGATTCGTCCGCGCTCGGGCCGCTCAGGCAGCGTGCGACGAACGGATCCTTGCCGGGGCGATCGGCGACCGCCAGCACTTCGTTGAGATAGCCTGATTTCTCGCTGAAGGCGTAAAGCGTGGTGCCGCCAGGGCCGGGCGTACCCGGCTTGGCGATCAGCGCGCTGTAGATCGGCGCGAAGCGGCCGCTCATGTCGCGCGACATCATCTGCGGCTCGAACGACAGGAAGACGATGTCCTTGCTGGGTCCCGTGTGGTTGAAGTCGTTGCGGGCAGCCTCGCTGTAGCCGTCCATCTCGGGATAGCGCAGACAGAGGTCGAGTCGCGAGGCGATGCCGTCGCGCCGGGCCTGGGCAAAGCGGATGACATTGGCCGGCACGGCGATGACGTTGTTGCCGATGACGACCCTGTGGACCGTGGTGTCGTCGGTGTACCCGGCCATGGCGATCGAGCGGCCGAACCATTTGCCCCCGAGGCTGATCGCCACCGAAACCAGCGCCAGCGTCGCGAATGCATAAAACACCCGCCTCATCAGCGTCGAATCGACGACGCTGAGTTGCGGGCCCTCAGTGGCGGCTGCCTGCTTCATCGCGACCCTCGTTTGCCGTCCCATCGGGTGTACCTGAACGGCACATCTCGACGCGGCACGGCTCTTGCTTCGCAGCTTTGCGGGCGACTGTGCAATTTCATGGTAAACGGAGGGTAAAGATGGGCCCGGTCGAACAAATCATATTCAGTTTTATGGCTGGGCTGACGGCTTGCGGCCTGGCCGGATCGGCGATGGAGCTGATCGCCGGCCGCAGGCTTGCCTTCGTCCAACCCTATGTATCGTCGAAGCACATGCTGCGCTCGCTCGCCGCGACGGCTTGCGCCGGGCCGCTGATGTTTGCCAACGAGGCGCTGGACGCCTGGCGCGAGCGTCGCATCTCGGTGCTGGGGCTGATCTCCTGCGGCTGTACGGCGACCATCTGGGCGCTGGCGCTGGGCATGGTGGTGATCGCCATTGCGTCCTGGGCGGCTTCGCTTCTAGGGTCTGGCAGCTTGTCGGTGTGAGACGATCTGGAGACAGCAATGCCGATCTACGCGATTGACGGAAAAGCGCCCGCCTTCGAGGACGCCGACAGCAATTGGATCGCGCCCGACGCCACGCTGATTGGCAATATCAGGATCGGCCGCAATGCCGGCTTCTGGTTCGGCGTCGTCGTCCGCGGCGACGACGAGCCGATCGTCGTCGGCGCCGACACAAACGTGCAGGAGCACACAATCATGCACACCGACGCCGGCTTTCCGCTGACCGTCGGCCAAGGCTGCACGATCGGCCACCGTGCCTTGCTGCACGGATGCACGATCGGCGACAACAGCCTGATCGGCATGGGCGCCATCGTGCTGAATGGGGCGAAGATCGGCAACAACTCGCTGGTCGGTGCCGGCGCGCTGGTCACCGAAGGCAAGCAATTTCCCGACAATTCGCTGATCGTCGGCTCGCCCGCGCGCGTCGTCAGGATGCTCGACGAGGACGCAGTCGCCAGGCTGCGCGCCTCGGCCGCGCATTATGTGGCAAACGGCAGGCGGTTCAGGGCGGGGCTGAAGAAGGTCTAGCCGACCCGGAAATGGCGGAGCCGCGCCTTGAGATACCGAAGCATAACCCCTTCCAAGTCAAACCGGCTGGGCGGTCGGCCGGAACAAGATCTCGTTGATATCGACGTCGTCGGGCTCGTTGATCGCGAAGGCGACCGTTCGGGCAAACGTATCTGGCCCCACGGCGATCTTGCTCACGAAGTCCCTGGTCCCCTGCTGGATATCCTTCTCGCTGATATGCTCGAGCAACTCTGTGCTGACAGCGCCCGGCGAGATCACCGTGGTGCGGATATTGTAGGGTTTCACCTCTTTCCGCAGACCCTCGGATAGCGCACGCACCGCGAACTTGGTGGCGCAATAGACCGCCGCACCCGGGTCGACCACATGGCCGTATACGGACGAGACATTGATAATGTGCCCCGATCGCTGCTCCTTCATGTACGGAAGCGCGGCCGCGATGCCGTAAAGGACGCCCTTGATGTTGACGTCGATCATCCGGTCCCATTCGTCGACCTTGAGCCGTTCGAGCGGGGCCAACGGCATGAGGCCCGCATTGTTGAGCATCACGTCGATGCGGCCGAATTCCCGGACCGCCGTATTCACCAGGTTCTGGACCTGGCCGGCGTCGGTGACGTCCGTAGTAACGGCCTTGGCTTTGTGCCCAGCGGCGGTCAGTTCCTGGACAAGGGCGTCGATGCGGTGTGACCGCCGTGCACCCAGGACCACGGAAGCGCCTCGTGCGGCAAGATGGCGTGCCGTCGCTTCACCGAGGCCACTGCTGGCACCGGTGATGACGACGACCTTGTTCTCGATTCCTTCGGACATGAGATTCTCCTTGACAAGAATTGAAAGAGTTCAGGTGCGGGGGCCGGCCGAGGCGGCGAGCAAGGCCGATCCCGTGAGCAGGACGGCGGCGAGAAGGAAGGCGCTCCACCAGCCGGCCACGTCGAACAGCAGGCCTCCTGCAATAGCGCCGCCTGCGATCGCGAACTGGATCAGGGCGACCTGGAGTCCGCCCCCGGCCTCCAGGTCTTCAGGGATGAGCGTGCTCATCCAGGTGTTCCACGCCACCGGGATCGGGGTAGCGAACAGTCCCCAAAGAACCAGCAGGCCGGCCGTGGCGCGTGCAAACGGTCCAAAGGCAATCAGCAGTAGAGCGAAGACCGCGAGTGCACTCGGCAGCCCGATCAGCACGGCTGTGAGGTGCCGCCGGAGTATGAAGCCGACAATCGACAGTCCCGCCACGCCACCGAGGCCGACGCCCAATAGAGCCAGTGAGAGGGTGTTGACCTCAAGGCCCGTCACGTTTTCCAGAAACGGCCGCAGATAGATCGAGAGCGCGTTCTGCCCGATGAAAGCGAGCCCGGTCGCGCCCATGCCGATGGCGAATCTGCGATTCCGCAGCAGGCCGAACATGCTCGACACCGAGGCGATCTCTGTCGGCGGCATCTTCGGGAGAACGGCCAACTGCCACACGAGCGCCGCAAGGCCGATGGGGACAGTGACGAAAAACGTTCCCCGCCATCCGATCAGCGATCCGAGGAAGCTGCCGACGGGCGCGGCGATCACCAATGCGAAGGCAGTGCCACCCTGGAGCAAGGCAATGGCCTTGGGCAGGTCGGGTCCCGCGGCCAGGCGGGCCAGAATGGCCGTCGACAGTGACCAGAAACCGCCGATCGCGATGCCCACCAGCGCCTGCCCGGCCAGGAAGACCAGGAAGTTGGGAGCAAGCGCCACCGCCAGGCTCGATGCGGCCAGCACTGCCGTATAGACCAGAACCACCGTCCGTCGATCGACGTTTCGCAACAGCGAGTTGCCGAAGAGGCTGGTAACCACGGCGAAGAATCCGGATACCGCGATTGCCTGGCCTGCCTGACCCTCGGAGACGGCCAGATCCTGAGCGATCGGGGTGAGCAGGCTCACCGGGAGGAACTCCAGTCCGACCAGAAGGAAGGTCAGCAGCGACAGGCAGACCACCGCAGACCATGGGGTCGTCCCGCTGTCAGCAGCAGTGGCCTCGTCCAGCACGAAATCGATGGTCATAAGGCAGTCTCCTGTCCGTTCCCGAACTAAGTAGTCGGGCTGGCTAAATGCGACTAGCGGGTATAATTTTGATGTGGTTGTGAATGAGGCTCATCAATGCCACGCGACGAGTTCGCCGAAATGCGCGCGTTCCTGGAGATCACCCGGACGCGGAGCTTCACCCGAGCAGCCGCCAAGCTCGGGGTCACTCCTTCGGCCCTTAGCCACACCATCAAGTCGCTGGAGTCGCGGCTTGGCGTCCGTCTTCTGTCTCGCACCACGCGCGACGTGGCCCCGACGGCGGCCGGTCAACGCCTCAAGGAAGGCATCGAACCGCATTTCGAAGGCATCGCGGCTGAGGTCAGCGCTCTCGGCGTCCTTCGCGACAGGCCGTCCGGCAACATTCGCCTGGTGTGTACCGACGATTCGGTCGACATTGTCTTCCGCGCCCGGCTGCCAAAGTTCCTGAGCGACTTCCCCGATATCAATGTCGAGTTGGTGGTCGACAACGCCTTCACCAACATCGTCGAGCGCCAGTTCGATGCCGGCGTGCGTCTGGGCGAGTCCATTGCCCGGGATATGGTAGCCGTGCGCATCGGAGCCGACGTCACCTACACTGTGGTCGGCTCACCCCATTACTTCGCCCACCGGACACCGCCGGAGACGCCGCAGGAGCTGACCGGCCATAACTGCATCAACTACCGGCTGCCGACGTCAGGATCGGTCTATGCCTGGGAATTGCGGGAAGGAGCGCGCGAGTTCAGTGCTCGGGTCGAGGGGCAACTGACGCTTAACAACATGGGGCCGGCGATCCAGGCCGCGCTTGACGGAGTGGGCTTGGCCTATCTGCCGCGCGAACTCGTCCTTCCACACATTGAGAGTGGCCTTCTCCAGGAAGTCCTGACCAAATGGTGCCCGACGTTCCAGGGTTACCACCTGTACTATCCAAGCCGGCGCCATCCCTCTCCGGCGTTTTCCGCCTTTGTCGACGCGTTCCGTATCAGGGGCAAGTAACAGCGTTTCGACGGCAAACGGCAGCTCGTATCCCACAAACGATCGTGAGACAGCTTGGATGACGAAGCGCAGTTGGAGGCAAAGCCGAGATAACTGTATCGAGATGTGTTCCGCCAGAAATGGTGGAGCCGGCCCGGGGACGGGGCCGGCTCCTTAAACCCGGTCGTTGGGGACGGGGAGGGTGGGGACTCGACCGGGTTTCTCCTAAAGCGCGAAGTCATGCGACGCACTTAACCTCTGCTTTATGCATGTCGCCCAAAACCGCTACGCGCTTTTGGGCGACATGCCTTGGCGTCCTCAGCGGACGCTGGCGACCGCGTCGGAGCGGCCGTCGTTGATCGTCACCCAGGCGCCGGAATTCCGCTCGGACTGGCGCTTCAGGTAGGTGTAGCCGGTATTGGTCCAGGACAGCACCTTGGGCTGGAGATTGTCGAGGATGAACTCGCCAAGGCTGGTGCGCACGGTCAGCACCGCATGGCCGTCACCATTGCGCTGGCGCACCACCGTCATCAGCAGATCGCCGGCCGGCACGCCGATGCTCATCAGCTCGCGGCGCTTTTCCAGCGCATAGTCCTCGCAGTCGCCGAAGCCGCTATTGGGAAAGGACCAGACTTCCTCCTTGCCCCACATTTCCATGTCGGTGCGCGGCGCGACCCTGCTGTTGACCGAATTGTTGATCTTGACGATCGTCGCCCACAGCTTGCGGGTCAGCTCGACGGGTGCCCGGCCAGGCGTCCTCTGATTGCATTCCTGCGGAAGCTGCTGGCACAATTCGTAGTGTCCGACCGGCTGCGTGGTGCGGCCGCCGGTGTGCATGAAGGCCGGCTCCGCCGCGTTTACAGTCCCCCAACCGAAAAGCTGCATCGCTATTGCCGCCAGCAACAGCTTGCCCCTCATCCTGTTCATTATTCAGTCTCCCCGTTTGAGGAGACAATGACACGGCTGGATTTATTTGACGCAAAAGCGCGAAGTAGACATTAAGTAAAACGCCAGTAGAATAAACATAAAATTTGACGCAATTGAGTATAGAATTGTTAGGGTGCCCTTCGGGTGCATCCGCGACAGCGGGACAGCGCCCCCTCGGTCCTGCCGGACATCTCCCCCACAAGTGGGGAGATTGGCAGTTCCGGCGGCCCGCTCATTCCTGCGACGCTTGAGATTGGTGAAAGCCGTTTTGAAAGCCGATCTCCCCCCTCGTGGGGGAGATGCCAAATGGTGGCAAAGAGGGCAAGACAGAGGGGGGCGCGAAGGATCGCCAGCCTCTCTCTTCCCTATAGTGCTGACGCTTCCGCGTCAGCCGCGCGACGAGCTGAATTCGGTATCGAGCGTTTCCGGCCGCTGGATGACGGCGAACTCGATGGCGACGCCATCTTCGAAATGCCGCACTATCTGGCCGCGCATGGTGCCCAGCGTCACCTGGACGCCGATGGCCGGCTTGACGTCGATCTCGATCGCCGCGCCAGACAGCGACAGGTCGATGATGCGGCACTGGTACTGGCGCCCGTCGGCAAGCTGCAGCACGCTCGTCGGGTTGCGCGGCGCCACGCGTTCATGGCGGCGGTCTTCCGGCAGGTCGAGCTCGTGCTTGTTGGCAAGCCAGGTCAGTTGCGCGGCGAGCTTGTCCCTCTTGCGGTCCGACGCGATGACGGTCATCGCAAAGCCATCCTGCAAAGTGCGGGTGATGACGCCTTCAATGCGGCCGATGTGATCGATATAGGCAATGACCTTTTCGCCAGCCAGGCCGGCGCGCTCGGTGCGCAGCGCAACGTTGCCGGGCGACATGTCGACCACCTGGCAGGGATGTTCGGTGCGGTCTTCCAGCATGAAGCGTCCGTAAATTTTCACGCGGACGCGCTGAAAGTTACGCCTTTCAGCTTGGGACGGCGCATGGTCGACCGCCGCTGACCTCATCACTGCCATACCCCGTTCGGCATTCCGCGCATGGATGCGGGGAATTTCAGCGGAAAACTACAACAAAGCAGGTTAACAAAGGGGAAAGCCCGGCGCCATTGCTTTAAGCTTTAGGCATCATTCCTCGCGTCCGCCGTCGAAGACGACCAGGTGACGGATGCGGCGGGCCTGGCCGAGCGCCGAAATCGTCTCGGGCGGGTCGAATTCCGACGGGGCGAGCGAGGGAACCTCTATCGCCGGCCGGTTCCCCGGGAACATCGGCTCCTTGTCGGGATCGACGACGCGGATCGAATCGATCAGCGCGTCGAGAACCGGGTCGGCGCCCAGCCAGAAGGGCTTTTCGACGGCACTTATAACACCGAGGCAACGCGGGCTCTCGACACCGCCGTCGAGCGGCAGCGCGAGCAGCTCGAACCTGTTGGAACGGCCGCTGCGGCTGAAACCCTCGTAGGTGATGAGCACCACCGATTTCAGGTCGAAGACGCCATCGGTCAGCTTCGAGATCAGCCGCTGGTCCTTCTCGCGCCACAGCGAAGGGAATGAAAACCCCTTGAGTTCGCGGCCATAGACCGCGCAGAGCCTGGTGCCGGCGAGCCGGAACACCGCTTCGCCGCGCGTGTCCTTTTCCAGGATGAACGTGTCGGCCAGCAGCGACTTGATGTCGGCGGGTTCGACTTCCGAGCGCTTCGGGGCAGGGCGTCCGTCACGCAACCGGTTCCAATAATGGAACAGCGTGATCGATCCGGTCTGGTTCATGCTAATGCTGCTCCGCGCATTCTGTCTTCTGATGTCCCATCGGTGAACAGAAGGGCGCCCTCCGAAGACCTACATGCGTTGCGGAGCAGGATGCGTGCCAGCATCGTTAATACTTGTTCACGGGTCGGGGCGGTTAAGGTTAACAACTGGTTTACGTTGCGCGCCGGCCAGGCCTGTGGCACACCAAAACCACTCCAGAAGCGGTCGTTTTGCGACGATCGGCAGCACTTCAGTCAAGAGTTCAGGGGGAGCAAGGGGGCTCGACCAGCCGTTCAAGGGAAACCTTGGACGGCTTCTTTTTTTGATTCGGGGCTGCTGATTCGCCGTTTGTGATTCGGTTGGCCGTGATCTACATGCTCGCCAAGTCCAATCCAGCGACTGAGTGCAAGCCATATGAGCGACCCAGAAAGCCCACCGGAGATCGAGCAGGGTCAGGGTGGGCCTGCCGCCCGCGAACCGGAGCAGCGCCGCGAACCGGTGTTCAACCTGCCGCCCGTGGTGCTGGCGGTGATCGGCATCTGCGTCGCGGTCCATCTGATCCGGGTCTATTGGCTGACCGACGACCAGGACTTCGAACTGCTTGTCCGGGCTGCCTTTATCCCCATCCGCTATTCGGGCCGCTTCGATCTGGATTTCTTCGCGTTTTCGAGCCCCTTTACCTATGCCTTCCTGCATGGCGGCTTTGCCCATCTTGCCATCAACATGGTGTGGCTCGCGGCCTTCGGCTCACCGTTGGCCAACCGCTTCGGCGCGCTGCGCTTCAGCCTGTTCTTCGCCGCGACCGGACTGGCGGCGGTGGCGTTGTTCTGGGCCATGCACCCGCTTGGCGAGGCGCCGCTGGTCGGCGCCTCCGGCGCGATTTCCGGCATGATGGGCGCGGCGGCACGCTACGGCTTCCGCATTGACCGATCGTCGGGCAAGGCCGCCTTCGCCGGCCAGCCTTTGCCGATGGCGGCGGTGCTGCGCTCGCGCGGCGTCGTCACCTTTCTCGCCATGTGGATGGTGATCAACCTCGCGACCGGCCTCTTCGGCCTGGCGCCTGGCATTGACGGCCAGATCGCCTGGGAAGCCCATATTGGCGGCTTTCTTGCCGGCTTTTTCGGCCTGCGGTTTTTTGATCGGCGAGAGCAGGTGCCCCGGCAGGCGGACGAGCCGGAGACCTGAGACGGCCGCACTTGAAATGCAACCGTTCGCGGCGCACCATGTTCATCCCAGGGCAAGCCGGCCAGGGCAGGAGCCGGCAGGAAATGCAGAGGAGGACGCCATGACTGTTAAGGCAATTCTCGAGGCAAAAGGCCACGACGTGGTGACGCTCGGGCCGAACGAAAAGCTCAGCGAAGCCATCCGCATGCTTTCCGAACACAGGATCGGCGCGCTGGTCATCACCAACGGCGATCACAAGATCGTCGGCATTCTTTCCGAGCGCGATGTGGTGCGGGTTCTCGCCAAGGAGGGGGCGGCGGCGCTCGACCTTGCCGTCCGCTCGGCGATGACGCCCAAGGTGAAGATCTGCAATGAGAACCACACCGTCAACGAGGTTATGGAGATCATGACCAAGGGCCGCTTCCGCCATCTGCCGGTGGAAAAGAACGGGCTGCTCGACGGCATCGTGTCGATCGGCGACGTGGTCAAGCGGCGCATCGAGGATGTCGAGCGCGAGGCCGAGGAGATCAGGGCCTATATCGCCACGGCATAGGTGACGGCGGCCGGGTTGCCGGCAGGTCGATTTTTCAAGCTGCTATCGCAGTTCGTCGCGGCAGGTGCGGGCCTGTGCCGCGTCGGCGCCTGCGGCTTTGCGCTTGTCTCTTTTGGCGGTTTGCACTAGCGAAGTTGCACAGCAGAATATGCGTTCTCGCATATCCGCAATTTCAGTATGCAGGCCCTTATGAGCATTATCGACACCCGCACGCCCGACGCCAAGCGCCTGGTTCCCGGCGCCACCGGCGACTGGGAGATCATCATCGGCCTCGAGGTCCACGCGCAGGTGACCTCGCAGGCAAAGCTGTTTTCCGGCGCCTCGACCATTTTCGGCGCCGCGCCCAACGCCAATGTCAGCCTGGTCGACGCGGCGATGCCCGGCATGCTGCCGGTCATCAACGAGGAATGCGTCAAGCAGGCGATCCGCACCGGGCTGGGCCTGAAGGCCGAGATCAACCACAAATCGGTCTTCGACAGGAAAAACTATTTCTATCCCGACCTGCCGCAGGGCTACCAGATCTCGCAGTTCAAGCAGCCGATCGTCGGCGAGGGGAAGGTGATCGTCTCGGTCGGCCCGGACCGGCAGGGCGAATTCGAGGACATCGAGGTCGGCATCGAGCGCCTGCATCTGGAGCAGGACGCCGGCAAGTCGATGCACGACCAGCATGCGACGATGTCCTATGTCGATCTCAACCGCTCCGGCGTGGCGCTGATGGAGATCGTCTCCAAGCCGGATATGCGCTCCGCCGATGAAGCCAAGGCCTATGTCACCAAGCTGCGCACCATCGTGCGCTACCTCGGCACGTGCGACGGCAATATGGACGAAGGCTCCCTGCGCGCCGACGTCAACGTCTCGGTGCGCCGGCCCGGCGGCGAATTCGGTACGCGCTGCGAGATCAAGAACGTCAACTCCATCCGTTTCATCGGCCAGGCCATCGACTACGAGGCACGCCGCCAGATCGCCATCCTGGAGGACGGCGGCAAGATCGACCAGGAAACGCGGCTGTTCGACCCCAACAAGGGCGAAACGCGCTCGATGCGTTCCAAGGAAGAAGCGCACGACTACCGCTATTTCCCCGATCCCGACCTTCTGCCGCTGGAATTCGACCAGGCCTATATCGACGAGTTGGCAAAGGACCTGCCGGAACTTCCCGACGCGAAAAAGGCGCGGCTGATCACCTCGCTCGGCCTGTCGACCTACGACGCCTCGATCCTGGTATCGGAAAAGGCGGTCGCCGACTATTTCGAGAAGGTGGCCGCTGGTCGCGATGGCAAGCTTGCCGCCAACTGGGTCATCAACGATTTGCTGGGTGCGTTGAACAGAGCCGGCAAGAGTATTGAAAATGCTCCGGTTTCGCCCGATCAGCTCGGCGCGGTCATCGATCTGATCAAGGAAGGCACCATCTCCGGCAAGATCGCCAAGGATCTGTTCGAGATCGTCTGGAACGAGGGCGGCGATCCGCGTCAGCTGGTCGAAAGCCGCGGCATGAAGCAGGTCACCGATACCGGCGCCATCGAAAAGGCGGTCGACGAGGTGATCGCGGCCAACCCGGACAAGGTCGAACAGGCGCGCGCCAAGCCGACCATGGCCGGCTGGTTCGTCGGCCAGGTGATGAAGGCGACCGGCGGCAAGGCCAACCCGCAGGCGGTCAACGAGCTGGTCAAGGCCAGGCTCGGGATCGAGTAGGATGTTCGTCCGCACCGCCGGCGAGCGCGATCTTGCGGCGGTGCGCGCATTGCTGGTCGAGACATGGCATGCCACCTATGATGCCATCTACGGCGGGCCGCGGGTCACCGAAATCACCGATGAATGGCATTCTGTCGCCGCGCTCAAAGCACGGCTGATGCGGCCCAACTCGGAGTTCCTGGTCGCCGACGACGGCAAAAACATCGGCGGCATGGCTTTCGCCGCCGCTACCACGGATGCCAGGATCGTCATGCTGAACCAGCTTTACGTGCATCCGGCCTGGCAGAGGCAAGGCATCGGCCAGGCGCTGCTGGACGAGATCGAGGCCAGCTTTCCGGAGGCCCGGACGCTGCGTGTCGAGGTCGAGGAAGCAAATGCTCCGGCTGTCGCCTTCTACCGCTCGAGGGGGTTCTTGCCCGCCGGCAACACGGCCGATTGCGGCGGCGCCTCGGGATTGCCGGCGCTGGTTTTGGAGAAGGCGATCGGCTAGCTCGTTTGCCTGGCGCTCAGTTGCGTTTCTCAGGCAGGTTGGAGCAGCCGGCAGCGAGAAACTCGCACGGCAGGCTGCCGCCGCCGCCCGACGTGTGCGGGGGCGTGGCGGCTTCGATTTTTTCCACCTCGTAATATTTCGAGGTGACGCCCCATTTTTTGACGCCCTGGCACGTCGAGCGCACGCCAACCTCCGTCGCCTTTGCCGCAGTCTTGTAGTAGGTGGTGATCCGGCAGGATTGGCTGACCGGCAGCGCGTTCGCCGGGCTCGTGACCGGCGGCAGGAAGTTCGGGAAGGCAAGCAGCGAGATTGCCGCAATGATCCGGACGGCGGGCATGGTGAGGGGAAGGTGCTGCATCGTTTGTCTCCATCGATGGCGCCGCTCGCTCGTGGCGCAGCGGCGCGTTTGTTCCGGCAAGATCAGGCCATGATGCCGGTGCTGGCGCATCTGCCGCGCGGGGGAAGGCGGTAGCGGTCTGAACCGCCGCCGTCATCCGCGAGCGGCCGCGTCAGGGCGTTTTCGGCTTGATGAGCGTCTTTATCGGAACGGCGACTTTTGGAGGCCGGACCGTACTGGTTCCACCATCGACGGCCAGCCCGCCGCTGTTGAGATAGCGTACCGTATAGTGCAGCTCATAGCCGGGAACTCTGATCCATGTAGGCTTGGGATTGAACTGGTCCGGCGGCCTCGAATACCACTTCGGGATCTGCATGATCTTGGAACCGGCACCGAATCCCGCAGTCTTGGCCGCTACTGCGAAGGCGCTGTCTCTGGGGTCGTTCGGCGGCTGGTCGACATTGCCGATGACGACCAGCGAATCGTATTTTCGCGCGTCCAGCCGTACTGCGGGAACGTTCAGCGCAGCCACGTCGCCTTCGCGCATCGTCAGCGCCTTCTGACGGCCATCCTCATTGGCATAGACGTTGAGGTTTATGGCCTCGGATTCCGCATAGACGACATTGTTGTGGAAGTCGCGGGCTGGCAGGCGTGTGAGGCTGTCGAAGGTCACTTCAACCGTCGGCTTGGCTATGGCGTCCGTCACCACCAGGTTGCGCCGCGGCACCGTCCAGAAGATGAGATCATCGCCGGTGGCCTGCGTGCCGGCATCGGAGCCGTCTATTGCCGAGCATTTCGAATTTGGAACCGGCGTCGTCACCGGCAGGGGTGCCGAAAACGAGCTGCGTACCTGAGCGTCGATGTAATTGCCGACGTTGAAAACGTCTTCGAGGATGTTGCCGCCCTCGAAGCTCGCTGGGCCGGGTTGCGAGCGGATGATGACCTGGCTGGAATCGGTCTGCCAGCCGCTGCAGAAGACGTTGACGTCTATGGGAATGCCGATGTGGCGGTCGGAGGTCACCGGGATCGAGACTTTGATGGTCAGGATGTAAGGAACTTTGACAAACCAGCTGTTCGGCTGGTTCAGCATCTGCGTCGCAAAGCGCGACGGCCGCCATTGCTTCAGCGATTCGATCGATGCGCGTGATGATCGTCCCTGGGCGGCCAGCTGTGCGTTGGTGGCGTCGACCTTGGCTTGCGCCAAGTTGCGGACGGTGTTGGTGATCAGGAACACGCCGAGTTCGGCTTTGCAGGGCCTGTTCGATTGTGTGGCGTTGCATGGGGCAAGTGCCGCACTGGGAACCGGCGGCCCCGACGGCGGCGGCTGGGCGGCCGCGGCGGCCGCCATCAGGCAGAAGAACAGCATCGTGCAGGTTTTCAACATGGTATCCTCGCTCTTTCGGTTGGAAACCACCCTCCGGCTAGACAACACCATTTCTTCGACAGCGGTTCATCGCCCGCATGGGGGACGAACCGCGAAAACATCGGGCCGGCCCAGCGACGTCGAGCCGCCGTCCTTTCGGATTGGATATCTACTGCTTCACGACGCCTTTGGTTGTCGCCATCGGCGCGACGACCTTGGGCTTGGGGGTTTTCGGGCCGGGGTCGACTACCAATGCGGCCGTGCAGGAGCATTTGCCCGAACCGCAGTTCAGGTCGCCCTTGCACATTTTGGAATGCCGCATATCGGTGCAGTCGGCGGTCCCGGAGCAGGAGCAACTGCCTTGCCCAATCGTTCCGGACTGACATTTGAAGCTCCATGCCGGATCGGCGGCAAGGCCGGCCACAGCGAGCGATACGGCAAAAAGCGTCGTCGAGATGAGCTTGCGCATGAATACCTCCCGGTTCTATCGAGCGATGGAACCACGAAGCAGCAACGCCTTCATCTCCCGCGCGGGGGACGAACTCGCATACCGGTGACGATCGTCAATGCTGTCCCTTCAGCACGACGAGATAGCCGCGTTCGACGCGAAGCCGGAACGCGATTTGCCCTGCAGTGCCGGGATCCTTGGAAACCTTGTCGATGACATAGCCGCTGGGATGCGAGCCAAGCCATTCTTCCGGTTTGTCGGTGCTTTCGAACGGCTTTTGCAACCGGGCCAGGAAGCCGACTTCGCCCTGATAGTCGAAAGCCACGGCCCAGTCCGCATCCTTTCGCTCGTAGATGAAGTTGGCGAGCGGCGTCAGATCATAGCGTTTGAACGCGGTTGCCGATGCCACCGCGTGGCCAATGCCGAAAATGACAAGCATGACGATGGCCGAGCTCTTCAGCCTGGCGAGCGGGATCTCCGCCATGAAATAGCCGAACAGGATGACCACGAACGGCAGCATCGGCACGACATAGTGAGGCTGCTTGCCGGATATCGCGCTGAACACCAGAAACACAGCAACGAACGAGAATGACAGCAGGCGCAAGGCGCGCAGATCCGGCGACTTCGCGTCGATCAGGCTGCGTATCCGCGTGCGCACCTTCAACCGCCACACCTCGGGTATGAAGATCCACGGTATTAACATGACGGGCAGCAGCAGCAGATAGAAATAGAACGGCCGGCCATGCGAATTGCGCAAATTGCCGGTGACACGCCCCGCCGACTGGTTCCAGACGAGATCGTAGACGAAATTGCCTTTTGTCAGGATGGTCGCCGGCACCAGCCAGATCGCCACCGGAATCAGCGCGGCGAGCAGGGCCAGGCCCACTCCAGCGAGGAAGTTCGGTGTCGTCAGTCCCGCCCGCCGGTCGCGCCAGAACGGGTAGAACACGATGGGCGCGCCGATATGGATCAGCACCACCGGGCCTTTCGTCAGCACGCCCGCGCCGATGAACAGCCCGGCCAGAACGGCCTGCCAGCGGTTGCCGCTGCGGGCAAAGGCAATCAACGACAACAGCGCGGCGAGCACAAAGACCGTCAGCAACAGGTCGAACAGGATCAGCGTCGAATAGATGACGAACACGCTGCTTCCGGCAACCAGCCAGGGGATGCGCCGCGCGATGTCGTCGCGGCCCGGAAACAGGGTCTTTGCCAACGCCGTCGTCAGCCAGATGACGAGCGAGGAGGCGGCGAAGATGACCAGCATCGCCGCCGGCCGGCTGGCGCCGAAAATGTTCCAGACAAGGTCGATAAGCCAAAACAGCAGTGGCGGCTTCTGCAGATAGGGCGCGAAATTCATCGTCGGGACGAAGATCTGTCCGCTCAGATACATTTCCCAGGTGACGCTGAGATATCGCGTTTCGTCGACGGGCAGCAGTGGCCGGAAAGCGACCGCGATTACGATCAGCCCAAGCAGAAAGAGGTAGGGGAGCAGTCGCTCGGTAGATGTCGGTGTCAAAGATCGAGATCCGCGCCAGAAACCATTTTCATTCCAGCCGAGCATAGTGCCGCGTTTCTGGACCGCGAACGACCGCACCATGATTTTGGCCGAATTGCAACGATGCCGGTTTCGTTTCCCAGATTTTGCGGACGATGGTGTCAAAGGTTTGAGAAACTTACCGGCCGAGTCATTTGGACCACCGCCGGTTCGAGGAAACTGCGCAAATCAACTGGAGCGCAACGGCGGTGACAATTCGCGCATCAACAGTTCGAGCTCGCGCTGATCGCCGGTACCGGTCTTGTCGAAGATCGTCGCCAGCTGCGACTTGACGGTGCCGTCCGAGACGCCGCCGGCTGCGGCGATTTCCTTTCGCGTCAGGCCGGCGGCAACGTGACCGGCGACTCGCCTTTCTGCCGCGGTCAGTCCGAACAGCGCCGCAATGGCGTCCAGCGCCGGGGTCGGTGTCGAACCGGCCGCGGCGATGAAGATCGCTGCGGCGGCGCGTTGCGAGATGCGCGCCGAGATTTCACGCCGCGCCAGCGGCATGACATGGGCCACCGCCGGAACCACCGTCCTGGCCAGGGGAATGTTGATGCCGCAAGGTCCGAGCGCGAATTCGTCGCGCGTGCCGAGCTGGACGGCACGGCCGATCGCGGCGTTGGCGTTGGCATAGGTGAAGGAAAGCTGTCCGCGCACGCAAGCGACCGAGATGTTTTCGGCGAGCAGCGCTTCGGCTGACGGGTTGGCGAAGATGATGGTCATGTCTTCGGCCACGATCAGCACCGGATGGTCGAGGCTTTCGATGATGGAGCGGAAGATTTCGGCCTTGCGCCGCTCGCCCTCGAACAGGTCGCCGATGGTCACCGCGCGCCGCACATGCGGTGCCAGCAGGCTGACAAGCTCGAGATCCTCGCGGGAAATCTGGCGCCTGTCCTTGTCGGTCACCACCATCAACGTGCCGATCCGGGTCGGCCGCTTCATCAACGCCACCCAGAAGAAATCGTCCAGGCGGTTGGGTTGCACCCATTCGCGCACGATGCGGCTTTCGAGCCATCTCTGCCGGGTATCCGGGCCTTGCAGGGCGTAGATCGAATCGACGGTGAACGGCACGTCGATCTCCATCTTGGGAACCGCCGCATAGAACGGCACTTGCGAGCCGTAGTCATGCTTCAACGGCTCAAGAACTGCGGGATCGCCGCAGGACACCGAAAACCGCGCGGAGCTGCTGATCGTGTCGATGACGGCGAGCATGGCAAGCTGGCCTTCCGCCAGATTGCAGATGGCCTCGAGTGTCGCCTGCCAGCGGTCGACGTCGGCAATCGAATCGTAGATCGCCTCAACGACCTGCGGCAACGCGCGACCGGCCGTGCCCGCCAGCGATGACATGAGCCCCTCTCATTTGCCGTCCTTGAGGCAACGAAGCTTCAACTGCTAGAATAACGCTGCGTAAGGTTGCCAACAACCTATTTCATCTGCTTCGGACGGCCGCGAAAATAGCATGAACGTATCGCTTTCCCGTCAGCCATTTGCTCGCCTGTTGCGGCAAGACCCTTGCCTTCGCAATGCCGTGACGCCATAAGCAGGAACAGGCGCCGCAGCCGCCGCGAGGACTTGCTTCAAGGACTTGCCACGAGGATTTGGATGAAGACTTTCCTTCTGCAGTTTTTCACCTGGTGGAACAGCCAGACATTGGGAACGCGCTTCCACACCTGGCGGCACGGCAAGAAGGTCGGGCAGGACGAGGTCGGCAACGTCTACTATGAGGGCGGCGTCGATTCGGAAGGCCGCACCCGTCGCTGGGTCATCTACCGCGACTATTCGGAAGCCTCGGCGATTCCGCCCGGCTGGCATGGCTGGATCCATCATCGTGTCGACGTTGCGCCGCCAAGCGAAGACTACAAGCCACGCGACTGGCAAAAGCCGCATGTGCCGAACCTCACCGGCAGCCCCGCGGCCTATCGCCCGAAAGGCTCGGTGCTGACCAACCAGCATCGTCCGCAGGTGACGGGCGACTACGACGCCTGGACGCCTGGTTCGTGATCGATCGCCGCGACACGCGCGCGGTCCCTACGGGGCGGTCCCCACGAGGGCGGTCCTTTGTCGCCACAATTGCTGTTTAGCTGTTTGCTGATCCGACAGCAGCAACTAGCCTTGGCGTTAAGAGAATCACCCGGGCGCAAACTACCGGACCTTGCATGAGCATGTTCAGCCGAATTTTGACGGGCGGATTAACCGCGGTCGTTCTCGCTTCTATGGTGGCGCTCGCTACTGCGCAGGAATTGGCGCCGCCTGCGCCGGACGCGTCGGTGGCGCCTGCAGCACCGGCAGTATCCGAGCGCATCACCAATCCAGTCGCTGAATTCGCCGGCATCGACAAGATCACCGGCCGTATCATCACCTTCGATGTCTATATCGACGAGACGGTGCAGTTCGGCGCTTTGCAGGTGACGCCGCGCATCTGCTATTCGCGGCCCGAAAACGAAGAGCCGAAGACGGATTCGTTCGTCGAGGTCGACGAGATCACGCTCGATCGGAAAATACGCCGTATCTTCACCGGCTGGATGTTTGCCGAAAGCCCCGGGATCAACGCCGTCGAGCATGCCGTCTATGATATCTGGCTGAAGGGCTGCAAGCAGAAGTCCGACGTGCCGGCACCCGCCGCCCCCAAAACCAACTAGAATCTGTCAGTGCGCGGCGCATACCGCGCCCTGCGGAACCGCCGCGTTGCCCGAGCGTTGGTGCCTCTCTACGGAGGAGGTTGCCATGATGATGGCCAACAAGAACGAACTTCTCGACATCGAAAGGGGATTCTGGACCGGCGGTGCCGACTATTTCAAGGCCAATGCCGATACCGACTGCCTGGTGGCCTTCCCGCAGATGGCGCGGGTGATGAGCAATACCGATCTGGCCGCAACTGCCACGGACCCGAACCGCTGGCGCGATCTCGACATCGACCTCAAGGGCATCATCGAGCCGGGCAGCGACATCGTCATGCTGACCTACGAGGCGCGTGCGACGCGGCAAGATGGCGAAGCCTATGCGGCGCTGGTCAGCACCGGCTATGTCCACCGCGTCAATGGCTGGAAGATGATGTTCCACGCACAGACGCCGCTGGTGACGGCAGCAAAAGGCTGACCGGCCGCAAGAGCAATTCCAGGAAGTGTGAACGGCTTTCCGTCCGGAATTGCGTTTCCGTGAAACGATGAGCCATTCCAGGTTATGGAAAAAACACGGCCTCGCCCTTCAGCGCCTCGGCCAGCATCTTCTCGTACTTGCCGCGCGGCACGTCGATTGCACCGAAGCGTTTGAGATGCTCGGTGGTGAACTGCGTATCGAGCAGTGCAAAGCCACGCGCCTTCAGGCGTTCGACGAGGTGAACCAGGCAGGCCTTTGACGCGTCGGTCTCCCTGGCGAACATGCTCTCGCCGAAGAACACGCGGCCGAGCGATACGCCGTAGAGCCCCCCGACCAGTCGGTCGTTGTGCCAGGCCTCGACCGAATGGCAATGGCCCATCCGATGCAGCTCGATATAGGCTTCGCGGATCGGCGCGTTGATCCAGGTCGACCGACGTTCCTCGCGCCTTTCAGCGCAGGCCTCGATCGTCGCCTCAAAGTCGAAATCGATGCGGAACTCGAACAGGTTCTTGCGGATCGTCTTTCTCAGGCTTTTCGGTATGTGGAACCCGTCGAGCGGAATGATGCCGCGCGTCTCCGGCCGCACCCAGAATACTTCGGGGTCATTGGCGCTTTCGGCCATCGGGAAGACGCCGGAGGCATAGGCTTTGAGCAAAAGGTCGGTCGGGATGCGATAACCGGGTGCGTAGGGACGGGTCATCGCTTCGCCCTGTATCACTCGCCTTCGGCCAGGTATTTTTCCAGCCAATGGATGTCGTAGTCGCCATTGGCGATGTCGGCGTTGCCAACGAGGTCGCGAAACAGTGGCAGCGTCGTCTTGATGCCGTCGACGACGAATTCGTCGAGCGCGCGCCGCAGCCGCATCATGCATTCGACGCGGTTGCGGCCATGCACGATCAGCTTGCCGATCAGGCTGTCGTAGTAGGGCGGGATCTTGTAGCCCGAATAGACGCCGGAATCGACGCGGATGCCGAGCCCGCCCGGCGTGTGGAAATGGGTGATGGTGCCCGGCGAGGGCGTGAAGGTGCGCGGATCCTCGGCATTGATGCGGCATTCGATGGCATGGCCGTGGAAGCGGATATCCTCCTGGCGCACCGAAAGCCCGCCGCCCGAGGCGACGCGGATCTGCTCGTGCACGAGGTCGATGCCGGTGATCGCCTCGGTCACCGGATGTTCGACCTGCAGGCGCGTGTTCATCTCGATGAAATAGAACTCGCCGTCCTCATAGAGGAATTCGATGGTGCCGGCGCCGGAATAGCCGAGATCGGCGATCGCCCTGGCGCAGACGCCGCCAATATGCGCGCGCTCCTCGGCATTGAGAGCCGGCGAGGGCGCTTCTTCCCAGACCTTCTGGTGGCGGCGCTGCAGCGAGCAGTCGCGCTCGCCGAAATGCACGCCGCGCCCGGCGCCGTCGCCGAACACCTGCACTTCGATATGGCGCGGCTTCTGCAGATATTTCTCGATATAGACTGCGTCGTCGCCGAAGGCCGCACCCGCCTCCGAGCGTGCCGTCTGCAGCGCCACCTCGAGATCGGCCTCGCTACGCGCCACTTTCATGCCGCGCCCGCCGCCGCCGGCCGATGCCTTGATGATCACGGGGTAGCCGATCGCGGCGGCAATGCGCTTGGCTTCCTTGTCCTCGGTGACCGCGCCGTCGGAGCCGGGCACCACGGGAATGCCGAGGCGTTTTGCGGTACGCTTGGCCTCGATCTTGTCACCCATGATGCGGATATGGTCGCCGGTCGGGCCGATGAAGGTGATGTTGTGCGCGGCGAGGATGTCGGCGAACTTGGCGTTCTCCGACAGAAAACCGTAGCCGGGATGCACCGCGTCGGCGCCGGTGATCTCGCAGGCGGCGACGATCTGGTGGATGTTGAGATAGCTGTCGCGCGACGGCGGCGGGCCGATGCAGACGCTCTCGTCGGCGAGACGCACATGCATGGCGTCGGCGTCGGCGGTCGAATGCACCACCACCGTCTGGATGCCGAGCTCCTTGCAGGCGCGCAGCACCCTGAGGGCGATTTCGCCGCGATTGGCGATGAGGATTTTCTGGAACATCTTTCGCCTGTTCCCGGCTCTACTCGATCACGACGAGCGGCATGCCATATTCGACCGGCTGCGCATCTTCAAACAGGATCGCCGTCACCGTGCCGGCGCGCGGCGAGGGGATCTGGTTCATCGTCTTCATTGCTTCGATGATCAGCAGCGTCTGGCCTTCCTTGACCTTCTGGCCGATTTCGATGAACGGCCTGGCGTCGGGCGACGGTGCCAGATAGGCGGTGCCGACCATCGGCGAGGCAACGGCGTTCTTCGACACGTCGGGCGTCGCCGGCGCGGCCGCTGCCGCAGGCTGCGCGGCTGCCGGGGCATAGGCCGGCTGAGCTGCGGCGACGGCATGGACGGCCGGCGCCTGCCGCGAGACGCGCACCTTCAGATCGCCCAGCTCGACCTCGATCTCGGTCAGGTTGGTGTCGTTCAGTATGCCCGCCAGATCGCGGATCAGCTGCTGGTCAACACCGTTCTTCTTTATCGACATTTTCGAGCCTTCTGTTTGTTGGCCGGTCATAGGCGTGCAGCCAGCGCCTGCAGCGCCAGCGTGTAGCCGAGCGGCCCGAACCCGCAGATCATGCCGACGGCGACCGGCGCGACCATGGAGACGTGGCGGAATGGTTCCCGCGCGTGGATGTTGGAGAGATGCACCTCAGCCACCGGCAGCGGCGCGACGGCGCGGATGGCATCGTGAATGGCGATCGAGGTATGGCCGTAGGCGCCCGGATTGATGACGATTGCGGCGGCCTTGTCGGCGGCCTCGTGGATCCAGTCGACGAGGTCGCCCTCATGGTTCGACTGGCGGAAATCGATCTCCAGCCCAAGTGCGGCACCTGCCTGCTTGCAGTCGTCGGCGATCGCGGCAAGCGTCTTGCCGCCATAGATGCCCGGCTCGCGCTTGCCGAGCGCGTTGAGATTGGGGCCGTTCAGGACGAAAACCGTTTTCAAAAAATGCCGACCTTTCCCGGCGCGGCTAAGCCGGCGCGCCGGACCCTCTATAATGGGCATAGACGCTGGCGAAAAGAGCGCAAGTGCGTTCTTTCGCCGTCCCCAACAGCCGGAAAACGGCCCGTGCCGGAAACCCGCAGCCTAATCGAAACCCGAATGCTGATCAGAGCGCGGCCTTCGCCGCCTCGATCTTTTCGGCCAGCACTTCCTGGCCAAGCGCGCCGAACACCACCTCGTTGCCGACGACATAGGACGGCGTTCCGGTGATGGCGAGCTTGGTGGCGAGATCATAGGTCTTGGAGAAGGCCTCGGTGATGCTCGGGTCCTTCATCTTTTCGCGCAGCGCCGCCTCGTCGGCGCCGAGCGACAGCGCCACCTTGATTGCCGCCGCCTCGGTGGCGCGCCCCTGGCCGCCGAGTAGCGCATTATGGAATTCGCCGTATTTCTCCGGCTTCATCAAATGGAAGGCCATCGAGACGACGCTCGCCTTCTGCGAATCCGGGCCGAGGATCGGGAACTCCTTGAGTACGAAGCGCAGGTCCGGATCGGCCTTGGTCAGCGCGCGCATGTCGTCGATGGCGCGTTTGCAGTAGCCGCAATTATAATCATAGAATTCGACGATGGTGACCTTGCCGTTCGGATTGCCGACAACACCGTCGAATGAGGAATTGAAGATCTGGTCCTTGGCGTCTTTGATGACGCCGAGACTGGCGACGCGCTGTTCTTCCTTCTGCTTGGCCTCGAGTGCCTGCTGGGCTTCCAGAAGCACTTCCGGGTTCTTCAGCAGATAGTCGCGGACGATGCCTTCGACTTCGGCACGGTCGAGCTTGGTACCTGAGGACGTCGTCTGGGCAAGCTGTGCCGTGCCGGCCTTCGCCGTCTGCGGATTGCCGGCGACGAAGCCGAACGCCAGCATGGCGAGAGCCGCTGCCACTCCGGTAGTGCCCAGCAGAATTGCCTTTGTCATGATCCTCGATCCTCTTGCCTGTGTTCGGGTCCGCCCGGTTTGGCTGTGTCGCAGCCTGCGTCCGAAAGGTTCACTTCTTCTTACCTGATGGTGCGTAGTTTATAATGTCCTGCGCGCGAAGCCAGCCCGGCTCGCCACGCTTCATGCTCTGCTGCGCCCGCATGGCGAAGATTTTCGCATTCTTGTAGTCGCCGGAATAGAAATGCCCTTCGGCGGTTGCAAGCTCGGCGGCCGGGATGTTGCCGAGTTCCCCGTAAGCCTGTGCCAGATAGCGGTATCCGGCGGCGTTTTCGCGGTCCCGTCCGAGGCCGGTGTTGATCTGCGCCACCGCCTTCTTCAGCGAATCCTGCGTGCCGATCGCCATCAGCGCCTGGCCGTACGAGACAGGCAGCAGCCCGGATCGCGCCGGATCGAGGCTGACCGACTTGGCATAGGCGTCCGCCGCATCCTTCGGCCGGTTCGCCTTCATCAGGATGTCGCCGCGTAATTCCTGGAAATAGGGATTTTTCGGCTGTTCCTTGATCAACGCGTTGGTCTTGGTGAGCGCCGACGCCAGATTGCCGAACAGATAGGTCATCTGCGCGTCGCCATAGCGTGAGGCGAGGCTGCCGGGGTTCTTGCGCATCAATCGCGACGCCGCCGCCTGGCCCTGCATGTAGGCGGCGATCTTGATGCGCATCATGTCGTGGCGCTGCTGCAGTGCCGGCGGGTCGACCTTGTCGACGTAAGGGCTCTGCTTCACCAGCACTTCGAGATTGGCGATACGCTCCTGCGGCATCGGATGGCTGATCCTGTAGGGATCGACTTGCGCGCCCGAGAGCGACAATGCGTTCTGGAAGCGGCCAAACGTCTTCAGCATGCCCATGCCGGATTGGCCGGTTGCATTGAGATAGGTGATCGCCGAACGGTCTGCGGTCATCTCTTCGGTGCGCTGATAAGCGAGGATGCTGCGTTGCGCCATCTCGCCGCCGCCGGCCACCACGCCCATGCCGGCGCCGGCGAGACCGTGGCTGTTGCTGGTGGCGCCGGCCACCATGGCGCCGGCGCCAAGCAGCGTCGCCAGGATCGCCATCGTCTTGGCGCGCTCGAGCTGTTCTCGCAATTTCTGCTGGTGTCCGCCGGCGATATGGCCGGCCTCGTGGGCAATGACGCCAATGATCTCGTTGGGCGTTTCGGCCGTCATCAGCGCGCCGGTGTTGATGAACAGCCGGCGGCCGGCAACAAAGGCGTTGAAGCTCTGGTCGTTGACCAGCACGATGTTGATGGCGTCGCCCGACAAGCCCGCCGCCTTGAAGATCGGCCGCGCGTAATCGCGCACCAGCGCCTCGATCTCGGCATCGCGCACAACCGGCATATTCTGCGCAAAGGCATTGACCGAGCCGGCCATGGCGACCACCGCGGCAAGCAAAAGCGTCGCGAGGGCGCGCGCTGTCCTGGCGATCGTCGATTTGGGTCGGCTCAACATGGCAGGTCCACTGGTAGACGAGTGGGCGAAGGATGAAAAGTCGGCAGCCTAAACTTACCGAACTTGTGATCCCCACACCAATCGGGCATTTGTGCGGCGCGGCCAGCATGGCCGGCACGTGCGGACAAGTGTGGTGGATTGAAAAATGGTTGTTTCGCTTTCGCGCCGCGGCGCGGTCGAACCGTTCCATGCCATGGACATCCTGGCCGAGGCGAATCGGCTGAAAGCCCAGGGCCTGCCGGTCGTTTCCATGGCCGTCGGCCAGCCTTCCGATCCGGCGCCGGCCGGGGTTCGCGAAGCGGCGGCCAATGCCTTGAAGACAGGCCGCATCGGCTATACCGACGCGCTGGGCCTCGCCGGCCTGCGCAAGGCGATCGCGGCGCATTATGGCGAGCATTACGGGCTTGACGTTTCGCCCGAGCGGATAGCCGTCACCACCGGATCGTCGGCTGCCTTCAACCTCGCTTTCCTGGCAATGTTCGATCCAGGCGACCGCGTCGCCATCGCTGCGCCCGGCTATCCTGCCTATCGCAACATCATGGCCGCGCTCGGCATCGACATCGCCGAGATCGAGTTGGACGGCGCCGCCTATCTGCATGCCGAGCACCTGCAAGCCGCGCACCGCGAAAAACCGCTGAAGGGCGTGCTGTTCGCCAGCCCGGCCAACCCGACCGGCGCGGTCATTCCCGCCGGCGATCTCGAGGCGCTGGTCAAAACGGCGCAAGAGCTCGGCATCGCCGTCATCTCGGACGAAATCTATCACCGGCTGGCCTATGCGGCGCCCGACACGACGGCGCTTGCTTTCGGCGCGGATGTGACGGTGATCAATTCCTTCTCGAAATATTATTGCATGACCGGCTGGCGCATCGGCTGGATGGTGCTGCCGCAGGAACTGGTGCGGCCGGTCGAGCGCATCGCCCAGAGCCTCTACATCTCGCCGCCCGAACTGTCCCAGATTGCCGCGATCGAGGCGTTCAAGGCGACGCCAGAGCTGGAAGCGGTGAAGGCGCGCTATGCCTGGAACCGCGAGCTCCTGATGCAACGCCTGCCGGAGCTCGGCTTTGCTTTGGCCGCGCCTATGGACGGCGCGTTCTACGCCTTCTGCGACGTCACCAGGCACACCAATGACAGCATGGCGTTTGCGCGCCGGATGCTTGCCGAGGCGCATGTGGCGGCGACGCCGGGCCGCGATTTCGACCCGCTGCAAGGCCATCGCACGATGCGCTTTTCCTATGCCGGCAGCCACGACGACATGGTCGAGGCGATGGCGCGTATCGAACGCTGGCTGAAGTAGCGGGGGCGACGATGCCGGAGCTTGAACAGGCGCCTCAACTTGAACAGGCGTTGCGCGAGGTCGCCGCCGAAATGGCGGAGCGTACCGATCGCGGCGACGTCGCCAGCTATATTCCCCAACTCGGCAAGATCGATCCGAAAAAATTCGGCATTGCCGCGGTGACCAATGACGGCCGCGTGCTGACCGCGGGCGATGCCGACGAGGCGTTTTCGATCCAGAGCATCTCAAAGGTGTTCACGCTGACGCTGGCGCTCGGCAATGTCGGCGACGCGCTGTGGCAGCGGGTTGGGCGCGAACCTTCGGGCAATCCGTTCAACTCGATCGTCCAGCTCGAGCACGAGAACGGCATTCCGCGCAATCCATTCATCAATGCCGGCGCCATCGTCGTCTCGGACATCCTGCTTGCCGGCCATCAGCCGCGCGAGGCGATCGGCGAGATCCTGCGCTTCATCCAGTTCCTGGCCGATGACGACACCATCATCATCGACCGCGAGGTCGCGGCGTCCGAACGCGCCACCGGCTTTCGCAATTTCGCGCTTGCCAATTACATGAAATCGTTCGGCAATCTCCACCATGCGCCGGAACTGGCGCTGGGTGTTTACTTCCATCATTGCGCTATCGCCATGAGCTGCCGGCAACTGGCCCTGGCCGGCCGCTTCCTCGCCAATGGCGGCAAGAACCCGGCGACCGGGCATTCCGTCGTCTCGGCAGAGCGCGCCCGCCGCATCGGCGCGATGATGCTGACCTGCGGCCACTATGACGGCTCCGGCGACTTCGCTTTCCGCGTCGGCATTCCCGGCAAGAGCGGCGTTGGCGGCGGCATATTGGGGATCGTGCCGGGGGTCGCCTCGCTTGCCGTATGGTCGCCAGGCCTCAACGCCAACGGCAATTCCAGGCTGGGTTCGATCGCGCTGGAAAAACTGGCGAAGACGATGAACTGGTCGATCTTCGCACCATAAGCATTTTGCAGCCAAATGGAATCATTTGGCGTCCGCACAAATGCAGCAAAACAAACAGTTAGAGCGGAATGCCCCATTCAATTGAATGCATTCCGCTCTGGTGCCTGTCGCCTGAATTGGAGCAAAAAATCCCGCGCAGCCGATCCGCAGCGCGGGATTTTTTTAATCAGAAAGTCTGGCTAATGCGCGGAAAAGCTTAGAAAAAGCCCTTCCGCTGCCACCAGCCGGCACGCTTCGGCTTGTCCTCGGCCTTTGCTTCCTCGGCCTTTGCTTCCTCGGTCTTTGCCTCGTCGGCCTTTGCCTCGTCCGGGACGATCGAGGAGACGACCGGCACGACCGGAGCATCCACCGGTACGGGCTTGCGCCGCGACGGCCGGGCCTTCGGCGTTTCCTCGGCAGCCGCCGCTTCGGTCTCCTGCGGAACCGGCGTGGGGGTCTCGCCGGAAGCCACGGAGGCGGCCTCGGCAGCCGATGTCTCGGCGCCCGCAATCTCGGCAACTGCATCCGCCGCAACCTTCTTCGGCTTGGCGGTACGGCGCGGCTTCTTCGGCTTTTCGGCGCTCGGCGTGTCGTCATTCGCCGGAGCACGCACCGCAAGCTCTTCGGCCGGCGGCGCACCTTCCGGCTCGCCGGTCACGGGCTGTGCTTCCGACACGGCACCTTCCGTCATGGCGGCCGGCTCGCCGGCGCTGGCTTCGATCTCGCCTTCGCCCTCTTCGCGGCGATTGCGCTTGCCGCCGCGCTTGCCGCGCCGGCGCTTCTTGCCGTGACCGTCGTCCGCCGCTTCCGCCGTTTCGGCAACACCGGCCGGCGCTTCACGTTCCGCTTCGGCACCTTGATCGCCGGCGGCTACGAAGGCATCGTCTATCGGCGCCGAAACGGAAGCACCTTCCACAGCAGCGCCATGCTCGCGATCGCCATGTTCGCGTTCCCCGTGCTCACGATCCCCGTGTTCACGATCCCCATGTTCACGATCCTTGCCGCCGCGCCGTCTGCGGCGCTTGCGGCGCTTGCGATCGCGGCCTTCGCCGTCCTCGCCGGACCTTGGCTGCTGAGGCTGCTGGGCAGGGCGTGGCTGCTCGGCCTGCACCGGTGCCTCGTCTTCCTCTTCGATGACGATCTCGTCCTCGGGTTCTTCCGGCTCGACATAGGCCGGGAACGTGCGCGCCTCGACAAAGCCTTCCGGCTTTTCGGCCAACGCGCCGCGGAAGATGGCATAGTGTTGTGCACCGACGGCGTCATCGGCTTCGATGGTGATGGTCACGCCGAAGCGATGCTCGAATTCCACCAGCGTGCCGCGCTTGTGATTGAGCACATAGAGCGCGGTCGCCGCCGGCGTCCGCACCGTGATGTGGCTGCGCGAATCCTTGAGCAGGAATTCCTCGATTGCCCGCACCACCATCAGCGCGACCGACGAATCGGAGCGCACATGGCCGGTGCCGCCGCAATGCGGGCAAGGCTTCATCGTCGATTCCAGCACGCTGGCACGGATGCGCTGGCGCGACATCTCCATCAGGCCGAAATGCGAGATGCGGCCGACCTGGATGCGGGCACGATCGTTCTTGAGGTGATCCTTCAGCCGCTTCTCGACGGAGCGGTTGTTGCGGTTCTCCTCCATATCGATGAAGTCGATGACGATGAGGCCGGCGAGATCGCGCAGCCTCAATTGCCGGGCGACTTCCTCGGCGGCTTCCAGATTGGTGTGAAGTGCGGTGTCCTCGATCGAGTGCTCCTTGGTGGAACGGCCCGAATTGACGTCGATGGCGACCAGCGCTTCCGTCTGGTTGATGATGATGTAGCCGCCGCTCTTCAGCGTCACCTGCGGCTGCAGCATGCGGTCGAGCTGCGCTTCGATGCCGTTGCGCACAAAGATCGGCGTCGTGTCGCGGAACGGCTGAACCACCTTGGCGTGGCTCGGCATCAGCATGCGCATGAAGTCCTTGGCCTCGCGGTAGCCTTCTTCGCCGGAAACCAGGATCTCGTCGATATCCTTGTTGTAAAGGTCGCGCACCGAGCGCTTGATCAGGCTGCCTTCCTCGTAAACCAGGGCAGGGGCCGTGGATTGCAGCGTCAGATTGCGGACGTTTTCCCAAAGCCGCATCAAATATTCGTAGTCGCGCTTGATCTCTGCCTTGGTGCGGCTTTCGCCTGCCGTACGCAGGATGACACCCATGCCTTGCGGCACTTCGAGATCGGCGACCACTTCCTTCAGCCGCTTGCGGTCCTGCGCATTGGTGATCTTGCGCGAAATACCGCCGCCGCGGGCCGTGTTCGGCATCAGCACCGAATAGCGGCCGGCCAACGACAGGTAGGTGGTCAGCGCTGCACCCTTGTTGCCGCGCTCTTCCTTGACGACCTGCACCAGCAGGATCTGCCGGCGCTTGATCACTTCCTGGATCTTGTACTGGCGACGGACCGGCTTGCGGCGGTTGCGCACTTCTTCCAGCGCGTCCTCGGCGCCGACCGATTCGACCTCGTGATCGTCCGGATGCGAGGATTGCACCTCTTCCAGCATGCCGCGATCATTGTCTTCGGAGGTTGCTTCGCCGCTTGTCTCGGCCCCGCTTGTCTCGGGCCCGCTTACCTCGACTTGCGGGACGGCTTCCGAGATTACGTCGGCATCGACGCTGGCAGCGATGGAACTGGAACCGCCTTCGGACGGCTCGGTCTCACCGCGATCGGCGGCTTCATCGCTCTGCCCGGCGGCACCCTCGCTCTGTCCGGCAATGTCGGACATGGTGTTGTCGTCAACGGCATCCAGCTTTTCTGCGACGACATCTTCGCCGTTCTCGCCATTCTCGCCGTCGGCCGCGCCTGCCTCGCGCCTGTGCTCGCCGCGGTCGCGGCTCTTGCCGCCGCGCCGGCGTCCGCGCTTGCCACGGTCGCGGCTCTGGCGGTCCTCGCCTTCGGCGGCTTCCTCGTCCTCTTCGTCCTGGGCTTCCTGTGCTTCCGCACGCAGCAGCGCCTGACGGTCGGCGACCGGAATCTGGTAGTAGTCGGGGTGTATTTCACTGAAGGCGAGGAAACCGTGACGGTTGCCGCCATATTCGACAAAGGCTGCCTGAAGGGAAGGTTCGACGCGCGTTACGCGGGCGAGATAGATGTTTCCTTTGAGCTGCTTCTTGTCCTGGGATTCAAAGTCGAATTCTTCAATACGGTTACCGCGAACGACGACAACGCGTGTTTCCTCCGGGTGGGAGGCGTCTATCAGCATTTTGTTGGGCATTATTTCGTTTCCTCCCGGCAGCCGTCGGCCGCAGCTTGCAGGACACTGCCCGCTGCCGTGGACCTGGAACATGGGTGCCGGACAATTGAACGTCCGCCGGCCGCTGCCTGAGCGCCATGGCGGTGCCGCCCGCAGC
Organism: Mesorhizobium sp. M0207; assembly: GCF_040321995.1. Taxonomy (NCBI): domain Bacteria; kingdom Pseudomonadati; phylum Pseudomonadota; class Alphaproteobacteria; order Hyphomicrobiales; family Phyllobacteriaceae; genus Mesorhizobium; species Mesorhizobium sp. M0207. The sequence continues at coordinate 29,297 of NZ_JAMYSQ010000036.1, forward strand.
CGTAGTGGCGCGGTTTGTTGCGGACCTTTCCATGATTGCGCTTGAAGCCATCGTCACCAGCAGAACCTTTTGAACCAAAGCCCGGAAAAAACCGGACCAGCTTGTTTGCTCATACAGAGCCGGCACGGGACAATCCCGGCCGTTTTGCTCACGCAGGCGATTCCCCCGCCACGGGAGCACGCCTGCGAAAATCGTCGCGATCACCGATGCCTTCTTCGCCTGAAGCAAAAGGAGCCGTCTTGCGTCTGACCTGTAGCAGGAAGCTGCGGAGGAGGACGGTTCCAGGATTGCAGTGATCCACCATCGCTTTTATGATTTGGCGGGTTGGAAGGCAACCCCGATTCCCGATGCCGGCAAAAAGCCGTTCCGCAGCGGAAGCCCAGGTTCCAAGCCTTCCATGAAAAGGCTTGGTTAACCTTCTCTGGATACCAATCGTTAATCGAGTTCGCGGCCTGCCAGCACTTTGACAAGCAATAGGGCACTTCGACAAGCGATCGGGCATGACGCCAACGTGGAGCGATTGGTAGAAAGATGGGACTGGCAGGCTTCGCAGACAAGGGCCGTCATCATGGAGGCTGGTTGTTCCGCACCGCCTGCCTGCTGCCGCTGATCCTGGCTTGCCTGGTCTTTTCGCCGCTTTCGCGTGCTGCCGACGTACCGCTCGGCGCCACAAGCTACAAGATGGCCGGCGATGCCACCAAGATGCGCATCGTCATCAATTTCGACCGCGAACCCGACATCAAATGGTTCCTGCTGCGCGGCCCCGATCGCCTGGTCATCGATCTGCCGGCCACCAGATTTGCCCTCAATGCCAAGGATGTAAAGCCGCGCGGCCTTGTCCGTGCCGTGCGTTACGGCGAGCTCGGCGAAGGGAAATCGCGGCTGATTCTCACCGGCAAGGGACCGTTCGCCGTCGACAATCTCGACGTGCTCAAGAACGGTGACGGCAACGGCTACCGCATCGCCATCGATATGTCGGCGGCCTCGCAGCGGGAATTCGACGCAGCGCTCGCCAATCAGGCGCTGACCACCGGTTCGACGGTCTCCGCCGACAAGGCCGGCAGGGTCGGTACCGGGCCGGTCTCCAATCCGGGCCATCGTTTCACCGTCGTCATCGATCCCGGCCATGGCGGCATCGACGGCGGTGCCGAGGGCCTGAACGGGACGGTCGAAAAGAACGTGACGCTCGCCTTTGCCATGGAACTGCGCGACAAGCTCGCCGCCAGCGGCAAATATGACGTGTTCCTGACGCGCGAAACGGACGAGTTCCTGCGGCTCGACGACCGCGTGCGCATTGCCCGCCAGCATGAGGCCGACCTGCTCATCTCGATCCATGCGGACACGATCAGCCTCAAGGGCATTCGCGGCGCAACCGTCTACACCGTGTCCGACAAGGCTTCCGATCCCGAGGCGCAGGCGCTTGCCGACCGTGAAAATCTTTCCGACCAGTTCGCCGGCATGGAGATCAAGGACGACAGCAAGGAAGTGACCGATATCCTGATCGACCTGATCCGCCGCGAGACGCATAATTTTTCGATGAGCTTCGCCCATACTCTCGTCGGCCAGCTTTCCACCAGCGTCGGTCTGATCAAGAACCCGCAGCGTTCTGCCGGCTTCAAGGTGCTGAAAGCGCCGGACGTTCCATCCGTGCTGGTCGAACTCGGCTATCTGTCGAACGCCAAGGACGAAGCGCAGTTGCTCAGCGCCGATTGGCGCAACAAGGCGACCCAGAGCATAACCAACGCCGTTGCCCTGTTTGCTTCGGCCAAGAGCGGAACGGGGGCCGGAGGCTGAAATGTCCGCCGGCGCCCACAACCTGAAGCAGCGTTGCACGGCGACAACATCCTGTGCTTTTATTTCCGGCATTCGAAACCGAAATCCCGCGCTGCCGTATTTTGCCCACATGGTCGCGACATGGATTTTGCGATTACGGTTTGGGATCGTCCCGAAAGCTTGCGTGAAGGGCGGCTTCGTTTAGGAAATTCCCGAACCAAGGACTGGAGCGGGTATGATTCGTCTCATTGGCTATTTCTTCGGCATCGGCACGACGCTGGCCCTTTTGGTCGCGGCGGGCGTGGCGATCTATATCGGCCATTTGTCGAAGGACCTGCCCGATTACGAGGTGCTGGCCAAATACGAGCCGCCGGTGACGACCCGCATCCACGCGTCGGATGGCGCGCTGATGGCCGAATATGCGCGTGAGCGGCGGCTTTATCTGCCGATTCAGGCGATCCCGGATCGTGTCAAGGCGGCCTTCCTGTCGGCCGAGGACAAGAATTTTTACAATCACCCCGGCATCGACGTGACCGGCCTTGGCCGGGCCATTGTCGTCAACCTGCAGAATGTTGGTTCGGGAAAGCGCCAGGTCGGCGCCTCGACGATTACCCAGCAGGTGGCGAAGAACTTCCTGTTGTCTTCAGACCAGACCTACGAGCGCAAGATCAAGGAGATGATCCTCGCCTTCCGCATCGAGCAGGCCTACTCGAAGGATCGCATTCTCGAGCTCTATCTCAACGAGATTTTCTTCGGCTTCGGCGCCTATGGCGTCGCCGGTGCTGCGCTCACCTATTTCGACAAATCGGTGAACGAGCTCACCGTGGCCGAAGCCGCCTATCTCGCCTCCCTGCCGAAGGGGCCGAACAACTACCATCCCTTCAAGCATGCCGATCGCGCCTTGGAGCGCCGCAACTGGGTCATCGACCAGATGGTCGAGAACGGCTACGTCACGCATGAAGAAGGCGAGAAGGCCAAGGCCGAGCCGCTCGGCGTCACGCCGCGCCGCACCGGCAACTATCTCTTCGCCGGGGAGTATTTCACCGAGGAAGTGCGTCGCCAGATCATCGCGCGCTACGGCGAGAATGCGCTCTACGAAGGCGGCCTTTCCGTCCGCACGACGCTCGATCCGAAGATGCAGCTGATTGCCCGCAAGGCCATGCAGAACGGACTTATGAAGTTCGACACGCTGCGCGGCTACCGCGGGCCGGTCACGAGCATCGACGTTTCCGGCGACTGGGGCGTGCCGCTGGGCAACGTCAAGCGGTTGGAGGACGTGCCGGAATGGTCGCTCGCCGTCGTGCTCGACAGCTCGGCCACCGGCCTGTCCATCGGCCTGCAGCCGACGCGCCAGATCTCCGGCGAAATCGTCAAGGACCGCGTCGAAGGCACCGTCAGCAAGGAAGACATGAGCTTCGCCATGCGCCACGTGGTCGACGGCAGGACCGTCAAGGCGAAGTCGCCCGCCGACGTGCTGAAGCCGGGCGACGTGATTTTCGTGCAGAAGAACGACGGCTCGGACAACAGCTACAGCTTGCGCCAGGTTCCCGAAGTGGAAGGCGGCCTGATCGCCATGGACCCGCATACCGGACGCGTCCTGGCCATGGTCGGCGGTTTCTCCTACGCGCAGTCGGAGTTCAACCGGGCGACGCAGGCCATGCGCCAGCCGGGGTCGTCGTTCAAGCCGATCGTCTATTCGGCCGCCCTCGACAATGGCTATACGCCCGCCTCCGTGATCATGGACGGGCCGATCACCATCCAGAGCGGCAACACGACCTGGACGCCCAAGAATTACGACGGAACGGTGGCCGGCCCGGCGACGTTGCGGTCCGGCATCGAGAAATCGCGCAATCTGATGACGGTGCGGCTTGCCAACGACATGGGCATGAAGCTGGTCGTGGAATATGCCGAGCGTTTCGGTGTCTACGACCACCTGGCGCCGTATCTGCCGATGGCGCTGGGATCCGGCGAGACGACGGTGATGCGCATGGTGTCGGCCTATTCGATCATGGCCAATGGCGGCAAGTCGATCAAGCCGTCGCTGATCGACCGTATCCAGGACCGCTACGGCAAGACCGTCTTCAGGCAGGACGAACGCGGCTGCTCGAACTGCAACGCCGCCGAGTGGCAGAACCAGCCAGAGCCGGAGCTGGTCGACAATTCCGAGCAGGTGCTCGATCCGATGACCGCCTACCAGATCACATCGATGATGGAGGGCGTCGTGCAACGCGGCACCGGCGCCACCATCAACGAGCTCGGCCGTCACATCGCCGGCAAGACCGGAACGACCAACGACGAAAAGGATGCCTGGTTCATCGGCTATACGCCGAACCTCGTTGTTGGCCTCTATATGGGCTACGATCAGCCGAAAGGCCTTGGCAAGGGCGCGACCGGCGGCGGCCTTGCCGCGCCGATCTTCAAGGATTTCATGCGCGTGGCGCTGGACGGCACGCCCAATGTCGACTTCAAGGTTCCGGACGGCATGAAGCTGATTGCGATCAATCGCAAGACCGGCATGCGAGCCAACGCGGGCGACGCCGGAACCATCATCGAAGCCTTCAAGCCGGGTACCGGTCCCGCCGACAGCTATTGGGTGATCGGCATGGGTGCGGACGGCTCCAACGCCACCGGCGGGGCGCTGTCGCCGCAGGCCAACCAGGCCATCCAGTCGGGCGGCGGCGGGCTCTACTGACAATCGCTACATCGGGTCGGGCCGGCTTGACGATGATGGTCGAGCCGGTCCATTCCGCTTTACAGGGGCCGGTACATTACAGGGGCCGGCGCTTTACAGGAGACCGTGCCGTCCCTATGTATCGCGCCATCAAACCGCCATCCAGCAACAGGACAGAACAGCCAGCCATGCGCGCGGAAACGCAAAATATTGTCGACGAGATCAGGCAGGCGATCACCCTGCTGAGGAGGCATCTTTGACTGGGACCAAGCCATAAAGCGGCTTGAGTACCTGAACGTCCGTGCCGAGGATTCGAGCCTCTGGAACGAGCCGCTGGAAGCGCAAAAGCTGATGCGCGAGCGTCAGGGCCTCGAGGAAGGCATTGCCGCGGTCAAAGGCCTCACCCAGGCCCTGGAAGACAATATCGGGTTGATTGAGCTTGGCGAGGAAGAGGGCGACGAGGGCGTCATCGCGGAGGCCGAAGCGGCGATCCGCTCGATGCGCGGCGAGGCCAAGGCGCGCCAGATCGAAACGCTGCTGTCGGGCGAGGCTGACGCCAACGATAGCTATCTGGAAGTCCATGCCGGCGCCGGCGGCACCGAAAGCCAGGACTGGGCCTCGATGCTTCTGCGCATGTATACGCGCTGGGCCGAGCGCCGGCGCTTCAAGGTCGAGGTGCTTGAAGTGCATGACGGCGAAGAAGCCGGCATCAAGTCGGCCACGCTGCTGATCAAGGGCCACAACGCCTATGGCTGGCTGAAGACGGAATCGGGCGTGCATCGTCTCGTGCGGATTTCGCCCTATGACAGCAATGCGCGCCGCCACACCTCCTTCGCCAGCGTCTGGGTCTATCCCGTCATCGACGATACGATCGACATCGACGTTTCCGAATCCGACGTCCGTATCGACACGTATCGGTCGTCGGGATCGGGCGGCCAGCACGTCAACACCACCGATTCGGCGGTGCGCATAACCCATCTCGCCACCGGCATCGCGGTTGCCTGCCAGGCCGAGCGCTCCCAGCACAAGAACAAGGCCAAGGCCTGGGAAATGCTGCGCTCGCGGCTTTACGAGGAAGAGCTGAAGAAGCGCGAAGCGGTGGCGAACGCCACCGAAGCGTCGAAGAGCGATATTGGCTGGGGCCACCAGATACGGTCCTACGTGCTGCAGCCCTATCAGCTGGTGAAAGATCTGCGCACCGGTGTCGAGAGCACCAGCCCGTCGAGCGTGCTCGACGGCGACCTCGACGATTTCATGGAAGCCTCGCTGTCGCAGCGGATCGAAGGTGGCGCCGGCGAAACGGTGGCCGATATCGACTGAGGCCGCCGGGCACCAATCCGGCAGGAATGTGGGTTCATCACGCGAGAGTTACGGCCATCGCGCGAGAGTGACGAGCTCTCAATTTGCACTTACCTGTCGTTCTACAACTTTGTTTTTCATCGGATTTTTCAAAATCGATTTCCGCTTTTTGACGCGGATGCCGCGGGCCGCCGGTGCCAAGCCTGGAACCAGCGCGAGCCAAATCCCGTTATTGGCGATCCCGCTGCCGGGGTTGACCAGGTTTCGTCAATCAGGACGGCAGGTTGGTTCCGGCCGCAGAGGTCGGCGTTCGGTTGCGACAGCAATTGCTTGCGCCGACCAAGGAATCAGCCCAGCATTCATGCGCTGGGGAGGAAAAAAGCATTTATGGCCGGACGCGGCGTATCTGCGACCTGACGATCCGGCCACTGGGAAGACACGTTCCGGGAACGGGCAAGCGAAATGCTTGACAACCGTTGATAGGAACTGCGCTCATGCCTGCTCTCACAACCAGACCGGCCCCAGTCGCCCGCACGGCGCGCCGACTCCTGAATTCACTTGTCGCGGCAGTGGTTTTGATAGCTGCCGCCATTCCATTTGCGGCGCCTGCTCTGGCGCATGATGCCAAGCCGACCGCGGCCATGCCGCAAGGCTGGAGCTATCCCTTCTCCTGCTGCTCGGGCTATGATTGCCGCGAGGTCTCTCAGACATCGATCAGCGAACGTCCCGAGGGCTATGTCATCAAAGGAACCGGGGAAGTCGTGGCCTATAGCGACAAGCGGATCAAGAATTCGCCCGACGGCGAATATCATTGGTGCTCCGTTGCCGGTGCCAATGACGGAAAGACCATCTGCCTGTTCGTGCCGCCATCGTCCTATTAGCGCATGACGCCCAAAAGCTTGCCGACGGGCTGACCCGAGCGTGTGCGGCGGCTTTGGATCGATGAGCCTTCGATCGCCACTCCAGCATTTTTAACCTGTGCATCGCAGGCTCACAGGTCGCTGACAGGCAGTTGTCAGGAGCGTTTCTTTATGCTGCCTTTGCCTACGGGCGGCGGCATTGTGAGGGACCAATCCATGACCATCAAGGCAAGCTGCCACTGCAAGGCGACGACGTTCGAGGTCTCGCAAGCGCCGCAGACAGTGACGCGATGCACCTGTTCCTTCTGTTCAAAACGCGGTTCGTTGTGGGCCTATTACACCCCATCGCAATTCAGGCTCACCAGCCCGCCGGAGAATGTTTCGTTCTACCAGTGGGGATCGAAAACCATAAAACACGGTTTTTGCGCCACCTGCGGCTGTGGCACCTTCACCGAGACGCCGGACTGGTCGACAGGCGAGCCGAATTTCGACAATCCGAAGATCAGCGTGAACTCGCGGCTGTTCGACGATTTCGATCTCGACAAGGTCGAAGTGGTGGTCATCGACGGCAAGAATCTCTGGTAGCCGGTCGAATTGCGGTGGTCGCGCGAGCCGCTGCAGGCGTGTGGAATTGAGCCGGGGAAAGCCGCGGCAGCGGCTTTTGCTGGTCCGCTTTTCGCCGCATTTCATGTTACAAGTCGCTGGAAGGGCTGATGCGGTGCGCCGTTGCGCGGCCGTGGAATGGAGAGGGACCACCATATGAAAAAGATTGTGCTCGCCGTCGTGGCGACGGCTGTGCTCGTGAGCGCATGCACCACCGATCCCTACACCGGGGAACAGAAGGTTTCCAACACCGCTGCCGGCGCCGGTCTCGGTGCTTTGGCGGGTGCCGGGCTCGGCATGCTTGCCGGCGGTAACGACCGCCGCAACGCGCTGATCGGCGCGGGCATCGGCGCGCTTGCCGGCGGTGCCATCGGTGCCACCATGGACCAGAACGAGGCCGAACTGCGCCGACAGCTTCAGGGCACAGGCGTCAGCGTCACCCGCACCGGCGATCAGATCATCCTCAATATGCCGTCCGACATCACCTTCAACGTCGACCAGGACGCGGTGAAGGCCGGTTTCTATCCGGTGCTGAATTCGGTGGCCCTTGTGCTGAAAAAGTTCCGCCAGACCACCGTCGACGTGTTCGGCCACACCGACTCGACCGGCAGCGACGAGCACAATTTCGACCTGTCGCAGCGCCGCGCCCTGGCGGTCGCCAACTATCTGTCCGGGCAGGGCGTCGATTCCCGCCGCTTCGCCGTCACCGGCTTCGGCAAGACGCGTCCGATCGCCTCCAATGCGACGGCTGCCGGCCGGGCTCAGAACCGCCGCGTCGAGATCCAGCTGTCGCCGCTCACCTGAGGCAAGCACATGAACCGAGAGCGGCCCCGCAAGGGGCCGCTCCAATGGTTATGCCGGGCCACCGACCGTCGGCGCCCTTCGTTCGTGATGTCAGGACCGGGCCGGCTGATCGACAATCGCGGCAACGATCCGGCGCACGATCGGAAGCACAATCAGCAGACTGGGAAACGCGACAAGCCATGAAGCGCCCCATGCATAGCTCCAGGCCGCTATAAACCCGTTCGTCCAGCCTGCGCCGATTGCCGTCGAAACCGCCGAGACAATCGAGGACATCAGAATCGAAAGAACCAACGGCATCACCACCGCGCCGTAGGAGGGCGGCAGCTTTCTCAACTTGAAGGCTCGATCCGGTGATGCTTGCATCGACATCTTCCTAATCAAAAAAATTTGCGTAGGGGTTATTGTAAGGACGATCAGGCGGCATATGCCGTCTGCAGCGCCAATTCCTGAATGAAGCTTCGCAGCGAACGCGGCTCGCGGCCAAGCACGGCACGCAACGTCAGGCTGTTCCCGCCGAGGCCGTATTTGGCGTAGTGGCTGTGTACTTTGGCCAGCATCTGCAACTGCCGGTCGGTATAGGGAAGGCGGGCCTTCGCCGCCCAGTCCTGAAATGTCGGCTCGCCCGCCGAAACCGGCCGGCCAAGCGCTTCGCTCATCATGGCGACGACCTCTTCGCGGCTGTGCATACCGTCGGCGCACAGCTCGAGGGTCGCATAGGACAAACGCGCTTCGGTCAGTGCGATTGCCGCCACTTCAGCCACATCGCGATAGTCGACGCGGGCGAGCTTCGCCGTCCTTGGAAACGGCTCGGCGAAAACGCCGTGCTCGACGACGGACGGCCAGGCCGGCGCGATATTTTGCATGAAATTGGCCGGGTGCAGAATGGTGTACTCCATGTTCGTCGAATAGAGGGCAGCTTCAACGGGTACCTTGCTTGCATGGTTTTCCAGCCTCGTATTGGTCGGCTGGATCACCGACGAAAAGACGAACTTTCGAACGCCTGCTCGCGCCGCCGCCTCAACCATGGCAACCCCCATGGCGGCTTCGTCGGGAGCAAAGGCCGGTCCGATGTGAAAGACACCGTCGATACCTTCCACGGCCTGCTCAAGGCTCTGACGGTTGCGCAGATCTCCGATCGCGATTTCGGATGCGCCGGCTTTCCGGGCTTTTTCGGCGGCCGCGGCGTCACGAACAAGCGCTCGAACCCTGGCATTGCGGCGGACGAGTTCAGGCACTACCAAACCGGCAACGCGGCCTGCGGCGCCTACGACCAGGACCGTTGGACTGGGTGTTCGCATGACGATCTCCTTCCTTCGAGTCTGCCTTTCGGCCTGTGCAGAGAAGATAAAATCTAGCGAACTTCGTTACAATTGATCGGTTTTGCGATAGTTTCTCCCGATTTTCGGTAGAAAGGAGCGATGAGCGATGAGCCGGATAGATGATTTCGAAGCCTTCATTGCCATTGTCGAGCATGGCAGTCTGACGGCTGCCGCACGCCGGCTGAACCGCTCACTGCAGTCGGTCAGCCGGTCCCTGGCGACATTGGAGGACTCAATCGGGGTCGAGCTTCTGCACAGGACGACACGCCGCTCGACGCCGAGCGAAGCCGGAGCGGCCTTTTTCCAGCGCATCAAACCCGCCGTCGAGGAAATTAACGAAGCCAGGCTTCAGGCGGCCAATCGACGGTCGGAGCCATGGGGCATCCTGCGTGTCAGTGCCCCGGTTCTGTTCGGCCCGGACTTCCTCGTGCCGGTCATCGCCGATTATATGCGGACATATCCCCGGGTCGAGGTTGACCTCCAGCTTTCCGATGAATTTGTCGATCTCGATGCCGAGCGCCTCGATTTGGCTGTCCGAATCGGCAATTTGCCGGATTCCAATTTACGTGCGAAGCGCCTGGGCGCGCTGCGGCGCGTGGTGTTCGGCGCACCTGCCTACTTCCAGCAACACGGCCGACCGGCCCATCCGCTCGAATTGCGTGAGCATCAATGCATCGTACGAACCGTCGACGGCCGCCCAGGCGAATGGATGTTTCAGATTGAAGGCAAGCCCCGGCCGGTGAAGGTCGCGGGTACCTTCCGGTCGAATTTGATGATATCGATCTATGCGGCCGCGGTTCACGGATTGGGTCTGGGCTACTCGCCGCTTTGGCAGGTAAAGCACCTGGTGGACGATGGCCGCCTGGAACTGGTTCTAACCGAATTCGAGCCGGTGCCGGTGCCGATACACGCCGTGTGGCCGGAAGGCAGGTCGTCCTCAGCCAAAGTTCGCGCTTTTCTGGACCTGCTGGCATCCCGCCTGGAGCTCAGGGATCTTTAGCCACATAGCGAGCCTAGCGGCATACGGATCGCCGGCAGCACCAAAATCGACCGCCTCGCAGCAACGCCACAAGATTACCGAGAGCAGTACTTCTCAAAAGAGGGTGCTTCGCGCGTCGGCGGGGCCGCGCGCGAGCCGTGTCAGACCTTGGCGACGATCCGCATGAAGGCCGGCATGTCGTCGCCGAAGCCGACGGTCGCGTCATTGTCTTCCTGGCGCTGGCGGGCAGGGCGCTCGCGCTGCGGCCTGGTGTCGCCCCGTTCCGGCGCGCGCCGTTCGTTGCGATCGGGCGAAGCCTTGCGTTCAGGTGAAGCCTGGCGCTCGCTGTTTTCCGAGCGGATCGCCTCTTTGCGGGTACGCCGCTCGTCGATGTCGGCGACGGTGGCTTCGGCCACGACCGGCTGTTCCTCGCTAACTGCTTCTGGCGCTGCTTCTTCGCTGCGCTTGGCGTGGCGTTCACGCGGTTTGCGCTCGCCCCTGTCCTTGGCGTCGTCCTTGCGGCCGGCACGGCGTGGCGCACCGCGGCCACGGCGCGGGGCCTCATCCTCGCCGCCTTCGCTGGCAACGACCGTCGACAAATCGCCGTCATGCCACTCGATCTTCGTGCCGATCAGCCGCTCGATGGCGTCGATGTATTTGGTGTCCGACTTGGTCGCGATGGTGAAGGATTTGCCCGAGCGCCCGGCGCGGCCGGTACGGCCGATGCGGTGGACGTAATCCTCCGCGTGGATCGGCACGTCGTAATTGAAGACATGGCTGACATCGGGAATGTCGAGGCCACGCGCCGCGACATCCGAAGCAACGAGGTAGCGCAGCTTGCCGTCACGGAAATTGGCCAGCATCTGCATGCGCGCGCGCTGGTCCATGTCGCCGTGCAGGGCGCCGGCGTCGAAGTCATATTTCAGCAGCGAGCGGAACAGCTCCGATACCTCGATCTTGCGGTTGCAGAAGATGATGGCGTTCTTCAGCTCGGCATCCTCGGCTTTCATCAGATTGCGCAGCGTCTCGCGCTTGTCCCAGGGTTTCGGGCCGGATTTCACCAGCCGCTGGGTGATGTTGGTGGCGGCCGATGCTGCCTTCGACACTTCGACGCGCACCGGTGCGTGCAGGAATTTCTCGGTGAGCTTGGTGATTTCCGGCGGCATCGTCGCCGAGAAGAACAGCGTCTGCCTGGTGAACGGAATCATCTCGCAGATACGCTCGATGTCGGGGATGAAGCCCATGTCGAGCATGCGGTCGGCCTCGTCGATGACGAGGATCTCGACGCCGTTGAGCAGGAGCTTGCCGCGCTCGCGATGGTCGAGCAGGCGGCCGGGGGTCGCGATCAGCACATCGGCGCCGCGCTCGAGCTTCTTGTCCTGCTCGTCGAAGGACACGCCGCCGATCAGCAGTGCGATATTGAGCTTGTGGTTCTTGCCGTATTTGACGAAGTTTTCCTCGACCTGCGCGGCGAGCTCGCGCGTCGGCTCGAGGATCAGCGTGCGCGGCATGCGCGCGCGGGCGCGGCCCTTTTCCAGCCGGGTAAGCATCGGCAGGACGAAGGACGCCGTCTTGCCGGTGCCGGTCTGGGCAATGCCCAGCACGTCCTTGCCGAGCAAGGCGTGCGGGATAGCACCAGCCTGGATCGGCGTCGGCTCGGTGTAGCCGGCATCGGTAACTGCGGAAAGGACCTTCGGCGACAGGCCGAGGTCTGCGAAGGTCAACGCTTCTTGAGCGATCTGGGTGTCTGAGGACAAGTTTGGCTGTCTTTGGCTGGTTCGGGGGCGCAACATATGCAGTCGCGGCAAGCGCCGCGCGCCTGCAAGATTGGTATTGCAGGTAGGCGCAAGCCCACGATTTGTCAACACAAACGGGCGGCATTGGTGCGATTGTGAAGCCGTAAGCTTAATCGCGATGGTTACCGCTCGTCGATGGCCCGCTGTTCAGCAAGGCGACATTCTCGCATCAGCGCAGGTGTTGCAGATCAGCAACGCCAGGGTGCATTCATTCTGACCACACGCCAAAGTATCATTTGAGATTTGAAATAACTCAGAAAACTAGCCACAAACGATTCATCCATTTTCTTGGCTAGGGGGGCCACATTATGAAGAAAGCTTTTCTCTCCGCTGCGTTTCTGGCAGCGGCCTTGACTCCGGCGATCGCGGCCGATGTCGTGGAGTTGCCGGTCGCATCAACGTATAACTGGACGGGCCTCTATCTAGGCGCACATGTCGGCGGTGGCAGCAGCAAAGTAGACTGGGAATATACTGGTGGCGGGACGGCTGATCATGATGGCAGCGGCGCCCTGGGCGGCGTCCAGGCCGGTTACAATTTCCAGAGCGGAAATATAGTCTATGGCGTCGAGGCGGACATCTCGGCCGCCCATATCGATGGCGGCACGGACTGTCCGAACCCCACCTTCTCTTGCGATTCCGATGTAAAGATGCTCGGATCGCTGCGTGGCCGAATTGGCTATGCGATGGATAGGCTGCTGATCTACGGTACCGGCGGTCTCGGCTTCGGCAGGGTTGAGATTAGCACAAGCGGTCCGATCGGGACCAACGGCACCTCGAAAACCAGAGCAGGCTGGACCCTGGGCGCGGGCCTGGAATATGCCTTTACCGATCACTGGTCGCTCAAGGGCGAATACAAATATTTCGATCTGGGCAAGAGCGATTATACAGTCGACACCGGCCTGAATGTCGAAGCAAAGGTCCGCATACACACCGGAGTCATCGGCTTGAATTACAAGTTCTGATCGCAACGATCGGCCGCCGCAACACTTGTGTTGTCAAATAGGAACCCGGCCTCGTGCCGGGTTTTTATTTGCACGGTCTGTTCAATACCTGAACTGTTCGGCGAGAATGCGCTCGTTCCACGAATGGTTGGGATCGAACAGCAGCGTCGCCGTTGCCGTCGGCGATTCCCTCACCGTGACCGTCGTCACCGCCTTGACCTCGGTGTGGTCGGCGGCGGCATTCACCGGCCGCTTTTCCGGCTCCAGAATGTCGAAACGCACGATCGCCTTGTTGGAGAGCAGCGCGCCGCGCCAGCGGCGCGGACGAAACGGGCTGACCGGGGTCAGCGCCAGCAGCGGAGCGTCGAGCGGCAGGATCGGCCCGTGCGCCGACAGATTATACGCGGTCGAGCCGGCCGGCGTCGCAATCATCACGCCGTCGCAGTGCAATTCCTCCAGCCGCTCTTGCCCATCCACGGTGATGCGGATCTTGGCCGTCTGGTACGACTGGCGCCAAAGCGCGACCTCGTTGATCGCGAGCGCCGAAATCGTCTCGCCTTCGGCCGTCACCGCCTGCATCTCCAGCGGACGGATCGTTTCGGCAACGGCCGCCGCGATGCGCCCGGTCAAGCCGCTGGCGCGGTATTCGTTCATCAGAAAACCGATGGTGCCACGGTTCATGCCGTAGACCTTCTTTCCCGTGCTCATCGTCTCACGCAGGGTCTGCAGCAGAAAGCCGTCGCCGCCGAGCGCCACGACGATCCCGGCTTCTTCGACGGAGGCCTGGCCGTAACGCGCAGAGAGGCTTTCCAGCGCTGCATTGGCGTCGGCTGTACCGGATGAGACGAAGGCGAAACGGCTGGCGGTTTTGCTCATGGCTCTCAACGACAACCGATTGGCGACGACCGTCTGGCGACCGATTGGCGGCGACCGGTTGCTGGGCCGCGCCAGCGCCGGGTTAGCATGGGTGGGCATTTCTGCAAAGGGAGGGAGGTGCCTGGAGATGGCGACCAAACAAGCCGCACTCGCGCATCATGTCGGAGGACAAAATGATGTGATGGTTAAGACTCGCCTTAAAGTCTCGTAAAGCCATATCGATCATGTTAGCCGGCAGCGGACGGGCGGCGTGGGGGCTAACCAGTCGAGGCCGATCTATTGCCGCTGGCACGCTTGATTATTGTCTTCCTGATGCTGGCAAGTTTTGCCCTGGCTTTCGCGGAACTGGTGCGCCAGGCGGAGGAAAAGAGCTTTAGACCCGAGCCCACGGCCTCGCGCTGCGGCGACGCGGCGGGGACACCCTGTCCGCAAAGGGCGCTTTGACGCCACAGCGCCAGTGCTTATCGGGCTTGCAACAGATGGCAGCCGGCCTGGCGCTTTTGCGCGAGATACTCGTCGACAAGCTGGCGATAGCGGACTTTGCCGAAGCTCGGGAAATGGCCGCCGTGCACGACCGAGACATCGAGATCGCGCATGCGCAGCAGCGTTTCGACATAATCGTCGATATCGGAGTGATAGACGTCGTCGATCAGCGGGCCGTCATAGATGATGTCGCCGGAAAACAGGATGCCCGTCCTGTTTTCGTAGAGCGCAATGCCGCCGGGTGAATGGCCGGGCGTGTGGATGACCTCGAAGGCACGGTCGCCGAGATCGACGATGTCGCCTTGCTCGAGCAACCGGCCGGCTGGTGCGGGCAGGATCCGGTAGCGCTTCGTGTCCCAGCCTTGCGGCATGCCGTCGAACATCTCGTCGGTGGCATAGCGGTCGGCAACCGTCCATTCGTTGCGTGGATCGGCGAGGATTTCGGCCTCGGCCGGGTGCACGCAGCGGTCGGGAAATTCGTGATGGCAGCCGATATGATCGAAATGGGTGTGACTGGCCACGCAGGTGAGCTTGCGCTCCGTGACCAGCGGCACGTGGCGGCGCAGGCTGAAATGGCCGAGGCCGGTATCGAACAGAAGATCGCGGTCGCGGCCGCGCACATGCCAGATGTTGCAGCGGAAGAACGGCTTGATCCACGGCTCGTGGATCAGCGTCACGCCATCGCCCATGCGGATAGTTTCGTACCAGTCAGGAGCGTCGATGATTGGAAGCGTGCTCATGTTTGGTCCGCAAGCAGGATGATGTCGCCAGCATCGCACGATACCGCGACAACGTCGCCCGGCTGGACGGCCGATGCGGCCGCGACCTTGGCGATGAAGTGCAGCGCCGGGTCGGTCGTGGAGGTCCCCAGCACACGCTTGAAGCTGCCCTGGAAGACGACGTCGCTGACCTTGACCATGCCAAGCGCCACAGCACCGCCTGCAGCGCCGAGAACAAGATGCTCCGGCCGGACGGCCAGCGCAACGGTCGAGCCGGCCGGCAATGTGCCGGGCAAAGAGAGCGACCCAAGCTTCGTGGTGACGGCGACTTTGCCGCCCTTCGCCTCGGTCACCGTTCCCGATATCAGCGTGCTTTCGCCCATGAAAGTCGCGGAAAAGCGCGTCGCTGGCCGTGCATAAACGCGCTCGGGCGGTCCTTCGTCCTCGATGCGCCCGTCATTCATCACCACGCAATGATCGGCCAGCGCCATCGCCTCTTCCTGATCGTGAGTGACGTGGATGAAGGCGGTGCCGACGCGTTTCTGGATCGCCTTCAATTCATCCTGCATCTGCCGGCGCAATTTCAGGTCGAGCGCGCCGAGCGGCTCGTCGAGCAGGAGCACCGCCGGCTCGACCACCAGGGCGCGCGCCAGCGCCACGCGCTGCCGCTGACCGCCGGAAAGCTGATGCGGCTTCTTGTCGAAGGCAGTGGCCAACCCAACCAGCGCCAGCGCCTCGCGTGCCCTTGCTGCCCGGGTTGCGCCATCGACACCCCGCATGCGCAGCCCGAAGCCGACATTGCTGCCGACGCTCATATGCGGGAACAGCGCATAATCCTGGAACACGGTCGTCGTCGGCCGCTTCGCCGGCGGCACGGCGGTGCAGTCCTCGCCGCGGATCAGCACCTTGCCTTCGCTCGGCGTGACGAAGCCGCCGAGGATGGACAAAAGCGTCGTCTTGCCGGAGCCGGACGGGCCGAGCAGGATCGTGTAGCTGCCAGGCTCGATCGTCAGCGAGACGTTCTTCAGCACCGTGTGCTGGCCGAAGCGATGCGAGACGGAGCTTATATCGACCAGTGGCGCACTCATGCCGGCTTCCTCCGCAACAGCATCAGCTCGAACACTACCACCAGCACGATGGAGACGGCGAAGACCAGCGAGCCGACGGCGTTGGTCTTCGGATTGAGGCCGGAGCGGAGCAGGTTCCAGATCTCGACCGGCAGCGTCGTGTCGAAGCGCGTCAACAGGAACGAGATGACGAACTCGTCCCAGGAGAAGGTCATCGACAGGAAGAAACCGGCGAAGATCGCCGGCGCCATGACGGGCACGGTGATCAGCAGCAGCACCTTCCATTCGGGCGCGCCGAGGTCGCGCGCGGCGCGCTCGATATTGATCTGGTGGTCGCCCATCTGGCTGTAGACGATGGCAAAGCAGAGCGGCAGGTTGATCACCACATGGCCGATGCCGGCGGCAATGAGCGACTTCGGCACGCCGGCCCAGTTGAACAGCACCAGCAGCCCCATGCCGATGATGAGATAGCTGACGGTCAATGGCAAGGTGATCAGCCCGCGCATCAGGCCCGAGCCCGGCAAGGCGAAGCGCGCAAAACCCCAGGCGGAGAGAAAGCCCAACGTGACGGCGGCAGCCGAGGAGACGACTGCCACCAGCAGCGAATTGACCAGCGCCGAAGTCAGCCGCGTGTCGGCGAGCACGGCCTCGTACCAGCGCAGCGAAGGCCCGGTGAAGGGCGGGATCGGAAACGAGGTTGCCTGCAGCGAAAACAGCACCAGAACGATGACCGGCAGAAAGATAAAGCCGTAGATTGCGATGGCGTAAAGGCCGGAGACGAGGCGGATGAGCGCGCGCATGGTCAGGCCCGCTCGATCTTCAGCCAGCGGGAGCAGGCGAGATAGGCAACGGTGACCACCGCCATCAGGATGATCGACAGCGCCGAAGCGAGCGGAAAGTCGCCGCGCCGGCCGATCTGCATCATGACGAGCTGCGGCATCAAAAGCTCGTTGCTGCCGCCGAGGATCTGCGGCGTGATGTAGTCGCCGATGCACAGCACAAAGGTGAGGAAGGCGCCGACCATGATACCGGGGAGCGTCAGCGGCAGAACGACATGCAGGAAAGTCCGAACCGGCCCGGCGCCGAGGTCGGCGGCGGCCTTGCGGTAGCTGGGGCTGAGCTGCTTCAGATTGGCGAAGATCGTCAGCGTCAACAGCATGACAAAGAAATGCACGAAGCCGATGACGGTGGCCAGCCGAGTATTGGCGAGCTGCAGCGGTTCGCTGAACAGGCCGGAGCCGGTCAACGCATGGTTGACGACGCCGTTTTGCGCCAGCACCAGCAGCCACGAATAGGAGCGCACGACATAGGAGGTCCAGAACGGCAGCACGGCCAGCATCAGCGCCAGCCGCTGCCAGCGCTCCGGCACCTGTTCGGCCAGGATCCAGGCAAAAGGATAGGCGAGCAGCACGGAGATCACGGTGACGATCGCTGTGACCTGCAGCGAGTTCACCATCGCCTGCCAGTAGGACGGATTGGCAAAGAACTGGCTGTAGTTGGACAGCGTGAAGCCGCCGCCTTCATGTGCCGTCAGGCTGGATACAGCCATGGCGACGAAGGGCAGCACAAAAAACAGCAGCGTCCAGCCGAGCGCCGGCGTGACAAGCGCCCAGGGCAGGGCACGCCCGCTGTTGGCGGCGTTCACGACCGGCAGCCGGTCATTGCGCCTGCAGCATTTCGGTCCAGACGTCCTGCATCTTCTTGTCGAGGTCGGCGTTCGGCGCAGGATAGGACTGGGCGCGGGCGAGGAATTCCGGCTGCTCGTCGAAGCGCAGGATCTTCTTCTGCTCGTCGCTCAACGCCGCTTTGCTGTTGGCCGGCATGCCCCAATAGCAGGACGAGGTGGCGAGCCGCGCCTGGCCTTCGGGGCTCATAATGTACTGGATGAATTTAAGCGCCAGCTCCTTGTTCTTGGAATCCTTGAACATTGCCAGCGACTGCGACCACAGCACGGCGCCTTCTTTCGGGATAGAGAAATCGAGGGCAGGGTTTTCCTTGGCCAGTCCCGCCGTCACCCATTCGCCGCCGCCGACCAGAATGTCGACCTCGCCGGTCGCCAGCGCCGTCTGGCTGGCGGTCACTTCGCCGACCAGCTTGGCGTTGGCCTTCATTTTGAGCAGCTCTTCCTTGATGGCGGGAAGGTCGGCTTCGGTCAGTTCCGCCGTCTTCTTGCCGATCGCCAGTGCGGCCATGCCGATGACCGGCAGGTAATAATCGTAGATGGCGATCTTGCCCTTGTATTTGTCGCCGGTCAGCGCGGCAAGCGACTGCATGTCGGCCGGGTCGACTTTGGTCTTGTTGTAGCCGATCGTGTTGTAGCCGAACTTTTCGGTGATGCCGTAACGCTTGCCGTCGACGACGGTGGAGCTATCCATCTTCACCTGAGGAAACAGGTCGGCCAGCGGCAGCTTGTCTTCCGGCAGCGGCTCGAACAGGCCTTTTTCGACACCGCGCGGTACGTCGATGCTGTCGATCACCATCACGTCCCAGTCGCCGGGCTGCGATTGTTCGACGATCGCCAGGCCGGCGCCCGTGCCTTCAAACTCCTTGACATTGACCTTGACGCCGTTCGCTTCCTCGAAAGGCTGCAGCAGCGCCGGATCGGCGTGATCGCACCAGATCAGCGCGTTGAGGTCCTGCGCCTGAGCGAGGCTGCCCGCCGCCAGCAGCAGTGCTGCCGCGGCGCATGCGCCTTGGAGATGGCTCTTCAGAACGGAAAGCGGGTTCCTGACGGTTGGATTGGGGGTCTTTGGATTGATGGACATCGAGTGTTCTCCCTTGCCTTTTTGGCTTGTAGGAAAAAATTGAACCAATTCTAAAATTGAGTCAATTCTGTTTTTGTGGCAAACAGCCGATATGAGCGGATTGCGGGCAAGGCAGAAGGCGGATCGGCACCGCCGCATCATCGAGGCGGCGGCGGCGCTTTTCCGCGATGCCGGTTATGAGGGCGCCAAGATCGAGACCATCGCGGCGCAGGCCGAAGTCTCGGTCGGCACGATCTACAACTACTACCAGAACAAGGGCGACATCCTCGGCGCCATCGTTTCGATGGAGGTCAACGAGGTGCTGAATGCCGGGCGCGGCGTCGTCGCCAACCCGCCGGCCAATGTCGGCGACGCTCTCGATACGCTGCTCGGCATCTATATCGAGCACTCGCTGCATTATCTCAGCAAGGAGATGTGGCGGCAGGCGATGGCGATCTCGACGCAGCTGCCCGACAGCCCGTTCGGCCAGGCCTATACGGGGCTGGACCGCGCGCTGACCGAGCAGATCCGCGCACTGATCGTCCGCCTGCAGGCGCTCGGCCTGGTGCGTCGCGACATCGACGGGCCGGCACTCGGCGAACTCATCTTCAACAACATGAACATGATGTTCATCGAATTCGTGAAGCGCGAGGAGGCGAGGATTGCCGAACTGCGCACGGCGATACGCAGGCAGAACAGGATATTGGTGGCGGCGATTGCGACGTGAGGGGTGAAAAGCGAGCCCTGCGGTGACTGTCGGCCTCGGACCGACGATCGGACGCTAAAGCCTGGTCCGGTCGTACGGAGCGGCTAAAATCAACGACGCTAGGCCTCAGCCAAGATCAATCTCGATCGCACGCAGGCTTGCATGTCATAGACATTTCCCAAGCAGTACGCCTACCGTTCCCGATTGATCCGATTCTATTGTTAAAGATAGCAACCATCGTTGCGGACTGTCGTACATGATACCTGGAGGCATCGCGGACAAACTTGGAAATCGCTATGAAGCGAAATGGCTTGTTCGTTCCCTGATGGACGTGCTCAGCGGGAAGGCTGAATGGCTTCAATTCGAAAATATCGATACCGAATTCCACGGCTTCGAATTCGGCATAAGGAGGGATGGTCTCACTGAGTGGCATCAGACTAAGATATCGTCTCCAGGGGGAAATTGGGCAATCGGCGCCCTCGGTCGTGAAGGTATTTTGAGCGCTTTTGCGAACCGCTTATCCAAAGATGCCACCGCTCATTGTCATTTCGTTTCGCAAGATAACGCTGGCACCTTCCATAAGCTGACGGAAAAGGCTCGGTTAGCAAATGGCACGCGCCAATTCCTCGACGCCCTGTCGCAAGACCAAAACGACGCCTTTCAACAGCTCTTGGCAAAGTGGGCGACGACGTCGCCTGACACGGCGTATGAGTGGCTTCAGAGGAGCCATGTAGTAACAATTTCAGAAACAACCTTGGAGTGGACGATCCAGTCGTTCGGCGATCTTTATTTTTTGAATGGCGGAGCGAGTGCTTTTGCAAACCTGCGAGATATTGCCGAGAAAAATTTCAACAAGCTGCTGACAGGCGCATCACTGCGATCATTAATAAGGGAAAACGGCGTTCTGACAATCAAGGATTGGGCGCTTGATCCAACAATCGGAGAAAGGCTCAAAGAAGAAACGGAGGCATATCTTGGCACCTATGTGCCTTTTGGCGCTGGTGGGGAAGTGATCCAACGAAGCGAGAGTCACCTGTTGATCCAGGAAATTCTCGATCCCAACGGTGCAGAGCTAATATTGCTGACAGGCGTGGCGGGCTCCGGAAAATCCGGAATCGTCCGTTCCGCAATATCCGACTTGGTATCATTCGGGATTCCGCACCTAGCATTTCGGGTCGATCAATGCCTGCATTGTAGCACTAGGGAAGAACTCGGAAGGCACCTATTCGGCCGGGAAGAAGGTCCCGCGAGCACCTTGAAGGGTGCGTTTCCATCTACTCGATCTGTCCTGATTATAGATCAAGTTGACGCTATCAGCGAAGTCTCTGGCCGAGACGGAAAGGTCAAAGAGGTCATATTCCGGCTGATTGCCGATGCTCACAATTTTCAGAGTATCAAAGTCGTGGTGATTTGCAGGACCTTTGACCTCGAAAGTGATCCACGGCTGAAGCAGTTGAAGGAAGTGCGGCGAGCGAAGCAAATTGACGTCCCGCTCTTCAGTTGGGGCACTGATGTCGAGCCGATTTTAGTCTCAAAGAATGTCCCTGTTGATCAATTGAGCGGACCTCAGCGTCGCCTCCTGGAGCTTCCCATCAATCTCGCGGTTTTCTTGGAAATCGATGAGAAACATCTCGTTTTCCAATCTCGATCGGCTCTGCATGAAAAGTTGATTGAAAAGAAACAGCGGGTCATCTCCAAAACGCTTAGACCCGCATGGACGGTCGTACAGGCTCTTGGAGCGATGTGCGAATGGATGAGCAAGCGCCAGCAACTTGATGCCCCAATCTCGGTCCTCGACCCATTCCCAAGGGCCATAGATGTCCTGACCTCCGAGGGGCTTATCGTACTGTCGCGTGGCCGAGTGAATTTCTTTCACGAGAGTTTTTTCGATCATATCTTTGCACGATCTTTTGTCTTTCGCGAACAGCGCTTGGCCGACATGCTCCGCGAGACTGAACAGCATCTCTTCCGCCGGACTCAAGTCCGGCAAATTCTCGAGGCGCTTCGGCAGAATGATTTCTCGCGTTATGCGGATGAATTGTCATCGCTGCTGTTCGGTGAAAAGATCCGTTTTCACATCAAATTCGCCATTTGCCAGTGGCTAACGACCATCGAAACTCCGACCGACCGTGAGTTTGAAATCGTTCAAGATCTCGACACCTTACCGGATAAATACAACCAGCTGTTTCGCCGCGCGGTTCTATCGAGCCACGTTTGGTTTGATTTCCTCAGCGCGAAGCAATGGATTTATACAGAACTGGAATGCCGATCGGAAAAGCGCACGGATACTCTTCTTTGGTGGTTGTCCAGCATAGCAGGCGAGAGGCCGCGGGAAATTAGTGAACTGCTTCGCAGGTGGTGGGCCGGCGATGCTGCAAAAGCGGAGCAATTGGTAAGCTGGTTCGGATTTGTCCATCGGAAGCAATCCGACGATGATCTCCTTCAGCTTTGTTGCGATGTTGTCGCATCACACCCACTGGAGCTTTTCAAAGACCGCGGGCGTGATCGTATCACGATGCTACTTCACGTTTGGGGAGAAAAATCACCGGAGAAATGCGGGCAGCTAATTGAGGCCATTTTCGATGCCTGGTATGCCCAACATCCTGGTCAAAATCCATTTGATCGCGATCAGGAGAAAGTCATCGAAGGGTATTCATTGGAGGAGCTACTAAAGAAAGCTCCGAAAGCCCTTGCAATAGGTTTCACTGGCGCTTTGGCACGCGCTGTTGATTTGGTTATAGCTGAAGGGCGAGGCGGCTCAAGCTGGTATTCATTTAACTATAGAAGCTATTCAGGCAATCGCTTTGGCTTTGACCATTTTCTGGGGGTCTACGTCGCGGCCTTAAAGAAAGTGGCGGAGAAGGATCCATCCGACGCGGCCGAATTCCTAGCTCGGTTGGATCCGGATAAGCATGAGTGCTTCATGCATATCCACTTGGAAACCATCCAAGCAAATCCGACCGCTCTGGCCGAGCGACTGCCTAACCTCGTGGCCAACAAGCTTGCCTTTGAATCAGGCTGGCAGGGGGCCGATTGGATGTCGCTGGCTACAGCCTGCCGTGAAGTTTTTCCTCACCTTGTCGCTGATCAAAGGTGTCTAATTGAAGATCGTATCTCCCAGCAAAATGAAGAAATCGAACACGCGTCGCGGTTACTGCGTCGCATCAAAGAGGCAGGAGAGACCGGCCCGTTTTGGACAAGAGGGAGCGCACTTCATGCATTGAACCGCTCTGGCCACAAACGGTGGTGCATTCTGGAAACAATTGGAGAGGACCGCCTAAGCCAGACCAGCAGGCTACAGCTCTCACAACTCAGGAGGAAATTTCGCGGTTGGCAGGTCGATGAACCATCGCAAGTCGAAGCACATTTTGTTGGCTCTCCGATCAAACGACACAGTTGCGAACGCATGTCCGACCGTCACTGGCTTTCTGCCATTGAGCGTTATGACAATGATGAAGACAGGCGGCGCGGTCGGGGATTCGTCGATGGAGGAGCGAGGCAGTTGGCAGGCGAACTCCAGGAAGCAGCCAAGAAAAACCCCGAGCGATTTTCAGCGCTCCTGCTGCAAATTCCTGAAGCCGCCCATAAGAGCTACGCCGGACACATATTGTCAGGTTTGGCCGACGCGGAGAACGCGTTGGACGAATGGTTGATCACCGCTATTCGTCATGCACATCAGCTCGACGGAAGGCCATACGGCAATGAAATCGCCCGTCTCCTCATCAATCATCCGCACTTAGCTGCAACGTCGGATATCGCAGATGCCTTGATCTGGTATGCCATGTATGGCGAAGCCAGCGAGAGTGAAGATGCCGACACAACTAGCGTCGCGCGTGAAACGCTGACCATCGATCATTTGATTCAACGGGGCGGCGGACTTCATATCCGAGGCCTCAACGGCGTGCGCGGTTGGACTTGGGAGGCGTTGGGAGTCGTTCTCTGGCACGTGCCGAAACTTGAGTCCGCAGTTTGGCATGCTTTGGACATCGCCGTTGAGCAAGAAATGCTCATTGGCGTACGCTGCTGCATGATGAAACCGCTGACGCCTTTGTTCAATGCAGACAAAAATCGATTTGAATCGACACTAAGAAAGCTCGTGGGAATAGCTTCTGGTTCACCTATTGAGACCCATATAAATCGCCTTGCGCCCCTTGTTACCCATACGGGTGTCAGCCTGTTCCCCTATGTACTGAGTTGGTTACCTGAGTTGGGCAGAGAGCTCATTTCGCACCTTCTGGGAAGCGGGGATCGGACCAAAGAACTCATAGCGGCCTGGTTCGTTTTCGGTGAAAGCTTCCGGCACCCAGAATTCTCGCAAGATGCGGACGACCTGAGTGCGAAGAGCGTTGACCATAGAAGGTTGATGGCAGACGTCGCTGGAGACGTGCTGACATGGGCGGAACATGCTAATCGCGCCGATATTTTGTTGAGGCGTTTCTTTTCTGACGAAGACAAAGAAGTCCGCAGCCAAGCGGCTGACGCGTTCCGGCGCATTAACCCTGATGAAGTCGCGCGATACCGTGATCTAACCCGCGAGTTTTTACGATCTCCGGCATACGCGGACAGCGGTTTTGCGGTGCTTCACATGCTCGAAGGCGCGACCTGTGATGTCCTCGACCTAGTTGTGGAAGCAGCAGGGCAAACAATAATCGATCTCTCGAAAAATGGTAATCAAAATGGAAGACGGGGCACCGACGTTCATCGTCTGCAGGATATGTTGAAACGAGAGTATGTCTCGTCAGAGAAAAGTCCGGAGGCAAGGACGAAGATCCTTGATATGATCGACCTGATGCTGTCCCGTGAAATCCACGGCGCTGAGAGCATCGTTTCCGCTCACGATCGATGGTAAAGCAATGTTGCCGTAGCTTCATTCCGATACGTCCAGAACAAGGGCGACATCCTCGGCGCCATCGTCTCGATGGAGGTCAACGAGGTGCTCAATGCCGGGCGCGGCGTCGTCGTCAACCCGCCGGCCAATGTCGGCGACGCTCTCGATACGCTGCTCGGCATCTATATCGAGCATTCGCTGCATTATCTCAGCAAGGAGATGTGGCGGCAGGCGATGGCGATCTCGACGCAACTGCCCGACAGCCCGTTCGGCCAGGCCTATACCGCGCTAGACCGCGCCCTGACCGAGCAGATCCGATCGCCAGGCTACAGGCGCTGATACACTGATACCCTCCGGCGAAGGCCGCCTTGCGAGAGGACGGCACGGTAGCGAGGCTGCGCTCTTAAGGTCGCCCTTACGAGCGAAGTTAGCAGCACAGCATGAGCCA
>NZ_JAMYSQ010000037.1:0-49232 GCF_040321995.1 Mesorhizobium sp. M0207
CCGACCCTCGCCGCTGAGGGAGGGCGGCTACCCTCTCTCAGCGTTCCTTTCTGACCCATTCGGCAGCGAAAGTCATAAGACAAGCAATTCCAGGAAAAGTGTGAAACGGTTTTCCGTCCGGAATTGCGCAACAAAGACGCCCGGCCGTCGATCCGCCGATACCGATCCGGCACTAAAGCGCGTCGCGTTCGACCGTCGTCATGCGACGCGCTATAGGTTCTTGTTTTGATGCATGGTCGTTATCGCAAAACCGCTGCACACTTTTGCGCGACATGCATTATCGATCGGAGCGGCCCCGCCAAAGCGTCGCAGCACGCTTGTGTTGGCAGGGCAAGGGTCTCGTTCTATTGGAAGAGCCATGCTGTTTTGGGTCATAGCCGCACTCCTGACGCTGGGCGCAAGCTTGGCGGTGCTGCTGCCGTTGGCCGGCGGATCGAAGAACGCGTCCGCTGCCGGCGATCACGACCTTGAAGTCTATCGCGACCAGCTGGCCGAGCTTGACCGCGATATGGCGCGTGGCCTGATCCGGCCAATGGAGGCCGAAGAGGCACGCGCCGAAATCGCCCGCCGCATCCTTCGCCTGAGCAATGCCGGCCACGCCGACGAGACGGCGACGCAGCCGTCGCGGTCGACAAGGCTGGTGGCGACGGCGGCCGTGCTGCTGGTTCCGCTGGTCAGCTGGGGCCTCTATGGCCAGCTCGGCTCACCCGACCTGCCGTCGCAGCCGCTCAGCGAACGCCTGGCCAAGAACCCCGCCGACAGCTCGGTCGACGAGCTGATAGCCCGCGCCGAGGCGCATCTGGCGGCCAACCCATCCGATGGCCGCGGCTGGGACGTGCTGGCGCCGGTCTATCTGCGCATGCAGCGATACGCCGATGCGGTGACCGCCTATCGCAACGCCATCCGCCTCGACGGCGACAGCGCCGCCCGCCAGGCGGGTCTTGGCGAGGCGATCGCCAATGCGGCCGGCGGCATTGTCTCCGCCGAAGCGCAGGCGGCTTTCGAGGCGGCGTTGAAGCTCGATCCGGCCAATCCGAAGGCCTCGTTCTATCTCGCCATGGGCATGGCACAGGAAGGCCGCATAGCTGAAGCCACGGCGGCCTGGCAAAAGATGCTTGCCGCCTTGCCGCAGGGCTCGCCGTGGCGCGGCGCCGTCGAGCAGGCGCTGGCCGAATCCGCCGCCCGCAGCGTCGCTTCTGAGGCGCCCGCGAAAGGGCCGAGCGCCGAGGATATCGATGCTGCCTCCTCGATGTCGCCGCAGGACCGGCAAGCCATGATCAGCACCATGGTTGCCGGCCTCGACGAAAGGCTTCGGCAAAATCCGCGCGACGAGGAAGGGTGGATGCAGCTCGTTCGTTCCTATGCCGTGCTGGGCAAGACAGATCAGGCGCGTGACGCGCTCAATCGCGGTATCGCCGTCTTTGGCGCGGACAGTGACCAGGCCAGGAAATTCACCGCCTTTGCCGCCTCGCTTGGCGTGACGGCGACGGAGTAGACGATGACGCGCAAGCAGAAACGACTGTCGGTGATCGCAGCGGGGCTGGGGTTTCTCGGTGTTGCCACGGGGCTGACCTTCTATGCGCTTGGCCAGAAGGCCTCCTATTTCTACATGCCGGCCGATCTGGCCACCGCCAGCCTTCAGCCGGGCCAGCGCATAAGGCTCGGCGGTCTTGTCGAAAAAGGCACGGTCGAGCGTGGCCAAGGCGCCACCGTCGCCTTTTCGGTGACCGACAACCAGAAGGACGTCAAGGTCACCTATACCGGCATTCTTCCCGACCTCTTCCGGGAAGGACAGGGCGTGATCACCGAAGGCTCGTTTGGCCCTGACGGAATCTTTGTCGCCGACAGCGTGCTGGCCAAGCATGACGAGACCTATATGCCCAAGGAAGTGGCCGACGGCCTCAAGGCCAAGGGCGTATGGCAGGAGAGCAAGAGTGACTAGCGGGTGCGGTGACAATGGTTGAAACCGGACATTTCGCCCTGGTCCTGGCGTTTGCGCTGGCCCTGGTGCAGACGATGGTGCCGCTGTTCGGTGCGCGCACCGGCAACCACAAGATGATGGCCGTCGGCGCACCGGCCGCGCTGACCGGCTTTGCCTTGACGGCGCTGTCTTTCGTGGCGCTGGCAACCGCCTACGCCGGCTCCGACTTCTCGGTTGAGAGCGTCTGGGAGAACTCGCATTCGCTGCAGCCGCTGATCTACAAGATCACCGGAACCTGGGGCAATCACGAAGGTTCGATGCTGCTCTGGGTGCTGATCCTGACCTTCTTCGGCGCGCTCGTCGCCGTCTTCGGCGGCAATCTTCCGGCGACGCTCCGGGCCAATGTGCTTGCCGTGCAGGGAGCGATCGGCGCCACTTTCTTCCTGTTCATCCTGACGACGTCGAACCCGTTCGTCAGGCTCAATCCGGCGCCTATCGAGGGCCGCGATCTCAACCCGATCCTGCAGGACCTCGGCCTCGCCATCCATCCGCCGCTGCTTTATCTCGGCTATGTCGGTTTCTCGATCTGCTTTTCCTTCTCTGTCGCTGCCCTCATCGAGGGCCGCATTGACGCTTCGTGGGCGCGCTGGGTAAGGCCGTGGACATTGGTTGCCTGGATGTTCCTCACCGGCGGCATCGCCATGGGCTCCTACTGGGCCTATTACGAGCTCGGCTGGGGCGGCTTCTGGTTCTGGGATCCGGTCGAGAACGCATCCTTCATGCCGTGGCTGGCGGGCACGGCGCTGCTGCATTCGGCGATCGTCATGGAAAAGCGCTCGGCGCTGAAGATCTGGACGCTGCTTCTGGCGATCCTGACCTTCTCGCTGTCGCTGCTCGGCACCTTCCTGGTGCGTTCCGGCGTGCTGACCTCGGTGCACGCATTCGCCACCGATCCGACGCGTGGCGTGTTCATTCTCTGCATCCTGACGCTGTTCATCGGCGGCTCGCTGGCGCTGTTTGCCTTGCGCGCCTCCCTGCTGACGGCCGGCGGCCTGTTTCACCCGATCTCGCGCGAAGGCGCGCTGGTCCTGAACAATCTGTTCCTGACCACCGCCACCGCCACCGTGCTGGTCGGCACGCTCTACCCGCTCGTCGTCGAAGCCCTATCTGCCGACAAGATTTCGGTCGGCGCGCCGTTCTTCAACCTGACATTCGGCCCGCTGATGGTGCCGCTCTTGGTCGTCGTGCCGTTCGGGCCGCTACTCGCCTGGAAGCGCGGCGACATTTTCGCGGTCGCCCAGCGCCTGATGGCGGCTTTCGCGGCGGCGCTGCTCGCGGTGCTGGTGACGGCCCTGTTCATCGATGGCGCTTCGGTGTTGGCGGCACTCGGTGTCGGCCTTGCCTTCTGGCTGATCTGCGGCGCGCTCACCGATCTCGCCGTCAAATCCGGCTTCGGCACCGTCGCGCCCGCCACCATGCTCAGGCGCTTCGCCGGCCTGCCGCGCTCGGTCTTCGGCACAGCGCTTGCGCATCTCGGCCTCGGGCTGACAACGCTCGGCATTGTCGGCACGCTTTGCTTCGGGACCGAAAAAATCCTGTCGATGCATGCCGGCGAGACCGTCGAACTGTCCGGCCACAAGCTGCGCTTCGAGGGGCTCTACCCGGCCCAGGGGCCTAACTACAGTGAGGATCGCGGCCGCTTCACCCTGCTTGGCGCCGACGGCAGCGTCGCAGGCGAGATCACCTCGGCCAAGCGCTCATATCCGGTGCGCCAGATGACCACGACCGAATCCGGCATCAGGACGATCGGCTTCAGCCAGCTCTATCTTTCGCTTGGCGACGAGGGCAGCGATGGCTCTGTGGTCGTTCGTCTGTGGTGGAAGCCGCTGGTGACGCTGATCTGGGGCGGCGGACTGGTGATGATGGCGGGCGCGGCGATGTCGCTGCTCGACCGCCGCCTGCGCGTCGGCGCACCGTCGCGCCGCAAGGCTGCGGCCGGCGTGCCATCGGCGAGCCTGCAATGAAAAGGGCCACGCTGGCCTCGCTGGTCCTGCTGCTGGCGCTGTTGTTCGCCGGCGCCGCGCAGGCCGTCAAGCCGGACGAGGTGCTGGCCGACCCGGCACTCGAGGCGAGGGCGCGCGCATTGTCGGAAGGCCTGCGCTGCATGGTCTGCCAGAACCAGTCGATCGACGAGTCCGATGCCGACCTCGCCCGCGACCTGCGCGTCCTTGTGCGCCAGCGCCTGGTCGCCGGCGATACCGACCGGCAGGTGATGGACTATGTCGTTTCGCGCTACGGCGAATTCGTGCTGCTGAAGCCACGCTTCAATCTGCGCAATGTTTTGCTCTGGGGGACGCCAGTTCTTCTGCTGCTCGTTGGCGGGACATTCATCCTGCTGGCCGCCCGCTCGCGCCGTTCGACGGTGACCGCTGCATTAACTGCCGAGGAACAGGCGGCGCTGGACAAGATGCTCCGCCGCGATTGATCGATACATTACGAAAGTTTCATGTACCGGAAATGGCGCCGTAATGTGCGGCCCTCTATTTCCTTTGTCGAGGATGCCAATCAAGGGGCGTCCCTTGAAAAGAGGATACGATAACCATGAATGTTGCCCCCAATTCATATCTACGCACCCGCAAACGCCTTTTGGCCGCAGCCGCATCCCTGGCCATTGCCGGCGCGATCGGCTTTGGTGCTGTTGCCACCGGGACAGCCCCGGTGCTGGCCGACGCCGTGCGTGTCGAGGCACCGCAGGTCCCAAGCTTCGCCGATGTGGTCGAGCGCGTTTCGCCGGCGGTTGTCAGCGTGCGCGTCAAGGCCAAGATCCAGTCGACGGCCGATGACGGTTCCGGCCAGATGGACGACGAGGACGGTCTAGGCAATCTTCCCGACAACCCGCAGCTGCGCCGGTTCTTCCGCGAATTCCGCGGCTTTGGCGATCAAGGCGGCGATCAGGGCCCGAACGGAATGCGCCGTTTTGGACACCGTGACCGCAACAACGACCAGCCACGGCCGGTGGCGCAAGGGTCCGGTTTCTTCATCTCCGATGACGGCTATCTCGTCACCAACAACCATGTCGTCGAGGAGGGCACCGCCTTCACCGTGGTGACCAATGACGGCAAGGAACTCGACGCCAAGCTGATCGGCACCGATCCGCGCACCGATCTTGCGGTGCTCAAGGTCGATGACGGCAACAAGTTCACCTATGTCGACTTCGCCGATGATTCCAAGGTTCGCGTCGGCGACTGGGTGGTGGCTGTCGGCAATCCGTTCGGCCTCGGCGGCACGGTTACCGCAGGCATCGTTTCGGCCCGCGGCCGCGACATCGGCGCCGGTCCCTATGACGACTTCATCCAGATCGACGCCTCGGTGAACCGCGGCAATTCGGGTGGCCCGACCTTCAACCTCAACGGCCAGGTTGTCGGCATCAACACCGCGATCTTCTCGCCGTCGGGCGGCAGCGTCGGCATTGCCTTCGACATTCCCGCTTCGACCGCCAAGCAGGTCGTGCAGGATCTGATGAAGAACGGTACAGTCCAGCGCGGCTGGCTCGGTGTCGAAATCCAGCCGGTCACGCCCGAAATCGCCGAGTCGCTTGGCCTTGGGTCCGGCAAGGGCGCGCTCGTTGCCAGCGCGCAGGACAACGGTCCCGGCAAGAAGGCCGGCATCACCGCCGGTGACGTGATCACCCAGGTGGACGGCAAGGACGTTGCTTCGCCGAAGGAACTCGCCCGCCTGATCGGCGCTTACCCGCCCGGCAAATCTGTCGATGTCACGGTGTGGCGCAACGGCAAGAGCGAGGCGGTCAAGGTCGATCTCGGCAAGCTGCCGTCGAGCGACAAGCAGGCCTCGGCCGACCAGCAGCCTGCCCCAGCGCCGAAGACCGACACGCTCGCCGATCTCGGCCTGACCGTCACCAAGTCTGACAATGGCAAGGGCCTTGTGGTGACCGATGTCGAACCCGACAGCGATGCCGCCGATCGCGGTATCCAGCCCGGCGACGTCATCACCTCCGTCAATTCGGCGGAAGTGAACGGCGCCGGCGACGTCGACAAGGCGATGGCCGACGCGGTGAAGTCCGGCCGCAAGGCGGTGCTGATGCAGATCACCCGCGACGACAGCAACCGCTTCGTCGCACTGCCTGTCGCCAAGGGCTGAGCGCATGACCCCGAACACGTATTCCGTTTTCGGAAAGGCTCATGCGCCGATTCAAGGTGCTAGAGCGCCCTTTGCGCGTCCAAGAGGACGCGCGGCGCTCTAGTGGTCGACTTTTCCGGTGCGGCGGTTTTCAACACCCCCGAGCCGCCGCACGGGAAAGCACGGGGCCTGAATACGTTCGTCAGTCATCGTGTTCCGCCCCAGCGGCAGCGGGCTTCCCATCGCCCGCTGCCGCTCGAACATGCCGCTCAAGGCGTGAAGCGGTTTTAGGCTACGACATGCTAAAACAAAGACTTACCGCGTATCCCTGAATCACTTTGTTCGCGATACGCCATGGAGAAGGCCACGATGCATATGCCGGCCACTCAATCTTCCAGCGAAATCGCGTATAACGGTTCTATGAAGATTCTCGTCATAGAAGACGATCGCGAGGCAGCCGACTACCTGCAGAAGGCGTTCGCCGAGGCCGGCCATACCGCCCATGTCGCCGGCGACGGCGAAACCGGCTTCGCGCTCGCCGATTCCGGCGACTATGACGTCATGGTCGTTGATCGCATGATGCCGCGCCGCGATGGCCTGTCCGTCATTGCCGGGCTCAGGTCCCGGGGCAATACGACGCCCGTGCTGATCCTGTCGGCGCTCGGCGAAGTCGACGACCGGGTCACCGGTCTGCGCGCCGGCGGCGACGACTATCTGACCAAACCCTACGCGTTTTCGGAACTGCTCGCCCGCGTCGAGGTGCTGAACCGCCGCGCCAGCGCCAGGGAAGCCGAAACCGTCTACCGGGTCGGTGATCTCGAACTCGACCGGCTGTCGCACTCGGTGCGCCGCGCCGGGCGCGAGATAACGCTGCAGCCGCGCGAGTTCCGCCTGCTCGAATATCTGATGCGCCATGCCGGCCAGGTGGTGACGCGGACCATGCTGCTCGAGAATGTCTGGGACTACCATTTCGATCCGCAGACCAATGTCATCGACGTTCATATCTCGCGGCTGCGGGGCAAGATCGAGAAGGGCTTCGACAAGCCGATCCTGCACACGGTTCGCGGCGCCGGCTATATGCTGAAAAGCGGCTAGAACCCCATGGCTCTTTCCGTGCCGGCCATCATGAAGACGACGGCAGCGCGGCTTTCGGCGCTCTACCTCCTGCTGTTCGCCATCTGCGCGGTGCTGCTCGTGTTCTACATGACCTCGCTGTCGGCGCGCATGCTGACCGGCCAGACCCAGGACACGATCAACGACGAGGTGCTCGGCCTCGCCCGCGCCTATCAGCGCGGCGGCCTCCCGCTGCTGGTCCGCGTCGTCGAGCAGCGCTCCCGCCAGCCCGGCGCCAATCTCTATCTGATCGCCGATGCCAACGGCCAGATCCTGACCGGCAACGTGCAGAGTCTGGAGCCGGGCGTGATCGAGGCCGAGGGCTGGACTACCGAGCCGTTCTCCTACCGCCGCTTCGGCGAGGGCGAGCTCGAGCGGCAGCGCAACCCGGTCTCCGACCCGAACGAGCCCGCCCAGAGCGAAGTACAGGCCGAAGGCGAGAAGGGCCATAACGCCATTGCCCTGGTGCTGCGCCTGCCCAACCAGATGATCATGCTGGTCGGCCGCGACCTCGGCGAGCCGGAGCGCTTCCGCGCCGTCATTCGCCGCGCTCTGATGCTGGCGCTCGGCATGATGGGCGTCGGCGGGCTGCTGATCTGGTTTTTTGTCGGGCGCGCGGCGCTGAAGCGCATCGACAGCGTGTCGGAGGCGAGCCGCCGCATCATGGGCGGCGATCTTTCCGGCCGGCTGCCGGTCACCGGCGCCGGCGACGAGTTCGACCGGCTGTCGGAAAACCTCAATTCCATGCTGGCCAGGATCGCCACGCTGAACGAGGGCCTGAAGCAGGTCTCCGACAACATCGCCCACGACCTGAAAACGCCGCTCACCAGGCTGCGCAATCGCGCCGAGGCGACGCTTTCCGGCAAGCACAACACCAGCGACTACCGGCAGGCGCTGGAAGGAACGATCGCCGAATCCGATCAGCTGATAAAGACCTTCAACGCCATCCTGATGATCTCGCGACTGGAAGCCGGCTATTCCTCGGAAAGCACCACCAGGGTTGATCTGGCCGCTGCCGTGCACGACGTCGTCGAACTCTACGAGCCGGTAGCGGAGGAGGCGGGCGTGACGCTCGAAACTTCGGTGCAAGGTTCCTTCGCCGTCAACGGCAATCGCGAGCTGATTGGCCAGGCGCTGTCCAACATCGTCGACAACGCGATCAAATATTCGACCGACTCGACCTCCAGGCCTACGGTTCGCGTGACGCTGGAGCGTGTCGGTAGCGAGATCAGACTCGCCGTCTCCGACAACGGCCAGGGCATTCCCGACGATGTTGACCGCGCCAGGGTGACCGAGCGTTTCGTGCGGCTGGAAAAGAGCCGCTCGCAGCCGGGATCCGGCCTTGGCTTGAGTCTCGCCAAGGCGATCATGACATTCCACAATGGACGGCTTGAGCTTCTGCCCGGCAATCCCGGATTGTCGGTCGTCATGAGTTTTCCCGGGCGGGACGATCGCTGATGGTTGCAAGGATAGCAGTGCGACGCCTCGAAACGGACTGGCTGTTGAAGCCGGCGGTAGAGCTCGTTCCACTGGATGCAAGCCGCGCCAGGCAGGAATTGTCGGAGATCGCCGACGCCGCGCGGCAAAAGGAACTGCCGCGACTGGCGAAATCTCTCGCCGGCAAGGGGGTCGTCCAGGATTTCCTCGCCGCCGTGTTCGACCTGTCGCCGTTCCTGCGCGATACCGCGCGCCGCCGGCCACGGATACTCGATGCGCTTTTCGACGGGAGCGTCGAGGCGCGGCTGTCATCGATCGGCGCCGCGGTCGACACGGCAGCACGCGTAGAGGCCGTCTCCGAAAGCAGCCTGATGATGGAGCTGCGCCAATGTAAGGCGGAGGCGCATTTCCTGATCGCCTTGGCCGATCTCGCCGGCGAGGCCGAGACCTCGCTGACGGTGCGGCGACTGAGCGACCTTGCCGACGCCTGCACGCGTGCGGCTGTCGATTTCCTGCTCCGCGACGCGCATGAGCAAGGCAAGCTCCGATTGCCGGATGCCAAAAATCCGGCGCGACGCTCGGGCTGGATTCTGCTTGGCATGGGCAAGCTCGGCGCGCATGAGCTGAACTTCTCCTCCGACATCGACCTCGTCGTCTTCTTCGACCCCGATGCGCCTGCCGTCGTCGATCCGCTCGATGCCACAGAGCTGTTTTCGCGCCTGACCCGCCGGCTTGTTCGTATCCTCCAGGACCGCACCGAGCACGGTTACGTCTTCCGCACCGATCTCAGGCTTCGTCCCGACCCCGGCTCGACGCCGCTGGCGATCCCGGTCGAGGCGGCGCTGCGCTACTATGAGGCGCGCGGCCAGAACTGGGAGCGCGCCGCCATGATCAAGGCCCGCCCGGTGGCTGGCGATCTTGCCGCCGGCGCCGCGTTCCTGAAGGAACTCCAGCCCTATATCTGGCGCAAATACATGGACTATGCGGCGATTGCCGACGTCCATTCGATCAAGCGCCAGATCCATGCCCACAAAGGCCATGGCGAGGTCGCGGTCAAAGGCCACAATGTCAAGCTCGGTCGCGGCGGCATCCGCGAGATCGAGTTCTTCGTCCAGACCCAGCAGCTTATCGCTGGCGGCCGCTTTCCCGAACTGCGCGGCCGCGAGACCGTGCCGATGCTCGGCGAGCTCGCCGCGCGCGGCTGGATCACCGCCGACGCGCGCGATGCGCTCACCAGGCAATACTGGTTCCTGCGCCGCGTCGAACATGCCATCCAGATGATTGCCGACCAGCAGACGCATATCCTGCCGGAGGACGAAGAGGGGCTGGAGCGCGTCGCCCGCATGCTGGGCTTTGCCGATGCAGCAGGCTTTGCCGAAACGTTCCGCGCGGCGCTGCACCAGGTCGAGCGCCACTACGCAGCGCTGTTCGAAACCGCGCCGGAGCTTTCGGCCGGCATCGGCAATCTGGTCTTTACCGGGGACGTCGACGATCCCGATACCTTGCAGACCTTGCAGCGGCTCGGCTTCCAGCGGCCGAGCGACATCTGCCGGGTTATCCGCGGCTGGCACTTCGGCCGCTACCGCGTCACCCGGTCGGCGGAGGCGCGCGAGCGGCTGACCGAACTGACGCCGGCGCTGCTGCAAGCCTTCGGCCAGACGCGGCGGGCGGACGAGGCAGTGATCCGCTTCGACGAATTCCTTGCCGGCCTGCCTGCCGGCATCCAGCTGTTTTCGCTGCTGCAGTCGAATCCGGCTTTGCTGAAGCTGATGGCGACTATCATGGGCGCGGCACCGCGGCTGGCCGCCATCATCACGCGCCGGCCGCATGTCTTCGATGGGCTGCTCGATCCGGCGCTGCTGAGCGAACTGCCAAACCGCGCCTATCTGTCGGCGCGCCTTGCCGCCTTCCTCGAAGGCGACAGAGCCTATGAAGACGTGCTCGACCGGCTGCGCATCTTTGCTTCGGAGCAAAAATTCCTGATCGGCGTCAGGCTGCTTGCCGGGTCGATCGACCCGCCGCGCGCCGGCCGCGCTTTTTCCGATCTCGCCGACCTGACCATCGAGGCGGCATTGCAGGCGGTGATGGCGGAATTCGCTTTGCGTCATGGCTATATTGCCGGCGGCC
The DNA here is from genome assembly GCF_040321995.1 of Mesorhizobium sp. M0207. Classification (NCBI taxonomy): domain Bacteria; kingdom Pseudomonadati; phylum Pseudomonadota; class Alphaproteobacteria; order Hyphomicrobiales; family Phyllobacteriaceae; genus Mesorhizobium; species Mesorhizobium sp. M0207. The sequence continues at coordinate 10,736 of NZ_JAMYSQ010000037.1, forward strand.
GGGTCGCCCTGCTCGGCATGGGCAAGCTCGGCAGCCGCGAACTGACGGCGGGCTCCGACGTCGACCTCATCCTGCTCTACGATCACGACGCCGATGCGGAGGAGTCCGACGGCGACAAGCCGCTTGCCCCGTCGCATTACTACAGCCGGCTGACACAGCGGCTGATCGCCGCCGTTTCCGCGCCGACCGCCGAGGGCGTGCTCTACGAGCTCGACCTTCGCCTGCGGCCGTCCGGCAACAAGGGGCCGGTGGCCACTCATGTCGACGCCTTCAAGAAGTATCAGCGCCAGGACGCCTGGACATGGGAGCACATGGCGCTGGCGCGGGCCCGCACGATCGGCGGCGATGCCGAGCTCTGCCGCGAGATCGAAGGGGACGTTGCCGCAGTACTCGCTCTGCCGCGCGATCCAGCCAAGGTGATGGCCGAGGCATCCGAGATGCGCGCCATGGTCGACAAGGAGAAGCCGCCGCGCGATCCCTGGGACATCAAGCTGATCCCGGGCGGCCTCATCGATCTCGAATTCATTGCCCAGGTTGCGCTGATCACCGGAAAGATCGAGGCAGGCCGCAGGGCCACCGGCACGGCTGAGGTCCTGTCGCGCCTGGCGCCGGATTTCGCCAAGCCCCGGGTCAGGCAGGAACTGGTGGATGCCTATTCGCTCTATCTGGCGCTGACCCAGATGATACGGCTTTGCCTCACCGGCGCGTTCGAACGCGACGACGTTCCGCCAGGGCTTTCCGATCTGCTTCTTGCGGTCACCGACCTGCCGGATTTCGGGGTGCTTGAAGCGCACCTCAAGGAGACGTCGCAGAAGGTCAGAAAGGATTTCGACCTTCTGCTTCGTGCGAAACAACCGTGACGGCAACCAGCCGTACGGGCGAGAGCATCGGGCCCAAAATTGCGACCTGCTTTGGGAGGTTCCGATGTTCAATCAAAGAGATAGAGCGGGGGATTGAAGGTCCGCCGCTCTAGCATCGGGGGTGACGATGCAACAGGAGAAGACCATGAGAAAGACAACCAGACTTGCACTCGTTTTCGCAGCCCTGGCCGGCGCCGTCGGCACCGCTGCCTATGCAGACGAGCACTCCGTGGCCGGGCCGCGCGACGGCATGATGATGCGCCTCGGCAAGGTCATGAAGGACAATGACGGCACCATCACCTTCGACCAGTTCTCCGACGCCATGAACGCGCGGCTGAAGAAGATGGTCGCCGACAATGGCGGCAAGCTGACCGTGGCACAGCTCGCCGACGCGCTCGAGAAAGCACGCTTCGAGCAGATGGCCAGGCGCATCATCGCCCGTTACGACACCAAGGGCAACGGCACGCTGACCGCCGATGACATCACCAGCCGCCAGAAGAAGGTCTTCGCCATGCTCGACCGTGACAATGACGGGAAAATCGAGAAGAACGAACTGCCGAAGGGTCCCGGCGGTCACCGCCAATGGGACGGCGAGGGCAATGATGGCACTGACGGCATGCAGTGAGAAGTGATAACGCTCCGGCGGTGCGAGCCGCCGGAGACTTATTTTGTCATTCAGGCGGCGGCCTTGACCGCCTGCGCGGCTTTCTTGATCGGGATGCGTACCGAGACGATCGTGCCGGTGCCTTCGGTCGAGCGGATCTTCAAGGCGCCACCCTGAAGTTCGGCCAGCGAGCGCGAGATGGCGAGGCCGAGGCCGGAGCCGGCATGGCTCTTGGAGAACTGGTTTTGCACCTGTTCGAATGGCCGCCCGAGCTTGCTCAGCGCCGCCTTCGGGATGCCGCAGCCATTGTCCTCGATCGTCAGGATCAGCGCGCTGGAAATGCTGCGGGCTCTGACCGAGATGTGGCCGCCTTGCCCGGTGAACTTCACCGCATTGGACAGAAGGTTGATGAGGATCTGCTTGATCGCCCTGCGGTCGGCGAACAGCGTCAGCGAATCGGCGATGCGGGTTTCGACGGTGATCGACTTTTCCGCCGCCTGCAGAGAAACGACGCGAACCGTCTCCCTGATGAGCGGGCAGAGATCGATTTCTTCCTGATCCAAGGCGAACTGGCCGGCCTCGATCTTCGACATGTCGAGGATGTCATTGATCACACCGAGAAGATATTTGCCGCTGCCGTTGATGTCGGTGGCATACTCTTCGTAGCGCGGCGAGCCCAGCGGCCCGAACAGCCGCCGCTCCATCAGTTCCGAGAAGCCGATGATCGCGTTGAGCGGGGTGCGCAACTCGTGCGACATGTTGGCCAGGAATTCGGATTTGGCCCGGTTTGCCGCTTCGGCGCGCTCGGTTTCCTTCATGTATTTGCGATTGAGTTCGACGAGCTCACGCGCCCGTTCTTCTTCCGCGCGGCGGGCAAGGCTGAGGTCATGGATTGTCGCCATCAGCCGGCGCTCGCTGTCGACCAGCTTCTCCTGGTGCAGCTTGATCTGGGTGATGTCGGAGCCGACAGAGACGGTACCGCCGTCCCTTGTCCGCAACTCGTTCACCTGCAACCAGCGGCCGTCGGCAAGCTGGCGCTCGAAGGTCACGCCTCCCTGCGGTCCGTTGGTGTTGGCAAGCCGCCGCTCCGAGGCGAAGGCCAGCATGCGTTCCTCCAGAACGGCGCGCGGAGCGCCCGGCATCACGTCGCGATCCAACAGGCCGTTGTCCTGCTGGTATTTGGAATTGCACATGATCAGGCGCTCGGACGAATCCCACAGCACGAAAGATTCGTTGATGTTTTCGATGGCCGTCCTCAGGCGCAGGTCCGCCGCTTCGGAGCGCAGCGCCAGATGCCGCTGCTCGGTGACGTCGACGGCGATGCCGATCAGCTGGATCTCCGGCGCTTCCGGGTCGATAACGTGTGCTCTTGCGCGCATCCAAACCCATTGCCCGTCGGCATGGCGCATCCGGAACACCTGGTCGATATGGTCGATCTCGCGTGCGACGATCCTGTTGGCGAGTTCGAACAAATCGCCGTCCTCGGGATGAATGATTTCATCGACTTCGCCGAACGACAGCATCGTGTCACAAGGCTCGTAGCCCAGCATGTCGTACATCGAGCGCGACCAGTACATCTTGCCGCGCACCATGTCCCAATCCCACAGGCCGCAGCGGCCGCGCACCAGCGCCATGTCGATGCGCTGGTGGGCTTCGAGATAGATGCGATCGGCGGCCTGGGCGCGCGCCGCCTGGCCGAAATAGGCGTAGAGGATGATGATCAGCACACCGGCCGTCAGCACGAACAGCGTGACGTTGAGTGAGACCGTCTTGCGCCAGGCGTCAAAAACTGCCTCCCGCGGCACGAACGCTGCCGCGGCACCCTTTCGGCCGTTCGCCAGGCTCACTGCCGCGTACCAGTCCTGTCCGCCGATGCTGACCTCCATCACCCCGGCGCGGTCGCCGAACATGAACAGCGGCTGCCCGCCCTGTACGACGCCATCGAGCGACCGGCCCTCCCAGTGCATCGACTGCGGCGATACGGCAATGATCTTGAAGGCGCTATCGGTGATCGCCAGTACGTGGCTTCGGCCCATCGCGCCCTGACGACCGGTGCTCTCCAGCAGGTCCTGGATCGCGCCGGGCGTGGAACCCATGGTCGCATCGGCAGCGATCGAACTGGCCAGTTGGCCGGCGGCCAGCGCAAGGATCGCCTTGGCGTCGCGCTCGATCTCGTCGCGCTCGTTCATCAGTGACAGAAAGCGCAGTACTGCGATGATCAACAGAAACATGATAATGAGGGCCGGTATCGATCGCCGCAACAGCGGCTCGGCTGCCAGCAGCCGTCGGTAGGCAGGTTCGGCGATGAGCCGCGTATTGCCCGCGAGACCGTCGCTTCGCGCCTCGCGCCGCCCAAAAGCCGTCCCACCGGGCGCGCCCCACGCGTCCGCCTTCGCCATAAATGGCACTCCCCGATTTTCTGTCCCGCTTGACGATCCGGCAACGCCGCACTTCCGAATCGTCACTAAAGAATCAAAGGTGATTCGCCTTGTCCAGAGGCGCGGCGAAAAAAGATTAAAAATCGACTAAAATAACTGGGTTTTCGGGGGGTCTTCCCTTTTTCCCACAAGGGGACAACGGAGGTCGCTTACGCCAGGGTGCGCTCGACGATGTCTCGCAAATCGGCCGACAGCTTCTCGGTATTGGCGATCGAAAGCAACGCCTCCCTTGCCTTGGCCTGCCGCACCGGTTCGAGCGAGCGCCACGACCTGAGCGCCGTCGCCAGCCTGGCGGCCACCTGCGGGTTGCGTTTTTCGACCTGCAGCACCGTTTCGACGAAAAGCCGGTAGCCTTGGCCGTCGGTGCGATGGAAGCCGGTCTGGTTGGCGCTGGAAAACGTGCCGATGAGTGCCCGTACCCGGTTCGGGTTGGCCATCGAGAACGCAGGGTGGCCTGTCAAGGCGCGCACCGCGTCGACGGTTTGCGGGCCGGGCACGCTGGCCTGGATCTGGAACCATTTGTCCATGACCAGCGGATCGGTTGCATATTTCGCCTCGAAATCCGCCAGCGCCTTGGTCGCCTCCGGTGAGCCATGGTGACGGTGCGCAAGCACGGTCAACGCCGCGGCCCGGTCGGTCATGTTGGTCGCCGATTGGAAGTGCCCGGCAGCGAGTTCCGCACCTCCCGGCAGCAAGGAGAGATAGTCCAGCAGGACATTGCGCAGCGCCCGCCGCCCGGCACTGGCCGCGTCCGGGCTGAACGGACCAGTGTCGGCAAGCCGATCGTAAAATTTGGAGAATATCTCGCGGTTGGCCTCGGCGATTGCAACCGCCAGCGCCTCGCGCGCCGCGAAAATGGCGTCGGGGTCGATGTTCTTGCCGATGTCGCGGGCGATATCGGCCTCGCCGGGCAGCGCCAGCGCCAGTGCCCGATAGGCGGGTTCGAGCGCTTCGTCGCCGGCTATTTTGCCGGCAAGCCCGGTCAGCCGGGCGCTGAACTCGGGTTGCTTGTGGTCCAGGATCTGGCGGAAGGCTGCAATCAGCGCATCGGTCAAAAGCGAGTTGAACGACTGCCAGCGCGAGAAGGCGTCGCTGTCGTGGCCAGCCAGAAAAAACTGGTCGTCGGGCCGCTGCTCGACCGAAAGTGTCACCGGCGCCGAAAAGCCGCGGTTGAGCGACATGGCTGGACGCTCGGCAATCCCGGAAAACCTGACGACATGGCGGCGTTTGCGGATATGGATGACACCGTCCTCGACGTTCGCCCCTTCGGCGCCGCTGTGGGCTATCGCCTCGCCACCGGCGCCAACCAGGCCGAAGGCAAGCGGAATGTGCATCAGCCGCTTGCGGCTTTCCGACGGCGTTGGCGGCACCGACTGCTCGATTTCGAGCGTGAATTCCCGCGCTGCCGGATTATACGCCGAACTGACGGTCAGGTTCGGCGTACCGGCCTGATGATACCACAGCGAAAACTGCGACAGGTCGCGACCCGAGACGTCTTCGAACACTTTGATGAAGTCTTCGATCGTCGCCGCCTGGCCGTCGTGACGTTCGAAGTAGAGGTCCATGCCGGCGCGGAACGTCTCGGCGCCGAGGATGGTATGGATCATGCGCACGACTTCCGAGCCTTTTTCGTAGACCGTCGCCGTGTAGAAATTGTTGATCTCGCGGTAGCGGCGAGGCCGGACCGGATGCGCCAGCGGCCCTTGGTCCTCGGGAAACTGATGGGCGCGCAGCGTACGAACCTCGGCGATGCGCTTGACGGCGCGCGAGCGCTGATCGGCGGAGAATTCGTGGTCGCGGAAAACCGTCAGGCCTTCCTTCAGGCAAAGCTGGAACCAGTCGCGGCAAGTGATTCTGTTACCTGTCCAATTGTGGAAATACTCATGGGCAATGATGGCCTCGATATTGGCGAAATCGGCGTCGGTCGCGGTTTCCTGGTCGGCCAGCACATATTTGTCGTTGAAGATGTTGAGACCCTTGTTCTCCATTGCGCCCATATTGAAGTCGGACACGGCGACGATGTTGAAGACATCGAGGTCGTATTCGCGGCCGAATGCCTCCTCGTCCCATTTCATCGACCTTTTCAAAGCGTCCATGGCGTAGCCGGCGAGCCTCTCCTTGCCCGGTTCGACATAGATTCCGAGCTCGACCCTGCGGCAAGACAGGGTGACAAAACTGTCCGAGATCTTGCCGAGGTCGCCCGCCACCAGCGCAAACAAATAGGACGGCTTGGGGAAGGGGTCGTGCCAGACCGCATAGTGCCAGCCGCCGGCAAGCTCGCCGCTGCCGGCCGGGTTGCCGTTGGACAAAAGCAGCGGCGCCTCATTGCGCTCAGCTTCGATACGCACCGTATAGACCGACAGGATGTCGGGACGGTCGAGGAAATAAGTGATGCGGCGAAAGCCTTCGGCCTCGCATTGCGTGCAATAGACGTCGCTCGAGCGATAGAGGCCCATCAGCGCTTCGTTCTGCGCCGGCGCCAACACGGTTTCAATTCTCAGCTGGAAGCGCCTTGTCGCAGGGGGGCTGATGATTGTCAGTTGATCGGGCGTGACGAGAAAATCCGCAGGGCTCGGCTCCTGGCCGTCGATGGCGATGCCGCGGAGCGTCAGCCCGTCGCCATCCAGCACCAGTGGCACCGACGCCGCAATCCCGTCGCGGCGTTCGACCGTCAGCACGGCGGTCACATGCGTTGCTTCAGGCGAAAGGCGGAAAGTCAGGCTGGTTTCCGGAATGAGATAATCACTGGGGCGATAGTCTTCGAGCTTGAAGACCTGGCCGGTATCTGTGCGCATTCCTTGATTTTTCCTGTCGATCCGGGTGCGGCGGGCGGGTCCGCTGGTCCAAATAATTTGAAGTCTGCGCTCTTTACACGAAACGCTCCCTCGACAAAACTGCAGCGACGTCTATTTCAGGCGATCATTTCCCAAGCATCATCGCGAGGCTTCCATGACCGTCGTCACGCCGAAATTCGGAACGAGCGCCTCTGTGTTGTGTCGCGAGGATGTGGCCTTCATCAAGGGCGCGCGGGAGGCGGGTACGATCGGGTCGACGCCTGCCGCGCTCAATGCGGTGACCGACGCGCACTACCGCACCTACGGCATCAGGCATATCGACATGCCGGCAACGCCGGCGTGCATCTGGGCGGCGATCGAGGAAGCAAGAGGGGCGTGACAGCCAGACCGGATTTGCCAGTGCTTGCAGTTGGCGACCTTGCCGGCGAGCACAGCACGCTGACCGGAATCTTGCTCAAGATCGTATCGGTGGCGGTCTTCGTCGGCATGTCGTCCTGCATCAAGGCGGCAGGCACCGTCCCGGCGGGCCAGATCGTCTTCTTCCGCTCCTTCTTTGCCATTTTTCCGATCATCGCCTTCCTCGCCTTCCAGGGAAAACTCGGAACCGCCTTTTCGACAAAGCGCCCGCTCAACCACATTGCGCGCGGCGTCGTCGGTGTCTGTGCCATGGGGCTCGGCTTCTTCGCGCTGACGCGGCTGCCGCTGCCGGAGGCGATCACACTGAACTACGCGCAGCCGCTGCTGGTCGTGGTGTTCAGTTCGATCTTCCTCGGCGAAGCCATCCGCATCTATCGCTGGAGTGCGGTTGCCGTCGGCCTGGTCGGGGTGCTGATCATCTCGTGGCCGGAACTGACGCTGCTCAGTTCGGGCGCTGCCCTTGGCGATCAGGAGGTGCTTGGCGTCATCGCCGCCCTGATAGCCGCGGCGATCTCGGCCATCGCCATGCTCCTGGTTCGCAACCTCGTCCAGAGCGAGCGGACGGCGACCATCGTGCTGTGGTTTTCGGTAACCGCGAGCGTCATGGCGCTGCTTTCGCTGCCATTCGGCTGGCAGGCGCTGACGCCAGCACAGGCGGGGCTTCTGATTGCCGCGGGTTTTTGCGGCGGGCTTGGCCAGATTCTGATGACCTCGGCCTATCGCCATGCCGAGGCTTCCGTCGTAGCACCTTTCGAATACACTTCGATGATCCTCGGCGTCGTCGTCGGCTATCTGGTCTTTGGCGATATCGCCACGATCAACATGCTGGTCGGCGGCATGATCGTGGTTGCGGCGGGGATTTTCATCATCTGGCGCGAGCGCCAGCTGGGTCTCGAACGCACCCGCACCCGCAAGGCCGTCGCGCCGGAAGGGTGATCAGCCCGCTGCGTCGGTCCGCTCTTTCGCCAGCCGCATCAGCACCGCCCGCGTCTGCTCGTCGGCGGGGAAAAAAGATTCGATCGCCAGCTCCGCCAGCGTCACGTCGAGCGGCGTGCCGAACACGGTGATGGTGCTGATGAACGACAGCACCGCGTCGCCATGGGCAAGCTTGAGCGGATGGACAATCGCGTTCGGTTCGACCGGCGCCGGCCGGCTGCTTTTAAGGCCGGACGGATAGGCCCGAAGCTCGCGCTCGAGCTCGACCAGAACCGGATCGGCGGCAGCGTCGTTCTGCCGCTTCAGCCGCTCCAGAAGATGCGTCCGCCATTCCGCAAGGTTGACGATGCGCGGCGCGATGCCGCCGGGATGCAGGCTGAGGCGCAAAACGTTGACCGGCGGCTTCAGCAGGGAGGCGTCGGCGACATTGGCGAGGAACGGGCCGATGGCGGCGTTCGCCGACACCAGGTTCCAATGCCGGTCGACGGCAAGCGCCGGGAACGGCTCGTGCGCCTTGAGCACGGTCTCGACCGCCGCCATCGCCGGTGCCATCGAGGCATCGTCAAGTGGTCGTTCACTGAAGCTCGGGGCAAAGCCGGCGGCCAGCAGCAGCTGGTTGCGCTGCCTGAGCGGGATCGAAAGCTGCTCCGCCAGATGCAGCACCATGTCACGCGAGGGTGCGGCGCGGCCGCTTTCAACGAAACTCAGATGCCGCTGCGAGATCTCGGCCTCCATGGCGAGGTCGAGCTGGCTGATGCGCCGGCGTGTACGCCATTCGCGAATGAGACTGCCGGCGGAAATCTGGGCTGCTGTCATAACGAGATGACTAGGCCGGCAGTGGGCGCATTTCAATTACCTGCGAGATCATGATGCCGCCCTTCCTTCCTCGCAAGGGGAGGACGGAAGACGCGTTCTGCACCGTTACCCAAGTGCCCGCAACTTCGCCTTCACTTCGAGGAAATCCCGCCACGCCAGCTTCTTGTGCGCAGGCGTTCTCAACAAATAGGCCGGATGCAGGGTCGGCATGGCGGGAATGGCGACGCCAGACGGGGTCGTGTGGACGCGCCAGTTGCCGCGCAGCCGCAATATGCCTTCGGAGGTGTTGAGCAGGGTCTTTGCCGACGGGCCGCCGAGATTGACCAGCACCTTCGGATTGACCAGTTCGATCTGCCGCTCGATGAACGGCCGGCAGATCTCGGTCTCGTGCGGCGTCGGCGTGCGGTTGCCCGGCGGCCGCCAGGGAATCACGTTGGCGATGTAGGCAGATGTCCGGTCAAGACCGATCGCGGCCAGCATGCGGTCGAGCAGCCGGCCCGAGCGGCCGACGAACGGCAAGCCCTCTATGTCCTCGTCGCGGCCCGGCGCTTCGCCGACCAGCATCACCGCGGCAGTCGGATTGCCGTCGGCGAACACCAGGTTCTTGGCGGTGAATTTAAGATTGCAGCCGTCGAATGCCGCCATGTGCTGGCGAAGCTCGTCGAGGTTTGCCGCCGATCTCGCCAGTTGCCGCGCCAATGCCGCCTGCGCCTCGTCGGGCACCGTTGACATGGCCGGGGACGTTCGCACTGCCGGTGCCGTATTCGGTCTCTCGCCCATTTCGCCGCGCGACACGCTCGTCGAGCGATGAGGCGATGCATTTTCACCGGCCGGCAGAGCGGCCGCCGCAGGCACCCGCTCCGGCGGCCTGGCTTCTGCAAACCTGTTTACCGGCTGTTCTTCAAGTGCCTCGTCGACGCCGGCGCTGGCGTAGAAGGCCAGCAGCTCGGCGAGATCGGCTCGGCTAGTGTGGGGGGCGGCAGTCATGGTTTCACATTCGGCCGCGGAGCTTGAATTTGCAAGTTCAGCTCGACGGTATGCGCGGATCCTGCACCAGATAGAACGTCCAGCGCGGCGTGTAGTCGGTGATCAGGAAATAGAAGCTGGCGGTCTTCAGCGGGTCGATCTTGCCGTTCTTGAACAGCAGGCGGTCATACGGTTCGAAATTGCGGTCGAAATCGGCGTAGCTGCTCGACCAGATATTTTCGGGCGTTTTGTTGCGCTGGTCGAACGACAGGCCGTCGCCGAACACGCTCGGCTGGTCGAGGATCTCCTGGAGTTCGAACTGGAACTCGACCCAGGCTTGGCCGCTATTGTTGAGCACGTCGATGCGCATATACATCAGACCATTGGCGAAGTCTCCCGCCTTGCCGAACGGCTGGATCGGCCTTGTCGTGCGAATGGCCAGCGTTACCGGCGTCGCTGAATTCAGCTCTTCGGTGATGACCAGCGGATCCTCTTTCGTGCCGATGCCGGAAGCCCCGGTGATGCGGAAACCGCCGCGCTCGTCGGAAAAGGAATAGGCGCCGGTCGCCCAGACCAGTTGCTGCTCGGCACGGGCATCGAGGGCCGTCAGTGGCAGAAGCGCCAAGAGCGCCGCACGGCAAAACCGGCCGGGCGTGAAAAAAAAGCGCGTCGATGAAAAGCCAGCCGGCCCGAATATGCGCATGGCGGGAAGTATGGCCGATAAGCAAGCCGTCGAACAATTAAAAACATCAGTGCGACATATCTGTGCAAACGGAATAGGATTGAAGATTGATGCTCGTCACCGCGAATCTGTGCGGCAGGACGCGACTTTTTGATGAAATCGGTATTGTCACGTCCGCGCCGGTTTCCCGTCGCTATTTGATGCGCTATGCAGCGCGTGAGCCAGCAAGATGCCGGGAATAGCGAGCCAGTGAGGGATCGATGAGCGATATCGAACGCGAAAGCATGGAATTCGACGTGGTCATCGTCGGCGCCGGCCCGGCCGGCCTCGCCGCCGCGATCCGTCTCAAGCAGGTCAATCCCGAGCTTTCCGTCGTCGTGCTGGAAAAGGGCGGCGAAGTCGGCGCGCACATCCTGTCCGGCGCCGTCGTCGATCCGATCGGCATCGACCGGCTGCTGCCCGGCTGGCGCGAAGAGGAGGGTCATCCCTTCAGGACACCGGTCACCGACGACCATTTCCTGGTTCTCGGCCCCGCCGGTTCGTTCCGTCTGCCCAATATCCTGATGCCGCCGCTGATGAACAATCACGGCAATTATATCGTCTCGCTCGGCAATGTCTGCCGCTGGCTGGCGACCAAGGCCGAGGCGCTGGGCGTCGAGATCTATCCGGGCTTTGCCGCGGTCGGCCTGCTCTACAACGAGGCCGGTGCGGTCACCGGCGTCGTCACCGGCGACATGGGCGTCGAGAAGGACGGCACGCACGGTCCGGGCTTTGCGCCGGGCATGGCGCTGATGGGCAAATATGTCTTGATCGGCGAGGGCGCGCGCGGCTCGCTGGCCAAGCAACTGATCGCCAAATACCACCTTTCCGACGGTCGTGAGCCCGGAAAATACGGCATCGGCCTCAAGGAACTCTGGCAGATCAAACCGGAAAACCACCGGCCGGGCCTTGTCCAGCATTCCTTCGGCTGGCCGCTCGATTTGAAGACCGGCGGCGGCTCCTTCCTCTACCATCTCGAGGACAACCAGGTGGCAGTCGGCTTCGTCGTTCACCTGAACTACAAGAATCCCTATCTGTCGCCCTTTGACGAGTTTCAGCGCTTCAAGACCCATCCGGCGATCCGCGGCACCTTCGAGGGTGCCAAGCGGCTGGGCTATGGTGCCCGCGCCATCACCGAAGGCGGCTGGCAATCGGTGCCGAAACTGTCCTTCCCTGGCGGTGCGCTGATCGGCTGCGCAGCCGGCTTCGTCAACGTGCCGCGCATCAAGGGCTCGCACAATGCCGTGCTCTCCGGAATGCTGGCGGCCGAGCATGTCTGTGATGCGATAGCCGCCGGCCGCACCAATGACGAGCTGGCCTCCTACGAGGCCGCCTGGCGCGCCACCGATATCGGCAAGGACCTGAAGAAAGTGCGCAACGTCAAGCCGCTATGGTCGCGCTTCGGCACCATTGTCGGCGTCGGCCTTGGCGGCCTCGACATGTGGCTGAACACGCTGTTCGGCTTCTCGCCCTTCGGCACGATGAAGCACGGCAGGGCCGACTATGCGACGCTGGAACCGGCCGCCGCGCACCAGAAGATCGCCTACCCGAAGCCGGACGGGGTGCTGACCTTCGACCGGCTGTCGTCGGTGTTCCTGTCCAACACCAACCACGAGGAGAACGAGCCGGTGCATCTGCTCGTCGCCGACATGGACCTGCAGAAGCGCTCTGAGCATGACGTCTATGCGGGACCCTCGACGCGTTACTGCCCGGCCAGCGTCTACGAATGGGTCGACAAGGACGGCAATGCCGCCGCCGATCCTGCGGCCAAGGATGTGCGCTTCGTCATCAACGCGCAGAACTGCGTGCACTGCAAGACTTGCGATATCAAGGACCCGAACCAGAACATAAATTGGGTGCCGCCACAGGGCGGCGAGGGCCCGGTCTACCAGAACATGTAAGTCACAAGGTTTGCTCCGGACTAAACAAGATGAGGAGCAGCGCAACCGTAGGATTGTTGAATAAACCGCCTGCCTGTGTTTCCTTTCTGCGGCGACAGGGAGGAAGGAAAAATGCGCCTGGCAGTTCTGACGAGCGTTGTGGCGATCGGGGCATTGTGCGCCCCTGCAGCCTTGGCCGGCACTAAGGTGCTGGTCAAGACACGAACTTACAACATTGCCGGAACCACCGGCGCGGCCCTGATCGAGGCCATGGATCGCAGTGGGCCGAAGCACGGCTTCATGACCCACGCCATCGCGCAGACCGGCTACAGCGTCGATGATTGGACCTTCGACGCCCAACGGGAAAACGGCGTCTGCCGCCTGCGCCAGGCCAACGGGACGCTCAATCTCTTCTATACCTATCCCAAACTAGTCTCAGCCACGTCGCCTGCGCTGCAGAAGCGCTGGAAGCGGTTCTTCGCTGGCGTTCGCGCCCATGAAGAGACCCATGGCCGCATCGCCAGACAGATGATGCGGGCCACCGAAAAGTCGGTTCGAGGGCTGACAGTCGGTGATGACCCGCACTGTTTCGAGGCACGTCGCGAGGCAAAGCGCCGGATCAATGCCATCTATGCCGAATACGAGGCAAAGCAGATCGCCTTCGATGCGCACGAGCATCGCGACGGCGGCCCTGTCGAGCACCTCATCCGCGCTTTTGTGGGCCAGTAATAAGCCAGGTCGAGATTGGACTGCGGATTTTCAGCTTCGCGTCCCGCCAGGCAGCGCCGCAAGCGCGGTCGCCGTCTGGTGCTCGTCGAGCGGCTTTTGTTCATCCGACCGAAGCGAAAACTCCACCAGCACCGGCAGATGGTCTGAGCCGGTGTCCTCAAGGGTCGACGCCGAATGGATAACAATGGCGCCCTTGCTGAAGACCTGGTCGATCGGCAGTCCGGCGAAGCGCAGGAAATCCGGCAGCCTTCTGTAGAGCCAGGTCGGCCCGACCGACGGCATTACAGTCAGCTTGCCAAGCGATGCGACGCGCCGGACGGCGGCGCTCCATGGCGCTGCGTTGCAGTCGCCTGCCAGGATCGACGTCTCGCCAAGCGAGGCGATTTCGTCAGACAACCCTCCAATCTGCCGTGATTGGTTGTGCGGCCATGGCCAGGTGAGGTGGATGGCGGCGACATCGACGTCGGTTCCGCCGAAATCGACCGTGGCGATCGCCATCGCGCCGCGGCTGTCGCAGTGCGGCTCCGTGCCTATGCCAAACGGTCGTCTGGACAGCAGCGCAACGCCGAACACGCCATTGGGATATGGGCAGAGGATCCGGTAGGGATAGCCGCCGGATAGCAGCCCAAGCTTTGCCTTCCACGTTTCGGACACCTCGTCGAGGGTGATAACATCAGGCTGGGTCCGGCCGATCAGCGACAGCACCTTCTCAGGCGTTGGATTGTTGAACCTGAGGTTCATCTGCAGCAGGCGGTAGACTGGCTCGTCACCGAGTTTGGCTTCGTAGGCGGCCTGCACCTGCCATAGCCGCGAAAGCGGCAAGGCATTCTGCGTGGTGGCAAAGGAGGCTATCGCAAACAGCAATGCGACCGCGGCCTGCAGGCGAAACGAGGTGGCGAGCAGCGGCAGCGCGCAAAGCGCCATCAGCACCGAAAAATGGACGCGGAAATGAGCAAAGGAATCGAGGGCCGGATGCAGCGATCCGAAGAACCCGGCCACCAGCGCGGCCGAGAGTGCAAGCATTGCGACGAATGCCAGCGCAACCGTCATGTCCCGAACACGTGCCATCGCTTTGTCTATCGGCAGAAGTGCGGCTCAATCAAGATGACGAAATGTCCTGACCTGGACCGACACATGCGATTCGGCATTTACTGGAACGCAGTTTCCGAAAAGCTCCTGAGTTTGCGCGAATGCAGTCGGTCCATCGGCATTTCAGCCAGCTTCTCCATCGCCCTGATGCCGATGGTCAGGTGCTGCGCTACTTGCCGCTTGTAGAACTCGGTCGCCATGCCCGGCAACTTCAATTCGCCATGCAGCGGCTTGTCGGATACGCAAAGCAGCGTGCCATAGGGCACCCGGAAGCGGAAGCCGTTGGCGGCGATCGTCGCCGATTCCATGTCGAGCGCGATCGCCCGCGACTGCGACAGCCGCTGGACCGGCCCGCGCTGGTCGCGCAGCTCCCAATTGCGGTTGTCGATAGTGGCGACGGTGCCAGTGCGCATGATGCGCTTGAGATCATATCCGGAAAGCCCGGTGACCTCGGCGACCGCTTCCTGCAGAGCCACCTGGATTTCGGCTAGCGGCGGGATCGGCACCCAGACCGGAAGATCGTCGTCGAGGACATGGTCTTCTCGTACATAGGCATGGGCCAGCACATAATCCCCGAGCGCCTGCGTGTTGCGCAGGCCGGCGCAATGGCCGAGCATCACCCAGGCATGCGGCCGGAGCACCGCAATATGGTCGGTGATCGTCTTGGCGTTGGAAGGCCCAACGCCGATATTGACCATGGTGATGCCGCCATGATTCGGCTTCTTCAGATGATAGGCCGGCATCTGCGGCAGGCGAGGCGGCGCAGCACCCTCACCGGGCGCGCCGTCCCCTGCTTTGGTCACGATGTTGCCCGGCTCGACGAACTCGACATATCCATCACCGCCATTGGCCATCAATTCGCGTGCGCGGGCGACGAATTCGTCGATGTAGAATTGGTAGTTGGTGAACAGCACGAAGTTCTGGAAATGCTGGGGACTTGTCGCCGTATAATGCGACATCCGGTGCAGCGAATAGTCGATGCGTTGCGCGGTGAACGGCGCCAGCGGCCGTGCCTCGCCCAATGCCACTTCGAACGTGCCGTTGGCGATCTGGTCGTCGGTGCCGTCGAGATCCGGCACGTCGAACAGGTCACGGATCGGCCGTTTGATGCGCTCGGCAGCAGTCCCGTCGACATGCGTGCCTTCGAGGAAGGCGAAATGCAGCGGGATGGGAGTGGTCGATTCCGAAACCGTGACGGGAACGCCGTGGTTGCGCATGATCAGCCGAAGCTGTTCGGTGAGGTAGCTTTCGAAAAGAGCAGGCTGGGTGACGGTGGTTGAGAAATGCCCCGGCGTCGGCATGTGGCCATAGGCCTGCCGCGAGTCGATTTGCGTGAAGGAACTCGTGGTGACGCCGATCTCCGGATAGAAAGCCCGGTAGCGTTTGTTGTTGTCGCCGCCCGCGGCGAGCGCGGTAAATGAATCGCGCAGGAACTTGGTGTTGCGGTCGTAAAGCACCTGTAGGGCGGCGACCGCCTTCTTGGCGTCGTTGAAGCTCTGCCGGCCAAACGGCTCCGGCGTGACCACCGATTCAATGGCTTGGGGATAGATTCGCTTTTCCATGACCCAATATAGAGAGTTGGACGCGCGGTTGGGAGGGGGTAAGGCGGCCTCAATACGCGCTGTCGGCGTTTTTCGGTCTGCTAACCGCGCTGCAGGCTAACCAGCAGCACAAAGCCGAGGCCTGACTTCCTCAACGCAGGCGCCTCGATCGTCGAGCCGGCATTGGTGCGCATCGTCGGCACGGCCAGTACCGGTACCGAAAGAACAGTCAGGATGAGCGCCGCGCGCGGCAGCAGCCGAAGCGTCTTGAGGGTGTTGGCGGCGAGGCGGTTCATTGGCGTTTTGCTTTTCTCTAAAGGTTCAGCTCTTTGTCGTTTCAGTGGTGAAGATGGTTCAAGCAACCGAGTCGGCAGGAACTGGCGACGTCCCAGGAGCGGGACGGCCGGCCGGCTTCGGCGACAAGGACGGCGAACAACATGCCGAACAGACTCATCAGCAGGCAGACGATGGTGAAGCGGCGGGCAAGCATTGCGCGGTGTCTCCTTCAACACGCATGACAATGCCTTGCCCCGGCTGAACCGGCTCTGATCCCGGCGTTCATCTGCGGTTCAAAAATGGTTGATGATCTCTGAGAGGGTCCGCTGTGAGTGCAGCGACCCATGGCGACACCATGGCTGCGAGACCGATAACATGAAAACGGGGCCGACTGGCCCCGCTCACCCCGGCAGGAAGGGCACGATCAGAGCTTGTGCCAGGTCTGGCTCTTGCAGATCAGCCCGCCGAGCACGCAGCCGCTCATCTTGAGAGAACTGCCGGAAAGCGAAGCCTTGCCCGAATAGGTCTTGTCGGTTTCCGGGTCGGTTATCGTGCCGGCATATTTGTTGTCGCCGGCAACCTTCAGTGAACCGATGTTCTTGCCGGCAAATTTGCCGGATTTGAGCGTAATCGAAAATGCCCCGCCGCCACCCGAAATGGCGGCAGTCGATCCGGCTTGCGTTTTCCAATTGCCTTCGATCGGATCGGCCCATGCCGCGCCGGTCATCATTATTGCGGCCGCGAGGGCCAGGCTCACTTGTCGAAACATGTCTTTCCTCCCTCAGGTAAGTCCAATCGGGCTCCGTCCCGGGTGTCTGCCCCTTACGCAAACGTAAGCTAGTCCAGCTCCCGGAAAAACAAAAGCGGTGCCGCCACGGAAGGGTTGCGGGTTTTTGCCCGCTCCCGAACGGCCGCGCCGGCGAAAGATGAAACGGGCCGCACACGTCTTTGTCTTCTGTGGTTAGCGGAGTCTTGATCCGCGCCTCGCAAGTTTTCTTCAAATCTTGTGCAAACCGGCGCGATTGCTGGCTTTGTATCCTTAACGAATTTTCGTGTTTACCTCTTGTTTTAGCTTTGTTTTCCTCAAATTAAGCACGCCATTTAACGACGGATTCAAGCCTCCGGGGCATTCTCGAAAGCATCGAAAGAGCGGCCGCCCCCGACGGTAATCAAGGACACCGAGGGACATACGGAGACAGCTCTCGGGAGCCAGAACAGGGGATTTGAAATGGCACGTTTTGAAATGCTTGAAGCCGGCTTCGGCGCCATGGGGGCAACCGCCCAGGCCGATATTCTTTTCGAGTTGGGCATGATGTATGCGACTGGCCGCGATTGCGACACCGACGTCGTCGCCGCCCACAAATGGTTCAACATCGCCGCGATCAAGGGTTCGGCCCGCGCCGCGGAACTGCGCTCCGAATTGTCTGCCGCCATGTCGAAGGTCGAGATCGCCAAGGCGCTGCGCGAAGCTCGCGAATGGATGACGATGCACTGAATTCGCCGGCATCGACCTCACAAGGGGTACTGACCTCACGACAGGGACGCTTCGGGTCAAGGCCGCGCAGAGGGCCGGGCCCGAAAAATCAAGGCCGCGCAAGACGGCCGGGCCAACAAGATCAAGAACACGGCGGACGAGCCGCGCCATAAACCGTACAAACAGGGAAGGCGAGCGGATCCTGGTGGGGATACCTCGGGAACTCGATGAGAAAAGCTGCGACCGGCCGGAACAAGGCTGGCGCGGCTTTGTCTTTGGAACAGCGCATTACAGGCCCAATCGAGCGCCGACGATGCGTCTAGACAGCTCCGGTGAAGGATGAAATTCTCCCGCCATTCTGGAAGAGGCGCGGCCGGGATGGTCGCGCGAGAGTGGAGGAGTTATGTCACCATGAAGAAATTCAGTATTTTCAGCGCAGCCATATTTGGCCTGATGATGACCGCGCCGGTCGCCTTCGCCGATGACATCACCTTTTCGGTGGTCGGACCGATGACCGGTCAGCTTGCCAACATCGGCGATCAGTTTAAGCAAGGCGCGCAAGCCGCCGCCGACGCGATCAACGCGGCGGGCGGCGTCGACGGCCGCCAGATCAAGCTCGACATCGAGGATGACCAGTGCGATCCGAAGCAGGCGGTTTCGGTCGCCAACCGCATCATCGCCAACGGTGTCAAGTTCATCGATGGCCACGCCTGCTCGGGCTCCAGCATCCCGGCCTCCGCTGTCTACGCCGAAGCCGGTGCGCTGATGATGAGTCCGGCTTCCTCGAACCCGGTGTTGACCGATGCAGCGGCGAAAGCCGGCTGGCCGACGATCATGCGCCTCTACACGCGCGACGATGCGCAGGGCGCTTTCATCGGTCCCTGGATCGCCAAGAAATATGCCGGCAAGAAAGTCGTCATCCTGCACGACAAGAGCGCCTATGGGCAGGGCGTGGCCGATGCCGTGAAGGCAACGATGAACCAGAACGGTCTCAATGAAATCCTCTACGAGGGCATCAACGCTGGCGAGAAGGACTATTCCGCTCTTGTTACCAAGCTCAAGGAGCTGAAAGCCGACGTCGTCTATTTCGGCGGCTATCACCCCGAAGCCGGCCTGATCCTGCGCCAGTCGGCGGAGCAGAACCTCAAGTTCCAGTTGATCATGCCGGACTCGATCGCTTCGCCGGAATTCTGGCAGGTTGCCGGTCCGGCCGGCGAAGGCACCATGTTCGTCTTCCCATCGAATCCGCAGGCGAAGCCCGAAGCCAAGGAGGCCATCGCCAAGATCAAGGCCGGCGGCTTCGTGCCTGAGGGCTTCACGCTGTTTTCCTATGCGGTGATCCAGGCCTTCGCCGAAGGCATCAAACGCGCCGGCAGCGACGATCCGGCAAAAGTCGCCGAAGCGTTAAAGAACGGCCAGCCGATCAGCACGGTTGTCGGCTCGGTCACCTTCGACGAGAAGGGCGACCTCAAGAACGCGAGCTACGACATCAACCAGTGGCATGACGGCAAATACGCGCCGATCCAACCGTGATGGCCGCGGCGCCGCAAGACGCGCTGCTGTAATCGAACATGGCCGGGGGTCAAACCCGGCCACATTTTTTTTGGCGACGCCTTTGTCACGCGTTCGAGATCACTTCGTGGATAGGGAAACAGCAGTCAACTGAGGTTCCTCGACAAAGCGAACCAGCACGGTGCCGTCGGTTACCTGCGCGCCTTCGGCAGCAATCTCGGCGATAACCCCGTCATGGGGCGCGGCAATGGTGTGCTCCATCTTCATCGCCTCCAGGATCAGCAGCGGCTGGCCCTTGATCACGGACTCGCCTTTGCCTGCACGCACCAATTTGACCAGGCCGGGCATTGGCGCGCGCAGGCTGCCGGAAGCGGCGGCGGCTTCGTCGGCTCGGGCCAGCGGATCCGGCACGGCAAAACCGTAGCCGATGGCGCCATCGAAGACCGTGACGTGGCCCGGCCAGCGGGCGAGGCGAGGCGCCGCGCGGAGATCCCGCGAATTGACGCTGTCATAGGGCGCATCCAGCGCCACCTCGAACCGCCCGTCCGGCCGCACCGACACGCGCGCGCCGATCTCCTGCTCGCCAAACTTCAGCAGGGTGCTCCGCGCTACAGCGTGGAAATGCGCATAGCCGGCCAGTGACGACCAGGGATCGTCCGAGGACGGCAAGTCGCGCGCACCGGACGCGGCAAGTGCCGCGGCGGCAATCGTCTCACCGCTCGGCGGCGGAACCGCCGTCAACGCCTGCTGGTGCCTGGCGATCAGGCCGGTATCGACATCGCCCGCCGCAAAATCCGCAGTAGCGGCCAGCGCGGCAAGAAAGCCAGTGTTGACCGTCGAGCCGGCGATTTCGGTCTGCGACAGTGCCGTGCCAAGCGCCGTGAGCGCCGTCCGTCTGTCCTTGCCATGAACGATCAGCTTGGCGATCATCGGATCGTAGAACGGCGAAATCGCATCGCCAGCGCGTACACCGGTTTCGACGCGCATGGTCGCACCCTCCGGTGCCGGCTGCGGAAATTTCAAATGGTGCAAGGTGCCGGTCGCCGGCAAAAACCCTCTTGCCGCGTCCTCGGCATAGATGCGCGCCTCGAAGGCGTGGCCGGAGAGCGCGATCTCGCTCTGGGTCTTCGGCAGTTTTTCGCCGGAGGCTACCCGCAACTGCCACTCGACCAGGTCGATGCCGGTGACCATTTCGGTGACGGGGTGCTCGACCTGCAGACGGGTGTTCATTTCCATGAACCAGAAACGGTCGGCCTTCAGACCTTGCGAGGCATCGACGATGAACTCGATGGTACCGGCGCCGGAATAGTGGATTGCCTTGGCGGCTTTCACCGCCGCCTCCGTCATCGCCTTGCGCAGTGCCGGCGTCATGCCGGGGGCAGGCGCCTCCTCGATCACCTTCTGGTGGCGGCGCTGCGCCGAGCAGTCGCGTTCGTGAAGATGCACGGCGTTGCCGAAATTGTCACCAAACACCTGCACTTCGATGTGGCGCGGCTTGTCGACATATTTTTCCACCAAGACGCGGTCGTCACCGAACGCGGCTTTCGCCTCGCGCCGCGCGCCCGACAGTGCTTCCGAAAAATCATCGGGATGCTCGACGCGCCGCATGCCTTTGCCGCCGCCGCCGGCGCGCGCCTTGATCAGTACGGGGTAGCCTATCTCGCGCGCCTTGGAGGCGAGCAACACGATCTCCTGCGCTTCGCCGTGATAGCCCGGAACGACAGGCACGCCGGCCTTTTCCATCAGCCGCTTGGCCGCGTCCTTCAGTCCCATGGCACGGATCGAGGCCGCCGACGGCCCAATGAAGATCAGCCCCGCCGCGACCACCTGGTCGACGAAATCGGGGTTTTCCGAAAGAAAGCCGTAGCCCGGGTGGATGGCCGCGGCACCTGTGGCCAAAGCCGCCGCGATGATCTTGTCGCCGCGCAGATAGCTTTCGTTGGCGGTAGAGGCGCCGATATGCACCGCTTCGTCGGCCATTTCGACATGCAAGGCGCGATCGTCGGCGTCGGAATAGACGGCGACGCTGCGCACACCCATCCTGCGTGCCGTGCGGATCACCCGGCAGGCGATCTCGCCACGGTTGGCGATCAGGATCTTGGCGAACATCGGGCCTCCACAGGCAGAGCTGCCGCCAACGGCGCGAATTCTCGTCACGCGAACTGCGGCAATGCCCTGCTTTGTAGTCTGGCGGTCAAAGGGTAGGCAAGCGAGGCCTGCCTACTTTGAGGCCGCGATTTCGCAAGCTCCCCCGGTCGTGACCCTGTAACGGTCGCGGGTGACCTGGCAGGATTTCATCGCCATATCCTCGGCAGCCTTTTGCGAGGGCGCATTCAAGCGCGAGCCGCACAGGATGTACAACGAACGCACCCGGGAATACGGAGTGGTCGCATAAGCTGAATGGCCGCTGGCCGCCACATAGGCCTTATATGCCTTGGTGCATGGCCGATCCGCGGTCGCCGGAAAATACGGGTAGAAGCGGACGTCGCCCTTGCTTCCAGCCAGCGATTCCGCCGCGCCGACATTGGGGCTCGAGATTAGAAGCAACCCGGTTATCAGCGAGAAGACTGCTTGTTTGACGCTTATAGATTTCATTTTTCCCACCCATTGAATATGTCGAAGGCCGACGGGTGTCGGTCTATTTGGAGGCAGCTATGGCGCAGGCCCCTGCAGTCGTGACCTTGTACTTGCTGCGCGCGGACTGGCAGGATTTCAACGCCAGCGCCTCCGCAGCCTTCTGGGATGTTGCATTCAGATAAGCACCGCAAATAGTGAATTCGGTTGCCCAGTTGAATGGCGTCATCGCATAGGCCGAGTGACCGCCAGCCGCCACATAGTCCTTGTAATTCTTGCCGCAGCCTCCGATTGTACCCGGTGCAAAATAGACCGGAAAGCGGCTGTCGCCCTTGCTTCCCGCCAGCGATTCGGCGGCGCCGACATTCGGTGCAGAGGCCACAAGCAGTGCAAGTACCGACATGGTTGCTCGCTTGATTGATAAAGATTTCATTGCCAAACCCATTTGAACCCCAAACACTGAAATATATTCGCCTACTTGGAGGCAGCGATTTCGCAGCCGCCGCCTGTTGTAACTCTGTAACTGTTGCGGGCGGCCTGACAGGATTTCAACGCCAATTCTTCGGCAGCTTGCTGTGACGGTGCATTCAAGCGCGAGCCGCAGATGATGTACAGAAAACGCACCCGGGAATACGGAGTGGTTGCATAGGCTGAATGGCCGCCGGCCGCTACATAGGCCTTGTAGGCCCTGGTACACGGATCCTTCGGGCTCTGCGGCAAATAGGGATAGAAACGGGTCTCGCCCTTGCTTCCCGCCAGCGACTCCGCTGCACTGATGCCAGGCGTCGCTAATATAAGCAACGCCGCAAGTATATGCGCAGTTGTTCTCTGAAAAACCCGCCGCCTCATCTTCGCCCAATCCCCATTGGTATTTGCGATGATCAATAGCCGTGATTCTTTCGTCTGGCCAGATCGAGAAGCAAAAAATAGTCTGGAGATGTGGTGGGTTGTCTCCCGCGCAGGGTCACACCCTGCCGAGTGCAGCGACGACCCGCTGATACAATTCGGCCGTCGGCTCGTCGAAGCAGCAGAAAATGACGGTTGCCGGAGCGATGTTCTGGCCGATGAAGGCGCTCACGGTCCCGACAGCAATTTGCGTCGCCTGATCCTTCGGATAGCGGTAGGCCCCGGTCGAGATCGCAGGAAACGCCACCGTCCGGCAGTCCTTTGCGGCGGCGATTTCGAGCGACCGGCGATAGCAGGAGGCGAGCAGTTCGGCTTCTCCTTTGCTGCCACCTTGCCAGACCGGCCCGACCGTATGAATGACGTAGCGCGCGGGCAGCCTGTAGCCCTTGGTGATTTTTGCGTCTCCGACCTTGCAGCCATGCAAGGTCCGGCATTCTGCCACAAGCTCGGGGCCGGCCGCGCGGTGGATAGCGCCGTCGACGCCGCCGCCTCCGAGAAGAGAGGTATTGGCGGCGTTGACGATGGCATCGACCGCCAGCTTCGTGATGTCGCCGGTTTGAATGCGAATCCTCTGGCCGATTTCGCTCATCTCACATCCTGAACACGCCGAATTTTGTCTCCTCGATCTCGGCGTTGAGCGCGGCCGAAAGGCTGAGCGCCAGCACCTCGCGGGTCTTGGCCGGGTCGATGATGCCGTCGTCCCAGAGCCTTGCCGACGAATAGAGCGGGTGTCCCTCGTGCTCGTACTTCATCAGGATCGGCTTCTTGAATTTCGCTTCCTCCTCAGCGCTCCATTCCCCGCCCTTGCGCTCGATGCCTTCGCGCTTGACCACGGCCAGCACCGTTGCCGCCTGCTCGCCGCCCATCACCGAAATGCGGGCATTCGGCCACATCCACAGGAAGCGTGGCGAATAGGCGCGTCCGCACATGCCGTAATTGCCGGCACCGAACGAGCCGCCGATGATCACGGTCACCTTCGGCACCTTGGCCGTTGCGACCGCCATGACCAGCTTGGCGCCGTCCTTGGCGATGCCGCCGGCCTCGTATTTTCGCCCGACCATGAAGCCGGTGATGTTCTGCAGGAAAATCAGCGGGATCTTGCGCTGGCAGCACAGCTCGATGAAGTGCGCGCCCTTCAGCGCGCTTTCCGAAAACAGCACGCCATTGTTGGCGACGATGCCGACCGGCATGCCGCTGAGATGGGCGAAACCGGTGACCAGCGTGGTGCCATAATTCTGCTTGAACTCATCGAACTCGGAGCCGTCGACGGTGCGGGCGATTACCTCGCGCACGTCATAGGGCTGGCGCAGATCCGTCGGCACGATGCCGTAGAGTTCATGTGGATCGTGAAGCGGCGGAATCGATTTCTGCAAGGCCAGGCTTACATTTTTGTTCCGATTCAGGTTTTTGACGATACGCCGGCATATGGCCAGCGCATGCTCGTCGTCGAGCGCATAGTGGTCGGCAACGCCGGAAAGCCTTGTGTGCACGTCGGCGCCACCGAGGTCCTCGGCGGTGACGTCCTCGCCGGTGGCCGCCTTCACCAGCGGCGGCCCGCCGAGAAAGATGGTTGCCTGGTTGCGCACCATGATTGTCTCATCCGACATCGCAGGCACATAGGCGCCGCCGGCCGTGCACGAGCCCATGACGCAGGCGATCTGCGGAATGCCGGCAGCCGACATGTTGGCCTGGTTGTAGAAGATGCGGCCGAAATGATCGCGGTCGGGAAACACCTCGTCCTGGTTGGGCAGATTGGCGCCGCCGCTGTCGACCAGATAGACGCAAGGCAGATTGTTCTGCAATGCGATCTCCTGTGCACGCAGATGCTTCTTCACCGTCAGCGGATAATAGGTGCCGCCCTTCACCGTGGCGTCGTTGACGACGACCATCACTTCGGTGCCTTCGACGCGGCCGATGCCGGCGATGAGGCCGGCCGAAGGGATGTCCTCGCCATACATCGACCATGCCGCGAACTGGCCGATTTCGAGGAAGGGCGAGCCTGTGTCGAGCAATTGGGCTAGGCGTTGCCGCGGCAGGAGCTTGCCGCGGGAGACGTGCCGCTCACGCGCCTCTTCCGAGCCACCGCGCTCGATGGCGGCGGCTTTTTCAGCAATATCGGCGACCAGCGCCCGCATGCGCCCGGCATTGGCGCGGAAAATATCGGAGGCGGGCGATATCTGCGAGGTGAGGGGGGCCATGGCGCTACCGGATCAGCTCGATCTTGCAGCCGACATCGAGGTCGCCCCAATCGCGATCAGCGGTGACGGCAATGGCATTCTCGCGAATTGCCAGCGCCAGGCAAGCCCGATCGCCCAGCGACAAGCCGCGATGCCGCGTCAATTGGCGAAGCTGCCCGGCGGCGATGCCCATCGCGTCGTCGAAAACGGCGATCGGCATGCCGAGACTGGCGAGGTCGTCCGCAGCCTGTTCCATGCTGCGTCCCTTGTCGATCAGCTTGGCGATGATTTCGGCCGCATTGACCGAACTGCATTGTGCATCCGGCGCGAACCCCAAAGCATTATCGGTGCCTTGCTCGTTGAGCAGGATTGCGAGCGCCGCCGAACTGTCCATGACATAGGGCTTCATTTCGCCCGCTTTCCCGTTGTCCCTTCGGCGTGAAGCCGGTCGAGACGCTTGTCGCTTCGGCGCTGCTCTTCCCGTCGCTCTTTCAGAAATTCGTCGACGACGCTTTCACCGGGCTGTTTCAACGCTGACAATTCGGCCTGGACGCGTCGCAGATTCTGCAGCCACGATCTTACCCGCAGTTCGCCGTTCTCGACATGCAGGATCATATCGTCGCCAGGCTTCACGCCCATCTCCTCGCGCATCGCGGCAGGGATGACGAAGCGCCCGCCCTCGCCAAGCTTGACACGCTCGCGTTTCGCCGGAGCACGAAGCTGTGGTTGGCGAGCGCCGGCATCGAACTGTGTTTGCGGATCTTCGTCAAATCCGGACTTTCCCGTTCTGCCCGCCATGGTCCACCTCGCCTGGATTGTGGCACATTACCCCATGTATGCCACATCGTGCGGCTTCTGGCAAAATCTCAAAAAGACGCCATCAGGCGCCCTCCGCCATGATTTCTCGTCCGATCAGCCAGCGACGGATTTCGCTGGTGCCGGCGCCGATCTCGTAGAGCTTGGCGTCGCGCAAAAGCCGGCCGGTCGGGTAGTCGTTGATGTAGCCGTTGCCGCCCAAAAGCTGGATGGCGTCGAGCGCCATCAGCGTTGCCTTTTCGGCGGCGAAGAGAATACAGCCGGCAGCATCCTTGCGGGCCGTCTCACCGCGATCGCAGGCGGCGGCTACGGCATAGACGTAGGCGCGCGCCGCGTTCATCGTCGCATACATGTCGGCGAGTTTGCCTTGCACCAGCTGGAATTCGCCGATCGGCTGACCGAACTGCCTGCGTTCATGCACGTAAGGTATCGCCACGTCGAGGCACGCTGCCATCAGCCCGACCGGCCCGCCGGCCAGCACGGCGCGTTCGTAGTCGAGGCCCGACATCAACACCTCGACGCCGCGCCCTTCCTCGTGCAGTACATTGTCGAATGGCACTTCGACATTCTCGAACACCAACTCACCGGTGTTCGAGCCGCGCATGCCGAGCTTGTCGAGCTTTTGCGCCACCGAAAAACCGGCAAAGGCTTTTTCGACGATGAAGGCGGTGATGCCGCGCGAATTGAGTTCCGGATCGGTCTTGGCGTAGACGACCAGCGTCTCGGCATCCGGCCCGTTGGTGATCCACATCTTGGTGCCGTTGAGCACATAGCGGTCGTTGCGCTTTTCGGCGCGCAGGCGCAGCGACACGACATCGGAGCCGGCACCCGATTCCGACATCGCCAGTGCGCCGACCTTTTCGCCGCTGCAGAGCGATGGCAGATACTTTTCCTTCTGCGCCTGCGTTGCCCAGCGGTTGATCTGGTTGACGCAGAGGTTGGAATGGGCGCCGTAGGAGAGGCCGACCGAGGCCGAGGCGCGCGAAATCTCCTCCATCGCCACGACATGGGCAAGGTAGCCCATGCCGGTGCCGCCGAAATCGGGATCGGCGGTGATGCCGAGCAGGCCGAGCCCGCCGAGTTCGGCCCACAGATGTGCCGGGAATTCGTTCGAGCGGTCGATTTCGGCGGCGATCGGTGCGATCTTTTCCTGGGCGAAGCGCCGCACCAGGTCGCGCAGCGCCTCGATGTCTTCGTCAAGCCCGAAGTTGAGCGTATGCATGTACATGCCGTTCCTCCCGGCGCACGATCCCGAAATCGGGATCATGCGCGAAATCAAGTTGCTAGAGCGTCCTTTGCGCGCCCGAATAGAGGCGCGGCGTCGTCGCTCGTTGACGCGCCATCGCTCTTTGCTCCAACAAGGCGCATTGTCATTGCCAGATATGTAGCGGTGACTTCGGCGATCGACAGCCGCTCGCCCGGCCGGAACCAGACAATGACGCCGGTCATCATCTGGATCAGCGCCATGGCGGTGAGCCCGGTGTCTTCGATGCTGAATAACCCCGCTTCGACGCCGTCGCGCAGGATGGCGCGCAGCTCCTTCTCGTAGGCCGTGCGCATGCGCAGGATCTGCGTGAGTTTTTCATGCGACAGGCTGCGCAGCTCCATGTTCGAGACATGGGTGGAGTGGCGGCGTTCGATATGGAAAGCGATGTGGTTTTCGACATAAGCGGCAAGCCGCGCTGCCGGATCAGCGCCGACAGGGCGTGTTGCGCGCCACGCCTCGATCAAGCCTTCCATATGCTCACGCATCAGCATGAACAGAAGGTCCTGCTTGGTCGGGAAGTAGCGGTACAGCGCCGCTGCCTGGACGCCGACCTCGGCCGCCAGCTGGCGCATCGACATCGCCTCGTAGCCGAGACGCGCAATCAGGCTGACTGCCGCCTCGCGGACCGCAGCTTCGGTCTTCTCTCCGTCGGAACCGGTCGTACGCGCCATGACAAGCCGCCTTTTCGCGGAAAATAAAACAAACGTTCAATTAATTCAAGAGGCGCGTCCGGGCAGGGCAATGGCTTCAGATTTGCTCTATCTGCACCCTCGAGAACTTTGTGCGATGGAAGCGAATGAGCAGGACCATGCCTTGCTAGGCAACAATCCTGAAATCGGCCGACATGTCGCGAGCCTCGATCTCCTCGACATCGACCTTCGAAACCGCTGCCCCTGGCGGCCCTTGCCGAAGCCGTTCGATCATTGCCAAGACCGCCGCATCGGTCCCTGCAATCAAGGCTGTCACCGAGCCGTCAACTTCGTTGCGCACCCACCCGGCAAGGCCAAGCGCCGACGCCTCGCGCCGCGCCCAGACCCGGTAGCTGACGCCTTGCACCTTGCCGTAAATGCGTACCTGCACAGTCCGGTCGGTCATCACGCTCTCCATCCTCTGAGGCGAGTCTGGCGCATCGCCGTGCAAATTCAACCGCGTTGCCGCCGGTCAGCCACATAGGGCGAAGGCTCTTCAGTTCCCCCGCGCTGCCGCCAGCGCGCCAGGCAGTTCCTCGGCAAAGATGTCGAGTTCGTGATCGAGGCCGACACTGACCCGGATGCAGCGGTCGAGAACCGGCGCCATCGGCTTGCGGATGAAGACGTCGCGTGACAACAGCGCCTGCAGCACTTTTAGTGCGAAAGCGCCGTCGCGGCCGCAGTCGATGGTGACGAAATTGGTCGCCGAAGCCAGCGGCTTCAGCCCGTTCGCTTCGGCTATTGCGGCGATACGCCGGCGGCCGGCGGCGACCCGCGCCACCACGCTCTCCAGCCAGGCCTGATCGGCAAGCGCCTCGACACCGGCGATCTGCGCCATGCGGCTGACGCCATAGTGGTTGCGGATCTTCTCGAAGTCCCGAATCACCTGGGCCTCGGCCACCGCATAGCCGCAGCGTATGCCGGCCAGCCCATAGGCCTTGGAGAAGGTGCGCATGCGGATGACGTTCGGCCGCGCCACATCGATCGGCGGCAGCGCTGAGGCTGGCCCTAATTCGCCATAGGCTTCGTCGAGCACCAGCATTGTGGTCTCCGGCAAGGCTTCGATGAAGCGGCTGAGCTCGGCGGCTTCCCACCAGCTGCCCATCGGATTGTCCGGATTGGACAGGTAGACCAGTGGCGCCTTTTCCCTGGCCACTGCCGCCAGCAGGCCGTCGAGGTTTTCCCGATCGTTCTCGTAGGGCACTGCGACCAGCCGGCCGCCGACGCCGGCAACATGAAAGTTGAAGGTCGGATAGGCGCCGCGCGAGGTCACCACCGCGTCGCCGGGCGCCACATACATGCGCGCCACCAGGCTGAGCAGCCCGTCTATGCCTTCGCCGATGACGACGTTTTCGGCGCCGACGCCGAGATGCCCGGCGGCAGCTACCTTCAAATCGTGATTATCGGGGTCGCAATACATCCACATGTCGCCGGCAATCTCAGCCATGCGGGCAATGACGCGCGGGGAAGGGCCAAAACTGCTCTCATTGGCGCCGATGCGGGCGCGAAAGGCGCGGCCGCGATCACGCTCCTGCGCCTCCGGGCCGACAAACGGCACCGTGGAGGGAAGCGCGTCGATGAGCGGCGTAAGGGGAGGGCGCAGGCGCATGATAGGGCTCGTTCGAAAGCGGGCCTTCTTGCTAGCCTGCCGGCTTGGCCTGCGCAAGTTCCGCGGCAGGCAGGAACGTCAGGCTGGATTCTCCCGGATCATTTTGCTAGCGAGACATGATGAGCAACCGACTGCCACCCGCTTGGTCCAAGCACATAAAGTCCCGCCCGGCGCCGAACGTGCAACCGCCGAAAGCGAAACCGCCGTCGCGCGCGCAGGCCGACGACATGCTGCTGAAACAGGCATATGACTTTCAGCAGGCCAAGCGGTTGGCCGAGGCTAAGGAACTGTGCCGTCGCGTGCTGGAGCGCACGCCCAACCATCCCTTGGCATTGTATATCATGGGCACGCTATTCATCGGGCTCGACGATGAAATTGCATTGCGATATTTGGCGTTAGCCGTCGGCGAGGAGCCTCGAAACCCCTATTACCACCTTAGTCTGGGTGAAACCTATCTGAAGGTCAGCGAATATTCGCCCGCAATCACGCATATCCAGCAGGCCTTGAAGTTGAAGCCGGATTTGCTGGAAGCGCTTTGCGCGTTGGGACGCGCTTACGTCGAATTCGACAAGGCTGACATGGCTCTGCCGCTTTACGAGAGAGCGCTCAAGATCAACCGCGATCATCCCCGCGTTCGGGCGGGATTGGCCAGCGCCCTCATCGGTCTCGGCCGCATGGACGAAGCCGAAATCTATCTGAAAGAGGCGATCGAACGTCGCATAGCCATGCCAGCCGCCTATAATGAGCTTGTGCGCACGCGCAAATTCACTGAAGAGCCTGCGGAACTTAAGTCCATCTTGCGCGAGCTTGGCAACCCAAAGCTTGACCCGGACAGTGCGATGACACTTCATCACGCTGCCGGCAAGGTGCTGAACGACCTTAAGCGCTACGACGACGCGATAGATCATTTCAAGAAAGCCAAACAGGTCGCCGGCTATAAGTTCGATCTGGAAACCTATCGCCGCTGGGTCGACTCCACGATCGAGTTCTTCAACCCGGATATGTTGGCTGCCAAGGCGGGTTATGGAAGCCCATCGGAAGTGCCCGTGTTTGTACTGGGCATGCCCCGCTCGGGGACCACCCTGACCGAGCAGATTTGCGCGAGCCACCCGGATGTTCACGGCGCAGGAGAACTCAGCAAGCTAAGACGAACCGCAAATGCTATCGGCCTTACGAGGCTTTCGGCACAGGGCTTGGCCCAATCGATCGTGCCGATCACCCCCGACCTAGCCAAGATGCTGACCGAGGGGCACCTGTCCTACCTTCGTGAGCGTGCGCCGACCGCACTTCGCATAGTCGACAAAATGCCCCAGAATTTCGAACTTGTCGGTCTTATAGGCCTTCTTTTCCCCAACGCGCGGATTATTCACTGTCGCCGCGACGCCATCGACAATTGCCTCTCATGCTTTTTCCTGAATTTCTCCAAGGGACACAGCTACATCACCGACCTGCAAACGCTCGGGCTGTATTATCGTGAATATGATCGCCTGATGCGACATTGGGACAAGGTTTTTCCGGGACGCATCTTCGAAAGTCGCTACGAGACGCTGGTTGCGGATCAGGAGGCACAATCGCGCCGTCTGATCGATCATCTTGGATTGCCCTGGGACGATGCCTGCCTGCGCTTCTTCGAGAATGACGGTTCGGTCAACACGGCCAGTCGCTGGCAGGTTCGGCAGCCCATCTACAACTCGTCCATCAAGCAATGGAAAAATTATGAGAGCAAGATCCAGCCGCTGATTGACGCCTTGGGCGACCTGGCCGAACTTTGAACAAGTAGGTGCGACAAGGCCCGTTAGAACGAGCAATGTAAGCGAAGCATGCCGCCGACGCCGGCAATATGAAAATTGAAGGTTGGGTTGGCGCCGAGCGAGGTCACCACCGCGTCGCCGGGCGCCATACATGCGCGCCACCAGGCTGAGCAGCCCGTCTATGCCTTCGCCGACGACAACATTGTCGGCGCCGACGCCGAGGGGAGGGCCCTCGCTAGCCTGCCGGCTCGCCTCGCGCAAGTTCCGCGGCAGGCGGAAACGTCAGGCTGGATTCTCCCGGATCATTTTGCTAGCGAGACATGATGAACAACCGACTGCCGCCCGCGTGGTCCAAGCATGTAAAGTCCCGTTCGGCGCCGAAAGTGGAACCGCCGAAAGTGAAACCGCCGTCGCGCGCGCAAGCTGACGACATGCTGCTGCGACAGGCGCTCGAACTTCAGCAAGCCAAGCGGCTCCCGGAGGCGGAGGAATTATGCCATCGCGTTCTCGCCCGCACGCCCAACCACCCGCTTTCGCTCTATATACTCGGCACGTTGGGCCTCGGTGTCGACGATGAGTTGGCTCTCAAATATTTTGCGCGGGCAGTAAGCCAGACGCCTCAAAATCCATATTTCCACCTTAGCCTGGGAGAGGCCGGTCTGAAACTTGGCGACAGCTTGCTTGCGATCAGGCACCTGCAGCGCGCCTGCGAATTGAAGCCCGATCTGGTGGAAGCGCTTTGCGGACTGGCGCGTGGCTACGTCAACTTCGACAGGGCCGAGATGGCTTTGCCCCTTTACGAGAAGGCGCTAAAGATCAACGGCGACCATCCCATGGTCCGGATTGGTCTGGCTGGTGCGCTCACCGGCCTCGGCCGCATGGACGAAGCCAGAGCCTATCTCGATCAGGCAATAGAACGTCGCGTCGATGTTGGGGCAGCCTACAATTACCTGGTCGACACGCAAAAGTTCACCGAAAAACCTGCCGAGCTCGATTCTATCCTGCGCGAATTGTCCAATCCCAGGCTCGAACCGGTTGCTGCATCACAGCTCCATCACGCCGCAGGCAAAGTGCTGAACGATCTCGAGCGCTATGAAGAGGCGATGGATCATTTCAAGAAGGCGAAAAAGGCCGCTGGTCACGATTTCGACCTGGAGCACTACCGCCGAAGTGTCGATTCCATGATCGAGATATTCAGCCCGTCATTATTGGAAGCCAAGGCTGGCCACGGCAGTCCGTCCGAAGTGCCTGTGTTTGTGCTGGGCATGCCCCGGTCGGGGACGACGCTGACCGAGCAGATCTGCGCGAGCCATCCGGATGTCCATGGCGCCGGGGAGCTTACGAAGCTGCGGCGAATCGCGAACTCGATGGGCTTTAGAACACTGTCGGATAAAGACCTGTGCAATTCGATCATGTCGATGACGAGGGATCAGTCGAGGGCGCTGGCCGAAGAATACCTGTCCTATCTGCGCCAGCACGCGCCCGGCGCACTCCGCATCGTCGACAAGATGCCGCACAATTTCGAGTTTATCGGCGTGATCGGAATTCTCTTTCCCAACGCGCGCATCATTCATTGCCGCCGCGATGCCATCGACAATTGCGTGTCCTGCTTCGTCCTACATTTCACCAAGGACCACGGCTACAACGCCGACCTTGAGACACTCGGCCTATACTACCGCGAATATGATCGCTTGATGCGGCATTGGAATAAGGTCTTTCCCGGACGTATATTCGAAAGCCGCTACGAGACGTTGGTTGCGGATCAGGAGACACAGTCGCGTCGTCTCATCGATCATCTTGGATTGCCTTGGGACGATTCCTGCCTGCGCTTTTTCGAGAAGGACAGGTCGGTCAATACCCCCAGCCGCTGGCAGGTCCGGCAGCCGATCTATACATCATCGGTCAAGCGCTGGAAAAAATATGAGAGTACGATCCAGCCGCTGATCCAGTCGCTTGGCGATCTC
This sequence comes from Mesorhizobium sp. M0207, assembly GCF_040321995.1. Taxonomy (NCBI): domain Bacteria; kingdom Pseudomonadati; phylum Pseudomonadota; class Alphaproteobacteria; order Hyphomicrobiales; family Phyllobacteriaceae; genus Mesorhizobium; species Mesorhizobium sp. M0207. Next base: position 43,543 of record NZ_JAMYSQ010000037.1, read on the forward strand.
GCCGAGATTTGATTTGGGGTTGGCGGTCCACATTGCGTGGATCGTGATATCTGAACTGCGCAGGCTTACGGCGGATTTCCCAGCGTGCGGCCAGATATCTGTCGGTAGAATTTCTCAGCAACTGGCAGAGAACGATCGCGACCTGTAACCGGCGCCATGCTCACGCGGCTTGGTAGCGGAGTCGCCCTGATAGAAAAACCCGGCGGTTGCCCGCCGGGTTCAATATAAATCTGGCTCGGACTGTTAGAATGAGCGCTGGAAGCGGAGCATCCCGCCGACGCTGTCCTTGTCGTCGGCATTGGTCCAGTTGCGATCGTAGGCTTTATCAAACTGGCCGTCGCGGGCCCAATCGACTTCGGCAGTGATCGTGAGACCGGGAACGATATCGTAGGCAATGTTCGCAGCGACGCCGTAGTTCTTGTCGTCGTCAGCCGAGGCCTGGAGATTGAACGAGGTCTTCTCGTTGATGGTGTAGGTGCCACCGCCCCAAACTGCCCAGTTGCCGCCCCATTGCTTGTAGAAGTTGCGGTCGATGTTGTCGTCAGAGCCGTAGCCGGCCATCAGGAACAGTGTCAGGTTCTGTATCGGCGTAACGTCGACGCGAACCTTGCCGGCCCACTCTTCCCAGGTGCTGTCGTAGGCGGCGACACCGGTGATCGAGCCCCAGCCCTGTGTGTATTTGATACCGCCGACGACATACGGGACATAGCTGTCGATGGAATCATTGCCGCTGTTGCTGTCTTGGAAAATGCCAGGATCCGCAGCGGCACTGCCCGAACCGGTTTCCAACGAAGCCACGGCCGAGAAGCCGTTTCCGGCATCGAAGTAATACTGAACGACGTTGGTGTCGAAGCCGCCGTAGGGGACCAGCGTATCCTGGATGACGTTGCCGGCGTAGCCGATGAAGGTATCGAAGGCCGATTCGTCCTTACCGACGCGCAAACCACCGAGCTGGACCCAGGCAAAGTTCAGCGAAACGCTCGTACCGCCATTGAAGTTGTCATCAAGGTAATCGTTGTGGTTACCCCAGTTGAAGCGCGTCTCGGTGTATGTCTTCAGGGTGCCGAGCTCGGTTTCCTGGCCGGTCCAGGTCTTCAGCGTGAAGCGGGCGTGCTTGTAGTAGGTATCCTGCGAGTCGCCGTCCTGCTGATCGGTAGTCTTTGCACCGTCGAATGAGCCGACGTCACCGATGCCGATGTCATAGCGGACGTAGCCGCCGATGCGCAGGCAGGTTTCAGTGCCGGGGATGTAGAAGTAGCCAGCGCCGTAGACGTCGCAGATCTTGACGTATTCAGCGGGTTCCGGCTCGGCGACGACGACGGCGTCGGCGGCGCGCGCACCGGAAACTGCGATCAGTGCCGCAGCGGAGCCGAGAAGAAGGCTCTTGATGTTCATTTTCTGACCTCCAGTCAAAAGTTAAAAAACGGGTCTGGGTATTCTTTGCTGAAGGACAGCGTTCCCTGCCCCATCCCCACTACCGAAAAAGATGCGCACCGCGCCGCTCCTTCAAATCCGACATTACCCATGAGACGGCGGCGTTCAACCACGATCGTACCGGCAAAAGGTTTGTCTTGGCGCTATCCCCCAGCGTTGTTGCACAAATGACACGATTTGGCCTCACTCCGAAAGCTCCCGTTAACCAATGGCCCTCCGCAAGCCGTTGCAAACGGCGGATTCCGGCGACGGTCGGCCCGAAATGTGACCTTGGCCCGAGTCGCGAACCAGGGAATTGCCGCAGAATCGACACATCGCTGGGCCGCACCTTGGCAAAGGGTCGATTTTTCAAGGATAATAGCGCCGGCTTGTTGATTGTGCCGGCGCTTTTCTTTATCCACCGGCGCAACGGAGAGGTGGCCGAGTGGTCGAAGGCGCTCCCCTGCTAAGGGAGTAGAGGTCAAAAGCTTCTCGTGGGTTCGAATCCCATCCTCTCCGCCACCCTACACCCTGCGGGCTTCGGGTGGCAGGCGATCCTGCTTCGCGCTGTGCGCTTCGCAGGACAAGTCCAGCGAATCCCCTCTCCGCGCGAAGCAGGATGCCCTCCGAAGCCGTAGGGAAGGAGGGCCGCTAGCCCCGAAAACCCCTGCTGTGCGCTTCGCAGGACAAGTCCAGCGAATCCCCTCTCCGCGCGAAGCAGGATGCCCTCCGAAGCCGTAGCGAAGGAGGGCCGCAACCTCTTGGAACGCTTGCACAATCGCGGTTGGCATATTCCTCCTTGCGAAGGAGGATGCACTCCAATGCGTTGGCGAGGGAGGGCCGGTTCGTGTGGTACGTATATCTGCTGGAAAGCAAGACTGCGGGAGGCGAGCGCTATATCGGTGTGACCTCGGACCTGAAGCGACGGATCGCCGAGCATAACGCCGAAAATCCCGCCATACCTCCAAATTCCTGCCATGGCGGATCGTGACCTGCATCGCCTTCTCGAACCAAGCCAAGGCGACCTCATTCGAGCGTTATCTCAAATCCGGTTCCGCGCATGCTTTTGCCAGCAAACGCCTTTGGTGACCCATCTGCCGCTCCTCACGCGATCGTGCAATAATCAGCGGTTTTCCCAAATAATAACGCAATATCAGCTACTTACGACAGAAACACACGGTGCCAATTCCGCTCTTTCGTTCGATTCTGACTGGAGGTCAGAAAATGAACATCAAGAGCCTTCTTCTCGGCTCCGCTGCGGCACTGATCGCAGTTTCCGGTGCGCGCGCCGCCGACGCCGTCGTCGTCGCCGAGCCGGAACCCGCTGAATACGTTAAGATTTGCGACGTCTACGGCGCTGGCTACTACTACATCCCCGGCACCGAAATCTGCCTGCGCATCGGCGGCTATGTCCGCTATGACATCAGCGCTGGCCAGGCTGGCTCGTTCGACGGCGCCAGGTACCAGGACCTTAAGGATGCCTTGAATGGCGAAGACAACGTCAACGACGGCTATTACAAGCAGGCTCGCTTCACGCTGAGGACCTATACCGGCCAGGAAACCGAGATGGGCACCTTGAAGACCTACACCGAGACGCGCTTCAACTGGGGAACCGGCTACCAAACCGTGCCCGGGATCGACAATGCCTTCTCCAACTTTGGCAGCAGAGGCGTTTCGCTGAACTTCGCCTGGATCCAGCTCGGTGGTCTCCGCGTCGGTAAGGACGAAACAGCCTTTAACACGTTCACCGGCTACGCCGGCAACGTCATCCAGGATACGCTGGTCCCCTACGGCGGCTTCGACACCAACGTCGTCCAGTACTACTTCGATGCCGGCAACGGCTTCTCGGCCGTGGCTTCGTTGGAAACCGGTGAAGGCTTTATCCTTAACGCTGCTAACACCGCCACCCATCTCGGCCACGACTCGATCGACAGCTATGTTCCGTATGTCGTTGGCGGTCTCAAATACACGCAGGGCTGGGGCTCCATCAGCGGTGTTGCTGCCTATGACAGCAGCCTGGAAGAATGGGCTGCCAAGGTTCGCCTCGACGTGACGCCGATGCAGAACCTGTCGCTGTTCTTGATGGCCGGCTACGGCTCCGACGACAATCTCCCGCGCAACTTCTACAAGCAGTGGGGCGGTAACTGGGCAGTCTGGGGTGGTGGCACTTACACCATCAACGAGAAGACCTCGTTCAACATCCAGGCGTCGTATGACGAAGCCAAGGAAGCCGGCGTCGCGGCCAATATCGCGTACGACATCGTTCCCGGCTTCACGATCACGGCCGAAGTCGACTGGGCTCATAACCAGCACAAGGCCGGCGCCCTCGGTACTGAATACAACTGGACGGGCATCCCGGGCGACAAGAAAAACGCCGTCGGCGGCATCCTCCGCTTCCAGCGCTCTTTCTAAGGGCTGGACTTAAGCAAGTGAAATCCAGCCCGGGCGCCTTAACGCCCGGGCTGTTTTTATTTCGCGACTGGTAGCAAACAGAAGGAAAAGGGGGTTCGGTAGCTGAACAGGGTTGTGGAACGATGTCGTTGGGATCCGCCGATCGGTGGATGAAATCGGCCGCAACGCTTAAAACTCTTGAAAGGGCACCGCCAAGCAGGTAGGTCTAGGCCTATCCACTCGGGGGTGTGGCGAATAATGACGAACGATGCGATTCAAGAGGGAGGAACCTCTGATCATTTTTCGATGTTTTCTTCTCAAGCTGCAAAAATAAAATACAGTTACAACAAGATACGAGAAGTAAAGTCGCACAGGATCGGAGAACTGTTTTTAGCATACCGGGACATACTTTGGGATGACGGGCGGCACAAATACAATGTCAGCTCCTTCATCGGCGAAATAGACGAGATCCTCCTTGGGGAGCGTTTCAGCGCCTTTGACCAAAGCACCCTCGACAACCTTATCGGCACCTTGCGCCAGCGCGGCAACAGCAACGCAACCATCAACCGGAAGATGGCTGCCCTCAGCAAACTGCTGCGCAAGGCTCACAAGATGGGGGATATCCACAGCCTGCCCGAGTTCCGCCGCCAGAAGGAGCGGGCGGGACGGATTCGTTTCCTCGAAAGAGACGAGGAGGCCCGGCTGTTCGCCGCCATCAAGAGCCGCAGCGAGGACGCTTATCGGCTTTCCGTCTTTCTCGTCGACACCGGCTGCCGCCTCGGCGAAGCGCTGGGCTTGATCTGGAACGATATCCAGGAGCACCGCGTCAGTTTCTGGATCACCAAATCCGGCCGCAGCCGCACCATCCCGATGACCGAGCGGGTAAAAGAGGTGATCAAGCTGCCGGCCACCGAGGGCCGCCGGCCCAAGGGCCCGTTCACCAAGCTCAGCCAGGCGCAGTTTCGCGCCATCTGGAACGATGCCAAGGCCGAAGTCGGGCTTGGCGCCGACGATCAGGTCGTGCCGCATATATTGCGCCATACTTGCGCCTCGCGTCTCGTCCAGGGCGGCATCGACATCAGGCGCGTGCAGATGTGGCTCGGTCACCAGACGCTGTCGATGACCATGCGTTACGCGCATCTGGCCACCAACGACCTCGATGGCTGCGTCACTGTGCTGGAGACACCGCGGTGCAGTGGCGCGGACAGCGGCGGCGCAAGCGCTTTGTCTTCTCCACCTCCGGCAAGGCGAGAGCCAAAAGGCGAGCCGGCCGCAAGCAAAGCCCCAAAGCCAGCGAAGAGAAGCGCCAAATCCTGACGGTTTGTTCCCTGCGAAGTTAAGTCAAGTAATACTCGAGATGAAGTCTCGGGTATTACTTAAGTTGGCCTTCCACTCGGCAGCGAGCCTCCAAAATTCTTTCAGTGGCAAAGCGCAAATCTCCGAGATTGGCCGAAGCCTCCTCGCATTCGTCATCCCTGGGCGGAGCAGGAGCGAAGCGACGTAGCGAAGACCCTGGGATCCATGCCGTTACATTTGCGTACACGAAAGCGGAGCAAATTCGAGTGCTTTTCGCACCGGCGGTCAGTCGCGGGTGATGGTTGAAGGGTAGCTGTCCACGTTGCGGATACGAGCGCCATTCCGATCCGCTGCATTCTTCGGCTGACGTCATTCTTCGGCTGACGTCATGGCATGATGGGGTGGACGGCGCCCGACAGCATCGGATGTGCCAGAATGAGTTCGTTGAGATCTCAAACAAGGGAGCCGTCCGTGGAACACCTTATCTGTATTGGCATGGATACGTCCAAGAGTGTTTTTCAGCTGCATGGTGTCGACGCTGCGGAGCGTTCGGTGCTGGTGCGTAAATTGCAACGGCGGGCGGTAGTCCC
>NZ_JAMYSQ010000038.1:0-46817 GCF_040321995.1 Mesorhizobium sp. M0207
CCGCATGGACGGCATAAGGTCACAGCTGAAGTCGATCGGGCTCGAACCTTATGATTGCCTCAATCCAGGACTGATGGACTATATCGCCACCTGGACGGCCAAGAGATCCGGCGCGTTGCCGGCCTAACGAGTGATCAGACACTATCTTTGGGGGCCGGACGAAATCGCCCGGTCCCCAGGCGTTGGAACGAACGCAGGCGAGCGCGTAGACGGACACGCTCCGTAAGTCATTGCCGACGTGCTGTCAGCCTCGGGGGGCGTTGGGCTCAACGGGAATACGCTGAAATTGGTCCAACCGGATCGTATAGCTTCAAGATCAGCGACTGCGATCAGTTGGTTCTGGCTTGGCGCGGCCCAGATCGTGGACTAGCTTGGATATCGCGGGCAATGTCGCGCCCAAAGCGCGATGGCGGCAAGGTGGTGCTCCTTACCAGTACGATATCGAGCGCCTAGCGGGGCTTGAACAGCAGCACCATCAGCTTGCTGCGTTTTGTCCAGGAAACCAGCCCGTATACCAGCGCGACCCCAGACCAGCCGATACCATCGGTGCGGCCGCGAACAGGGCGGGCGTCGGGGAAGCGTCGTGTGGCGGCCGGCAACAGTGCGAAAGCCAGCGGTCACTGGCTGTCACGCGAAGCCGGAAGTCGGTCACGACCTGTCTCTGTTTCAATGGATCCGTCGCCGGCACATTCGGTCGATTTGGGCCACCGGGCAAGGCATTGCATTTCAGAACGGCCACATCTGCCGCGTGGCGCCGCGGAAATCATGGGCACATTCTGCTTTAGCCGGCCAAGATGGCAATGTACTATTTGCCAATAAGCTGGCCATGGTTGCAGGACTATTCTAGGCCAGACCAAACCGAAATGAAGCTGATGACCGATCGCGCCAGGTTCCTGATCATTGACGACCATCCGCTGTTTCGCGAGGCGCTGCATAGTGCCGTGCAGATGGCCTATCCGGAAGTCGACACGGTCGAGGCACGCTCGATTGCCGAGGCGCTCGAGCTTCTGACGGATGCCAAGCCCTTCGACCTGGCGCTGCTCGATCTCAGCATGCCCGACGTGCATGGGTTTGACGGGCTGCTGCAGCTCAGGACGCGTTATCCGCGCCTGCCGGTGGTCATCGTCTCCGGCTATGAGGAACCGAAGATCATTTCCGAGGCGCTGTCCTACGGTGCGGCCGGCTTCATTCCCAAATCGGCGCGCAAGAGCGACCTTGCCGCCGCCATCCGCTCGGTGATGGAAGGCGCGATCTATGTTCCCGAGACTTATGAAGGCCGGCCGCGCGATGCCGACAGCACCGACCGCGCCGAGATGGTGCAGCGCCTGGCTACGCTGACGCCGCAGCAGCTCAAAGTGCTGCAGATGCTGCGCCAAGGCCTGCTCAACAAGCAGATCGCCTACGAGCTGCAGGTCGGCGAGACCACAGTCAAGGCGCATGTCTCCGAAATCCTGCGCAAGCTCAACGTCTACAGCCGCACCCAGGCGGTGATCGAGGTTTCAAAGCTCGACAATGCCGAGCTGTTTCGCGATCCGGCGGGGTTTTGAGGGGTCGTTGCCGATGCCCCTGCAAACGAAGCAGCAAGGCGCTGCGATCAGGTGAATGTCTCAAAGGCGTTTGATCTGCTGCTCCCTATCCGAATGACATAGACGAAATGATTTCTCTCGTTTCGGCTACCTCATCGATGAGATCGTATTCCTCGCCTTGCGCGAGGTAGGTCACGAATGCAAAATCGTTTCCATTCGACAAATACCAGGCCAATAAGGTTTGATCTGTAGTCCGCGACGAAACGCCAACACACATTACGTCGCCAAATTTTCTCTCAAAAATCCGCTCGACATCTATGAAATTGTTTCGACAAAACTCGATCATAAACGTTCTAAGAACATCGAAATCTGCATTTGGCTTTTCCCCGCTTCGACATTTCGCAATAGAGAATTGAACGGTGCCGCCGGCATCTGATTCTTTAACTAAGGTAGGCGGCGATCGCTCGGGGAGGTTGTCAGTTATGTCTTCCCATCCGACGGGCAAGTCGAAGGTGCCGTAGAACTGCGTTGTCATTGTGGGTTTCCCGGGCCCCCTCAGTCGCGCATGGGCATGCCCGGCATAGTCACGGCACCGCGTCGGCGCGCATAAGCGTCACCCTTGTTATCCGGTTTGCATGAGCGTGATATGAGATATGTATTGAATGATGCGCCTCGTCGAAGCGGTCCCAAGGGCCGTATTCACCCAAAAAAGGATCTCTCCGTGCCGCGCCGCTTTTTGAGGGCACGCCAAAGATATTCAGCACGTCGTTGCGACTGGATGAAAAGGGGATATCAAGGAGGTCTCGATCCAAATTGTCAGCTTCTATGAATATGGTGTCTATTTTTTCATCGCGATCGCAGATGAAGGAAAATTTGTGACGCGCAGAAACGTAATCTATGCGGATTTCCGGAAGATCATGATCTACAGTTCGTTTGAACTTCCAGGATTCAAAAGGCGGTGACGTCAAAAGAGATGACGCCGGTTTTCCCAAGTAATCGAGGATCGCGTTAGCCATTCTTCAAGCCAGCAGATGCGCCAGCAACGCCCTCAGTTGGGCCGGCTTCAGCGGCTTGCGCATCAGCTCGATGCCGGCGGCGCGGGCGGCCTTGGCGACACTTTCCGAGCCGTCGGCGGTGACGATCAGCGCCGGCACCGCGCGGCCGAGACAATCACGGACTTTGGCGATTGTGGTGGTGCCGAGGTCGCCGCCGTCGAGATGCTGGTCGGCTATGACAATATCTGGCAACCAGTCGGTGTCGCCAAGCATGTCGAGCGCGTCACCGGTCGAGGTGGCGGGGCGCACCAGACATTGCCAGCGCTCGAGCAGGGAGGTCATCGCCTGCAGCACGTCGATGTCGTTCTCGACCAGCAGCACCCTTGTACCGAACAGACCGTAGCCGCGCGGCCGCTCCATGTCGACGGTGCTGGCGATTGGATCGGCCGTGTCGCCGATCCCGACCGGAACGTCGATATGAAAAATCGTGCCATGTCCGACCTTCGACGAAAACGTGACGGGATGGCCGAGGGCCGCGGCGATGCGGCGCACGATGGCCAGCCCCAACCCCAGCCCGCCGGCGGCAAGCCCGGCATCCGTCGGGATCACGCCGCGATGGAATTCCTCGAACACCGCCTCGCGCTGGTCGTCGGGGATGCCGCAGCCGGTATCGGCAACGTCGATGCGGATCGTGTCGCCGCGATGCCTGGTGCCGACCAACACGCCGCCCGAGCGGGTATAGCGCAGTGCATTGGACAGGATGTTCTGCAGGATGCGGCGCAGCAAGGTTCGGTCCGAACGAACGAGCGCATCGACCGGCCGGAACTTCAGCGTCAGCCCCTTCATCTCCGCGACCGGCTGAAAATCCGAGCGCAAAGACGAAAACAACGTCTCCAGGCTGACATCGGTGATGTCGGGCTGCACGACGCCGGCATCGAGCTTGGAAATGTCGAGCAAGGTGCGGAGCAGGTCCTCCATCGTCTCCAGCGATCGCTCGACCTGGCGGACCAGCTTTCTGCCTTCCTCGCTGGTCTGTACTTCGGCAAGCGCCGAGACCGACAGATGCGCGGCGTTCAGCGGCTGCAGCACGTCATGGCTGGCGGCCGCCAGGAACCTGGTCTTGGACAGGTTCGCCAGCTCGGCGTTTTCCTTGGCTGCGTTCAAGTCGATGTTCGACTGCTCCAGCCGGCGCAAGGTCGAATGCAGCTCTTCGGTGCGGCTGCGCACCCGGCTCTCGAGCGAAATGGCGGTCTGGAACAGCGAAAAGGCATTGCCTTGCTGGTCCATGGAACGCTCGACGCGGCTGATCAGCGCGGCGTTGATCTTCTTCAGCCTTTCCAGGTCGTCGATGTTCCTGAGCGGCATCCCGGATTTCCTACTCCGCCGCTTCGGCCGCATTGCGTTCACCGAAGGCGATGCCGGTGAAGGTCTGGTTCAGATGCATCGAACGGTACTGTTCGCCATAGGTGCCGAAGCCGAGGACGTTGTTGACCTTGTAGAGTTCCGAAATCTCGCGATAGACCTGCCGATTGCGCGCGTCGAGCCGGCGCAGCACGCAGTCGAAACCGAGGATCAGGTCAATGCCGCCAAGCCTTTCGCTGACGTCGCTGAGCGCGGCGCGGGTCGCCTCGACCATGTCCTTAGGCTGGGCGACGGCAAGCACGACACCATCGTCGATGGCGCAGAAGAACGACAGCGAGCCGTCCGCGTGCATCTTCTGGATTGAACGGCAGTAAAATTCGCCGCCGACTTTCACCACCACCGGATGCGAGGCAAAACTCAATGGCGTCAGCATCTGCGCGACAACGCCGACCGAGGCGGCATATTCCTCGGCGGCAATGGTGGCGTTGAATTCGCGCACGATGCGATGGTCGGGATCGGATGCCGTCACCACCAGCTTCTCGTCGGTGGGAACGAAATTGTCGGTCTTGAACACGTGGAAAGGAATTTCCGTGGTGACCAGCACGATGATGGCGCTGTCGGAGGTCACTTTGCCGTTCGAGATCAGCCGTGTTGTCTCGAATTTCAAATCATCGCCAGCCGACCCACCGATCAGTGGGATGTCGTCGAGCCCCCAATGGATGGCGGAGGTCACCGCTTCTTCGGCATAAGACAGGCCGTCGATCAAACAGAGCGCGAAAGTGGTGTCGGCCCGCTCGTGCCCGAGGCGCTCGTGTAACGAACGCCTCAGCGCCTCGACTTCGCCGGTAATCCCGTCCATGCCCGATGAGGACAGATTTTCGATCATGGTGCTGGCTGCCGAAAACGATACGGAGGGAAGCAGCATAGCCAGGATCTGGCCTTCCTCCAGCCCCTTGGGCGTTATCTCACCGGCTGTCGAGCAGCCGGCATAGTGGAGCGCCGGTGCGTGGGTCTTCAGCGCTTCCGACAGGGCGACGGCCTCTATGAGGCTCTGCGAGAAAAACAGGAGGGCAAACCCGGCGTCAATGGCCGCTGCTTCCGCTGCCACCGCCCGGGCGAACGCATCCGCGTCAGATTCGTCGGTCGTGAGCACCGAAACGCCGCATGCATAGCGCGTCCGTGACTTGGCCAGCGGCTTCCTCCTCCATTTCCTCCAACGCTCTTTTTGTGCGCGTCTGGCGCGCCGGCGTCGAGGTCATTGTTGTCTTGAAGCGGTGCTTTGGCAATGAGCCAACATGATGGATTTGAAGTTTCTGCCGTTTGACGGCGTCCGCGCAGCCGCTCATAGACGAAAGGCCGCATCGCACCGCCATCCGTGCAACGAAGGCCCAGCTGAATTTGCCGCAGGCGAATGTCAAGGCTCGACGTGCGAAGAATGGGGCAGGGTATCGCGCTTAGCCGTTGCCGCTTTGGACAGGGTGCTAGTCTAGCCTGGCGGTTGTCGTGGTCAATCCGGGCAGGTGACAGCCTACGCCATGCGCTCGGCAAGCGGGCCAGGACCGACACCACCGATGCTGCTGTAACGCTGCCTTCGTTGGGTCGAGCGGCAAGTGCCCGTTGCGCGGCACCGAAGCCGGGGCCCTGGCCGGGCTCGTCGCTCGCCGCCGTCAGATTGTGCGGATGATCGCAGCCGGGAGAGCCATGCCCGCACCGCCATGGCAACGCAGGCACCAAAGAGCATCCAGCCAAAAGGAAAAAGACCGGCTGGAGAAGGTGTTGTTTCGCGGTTATTTCCGATCGCTTAGACTCAATTAGGCGACTTTGAGATCTTTCATCGCCTTTTCAACGACATCCTTGATCGGCCTCGATACATCTTCGGCAGCCTTGGTCGTCACGGCCTGAAATTCCTTGGCCTGCTCGACGGTCTTTTCGAGCTGCGTGCGCAAGAAGGCAGTCTGCAGTTCGATGAACTCGGACGGCGACTTCACGGCAACCAGGGCTTCGAGGTGCGAGAAGCCGGCTTCGGCATTGGCGCGCAGAGCAGCAATTGTCTTCAGCGACAACTCGTTGCCGACGGTCTTGGCGGTTTCGAAGCTCGACTGCAGAGCCTTCTGGGTCGTCTCGGTGCCTGACGCAAATTTCGCATAGGCTTCTTTCGACTGCTCGACGCCCTTTTCGGCGACAGCGCGGACCTGGTCGGCAGCCTTCGACGCGTCGAAGGTGGGGAATGCGGTATTTTCAACGGTGTCAGCGGTCTTGGCCATAGTTTCCATCCTTTCCGGTGGACGGCCTTTCACAAAAGCCGTCTCGTTCATTTACGAAACTGACGTTACGGCATTTATAGTGCATTGCAATATTTTTGTGCGACGCACCATCCCTCTTCCAGCGTTCCGAGGGGGCATGCGGAGGGTCGGTGGCATCTCGAGATCGCCGGTTCTGCAGGAAGAACTCTTCTGGACGGATCACCTGATCCAGCATAGCCTCGCAACAGAGCACGACGTTTTGCCACCTGCGTATCTACTTCAGCCGCTATTCGGCAACCGTCCAAGTCTACGTCAACGAAAGCGTTAAATTCGTGCGCCGCAAACTTTCAGTCGGCGTACCCGCTGGGCACAAGGCGATCGCTTTCCTTAGCGCGCCATCGAGAAGTTGCCTCGATATGGCGGTGGTTGACGCGAAGGCGCGCCTCTACCGCTTCCAGTGCGCCGTGAAGTGACCACCCCTGGTGGTCTATCGGTTAGCCAAGTTCCGGATCAGTGCGGATGCCTGAAGAAGACAACCGCTTCCTATCATCCAGGCATACAGTCCCACATGATCCGACGGGCTGAAGCCGGTGGGCAAATGCACGATAGGCATTCGAAACGACTTATCGTCGATCACCAACCCAACGGATCGAAGATCCGGTGGCACGTTTCCGGGAATTGCCAAAATTGGGGTATCCTTGTCCCAGACCAAGCTTGTCGCCAGCGACTCTTCATTATAGGCAACCGAAACATCCGCCCTGTGCTCCGGTGGGCGCCAAAGCTCCAGTTTGAGGTCATAAACGCAGCCTGTCAGACCATTTTCGACCGGCACCATCCAAGGTTCCAAGGTGGCGGCCGTCGTGTCGGAAACGCCACGAGATCCACCTATGGTTTGGAGCTGACCAGCGGCATTCCCCAATAGATCCGAAATCGCAGTCAAACTCGAAGAAGCGCCTGCCGCCCCGTTAGACGTTGATCCAGAATCCGATGCGTCGTCAGTCACCACAATATCGGCAGGTCCCGGCAACGCAGTGACCGAGCCATCGTCACCCATCAAAGTGACAGTCGATCCACCCTCGATATGCACGAGGTCGCCCAGTCTGAACAGTTTGCCGAGCTGAGGGCTGTCCGCGGGAGGATCGACAGCGACAACGACATACTCGCTGGCCGCAAGAGCGCTCGAGCAGGAACCAACTGCTGCGATGGCCGCAGCCAGTAGGAAAATGATTTTGGGTTGCCGATACATGACGCACGTTCAACCATACGCTTGTTTTACTTGCCTTCAAGATAGATCCTATCGCCAGCCTCACCCTGCTTCAGTCTCCCAAGGTGATAAGCAACGAGGCCATCGTTGGGATATTGAATGGCCAGCGATGCAAAGGCAGCAGCGGCAGTCTTGTCGCGCGCGGACATCAGCAAGTAAGCTTGCGAGTAAGCCTCCACCATCTCGCGATTCATACGCCCGTCTTCCAGCAACTCGAAGGCTGAGATCCACTCAGTCTTGCCTTTCAGACACAACACACCGGACGGCCGAAGCAGGTAGTCATCGGAAGAGTTCGCCACCTCCTCGCTGATGCAGTTCACGGTACCTAGAAACTTGTTCGCGCCTTCGAGCCTGGCAGCGGTGTTCACCGTATCGCCCATGGCCGTGTAGTTGAAGAATCGATTGCCCCCAAAATTTCCGACAACTGCAGGTCCTCGATGGACGCCGATACGAGTGACGCCAACGTCATGGCCTCTAGACTTTAGATCTGTCCGAAATCTTCGAGACATCGCGACGGTAGCAAGCGTTAGTTTTAGGGCCCTTTCGGCTTGGTCCTCCTGCACACCCGGTGCGCCAAAAAAACCAATGACTGCATCGCCTATTAGTTTGTCTATCGTGGCGCCATGTTCAATGAAGAGACCACAAACCGCCTCGAGGTATTCATTCAGAACCGTAGCAAGTACCTCTGGTTCCGTCCGTTCGCCCAAACTGGTGAATCCCTCAAGGTCGGTGAACACGCACGTTATCAAGCGTTCGGATCCGCCGAGGCGCAGCGACGCCGGCTTGCTGACTAGCTCTGCCACGACTGCCGGGCTGAGATACTGAGAGAACGCGTTCTGGACGAAACGCCTTTCTTTCGAGTCCCGGTGCCATGCCAGAATGGCGACGAATCCGGAGAGCCCTAGCAGCAGCATCGACGGCGCGACCATAGGTAACAGAATTCCGGCCTTGGCAAACGCGGTTGCTTCTAAGATCAAAACCGAAACGACTGCGCCGATGATGACCACAGGTTTCACCAACACTGATATGCGGAGCCAAGCGACCCAGATGCAGAGCGCCGTCGCGAGAACGAAGGGCGCAAACGCCGCCACCGCCTCTGGCGTAATGATTTTGTCGCCCTTGATCAATCTCGCCAGCGCATTGGCATGAATAACGACACCCGGCAGCGCTCCGGCAACAGAGCCGTTCAGCACGGCAAAGGGGGTTGCATGACGATCCTGCAGCGGGAGGTCAACGCCGATCAAAACGAACTTCCCGGCGAACCAGGCCGGGGGCGCGAAAGCGGCGGCGTGTGCCGGATATATTGTCCATCGTGCCGGATGAATGCCTGTAGCCCGATAGTAGACCATCTTCTCCGCAGCTTGCGATGCCGATATGCCGGCGGTCTGCGCAAGCGCTGATGCAAAGCTAGGTTGCCAGTTGCCATTCACCACGCGCCCTGGAAATTCTTCCCGCACAACCCCGTCGACCCTATCATGAGACAGGGCGGCCAGTCCGCGGATGGCGCTTGGCGCGAAGCGACTAAGATACGACAGTTGCTTGTCGGTAAGGTCGTCCCCGTGTGATGCAGATGCGACAATTACCGGACTTTCGGCCGCCTCGATAACCTCAGCTAGGCGCCGATCCTTTTCCGCCTCGGTTGGCTGATCGAAAAGCAAGTCGATGCCTATTGTTCTCGGATGAGCCTTATCGATTCTCTGCACGAGGTCGGCCAAGGCACCCCGATCCAGCGGCGATCTATAGGGAAACCTTTCCAATGTCTGCTCTGTGATCGTTACGATCACGATGTCTGTCGGGGGCGCGACGAAGGGCGAGATGGTCGTCATCAAGACGTCGCGCAGCAGTTTCTCGCCTGAGGGAGAGAATGTGGCAATGCAGGCGCCCAGAATGAAAAAGAATCCGAGCGACGCGAGAAGGCGCCCTTTTTGAACCATTCCGATCGGCGTGAAGACGGCCAAGCTGCGTGCAATTCGTTTCGGTGTCTATCGGCGTGAATCTACACAGCATAGACCGCTGACGAACTGTGGGCTAGCGGCGGGCCCTTCGCTAGATCCGTTGGACTTGACACTGCGAAGCACCGGGCTCAGTCTCGCAAGATTGCTCCGGTTTTGTCCAGTCTATCGACTGGTGAACCCGCTGAATGAGCCGAGACTAAGGATATACAGCCATGATGGCGCTTCGCTTCGCCATTGCGCTTCTTCTAGTTTCGCTGAGCGCCCAAGCGTGGGCAGAACGGCGCGTCGCGCTGGTCATCGGTAATTCTGCCTATAGATACGCGGTTCCACTTTCCAATCCAAAAAATGATGCGGTGGATATGACCGCAAAACTGCAGGCGTTGGGCTTTGAGGTGGTTGCAGGCGAGGACCTCGATCTGAGCGGGATGCGCGGCACGGTTCGAGATTTCATCGGCAAGCTGGATGGTGCCGACATGGCGCTTCTCTTCTATGCCGGCCATGGCGTCCAGGTGAACGGCACCAACTACATGGCTCCCGTTGATGCGCGGCTATCCACATATAACGACCTCGACTTCGAAGCCGTGCCCATGGACCTCGTCTTGTCGGCCATGGAGCGAACCACGAAGGTCAACCTGGTATTTTTGGATGCTTGCCGGGACAGTCCTTTCTCACAGAACCTTGGGCGCTCGATGGGTACGCGATCAGGGACGGTCGGTCGGGGCTTGGCAAAGCTAGGCACGGGCGTTGGATCGCTCATAGCCTTTGCAACGCAGCCCGGGAACGTTGCGCTGGACGGCGAGGGAAGGAACTCGCCGTTCACATCTGCGCTGCTGAAGAATCTTGGTACGCCTGGCCAGGACATCTCCCGCGACCTCATCAACGTCCGTAGGGATGTGCTTGAAGCAACCGACGGCAAGCAAGTGCCATGGGACAACTCCTCGCTGACGGGCGACGTCATTTTGCAACCGTTGTCCGGAAACACCGCTGTCACGGCGGGTGCGAAAGGAGGGGACGTAGAAGTCGCCTATTGGGAGACCATCAAGGAAAAAACGGACAAGCGCTTCTTTGAGGCCTATCTCAGACAGTATCCAAGCGGCGCCTTTGCGGCGTTAGCCAGCTTGAAGATCGACGAGATCGAACAGGCAGCAACAGATCGTGGCAAAGCCCCCTCGATTTCCATCGCGGGCGTGGCGGTTGCAGAAGCTCATCCTGATTTAGATGTGACGCAAGCTTTGGCTGATCCGCGCGCGTTGACAAAGGCAACGCAAACAGAGCTAACGCGAGTCGGCTGCCTTGTCGGACAGGCAGACGGCAAATGGGGACCGGGAAGTCGGAAAGCTCTTCAAGCCTTTGCCGAGCAGCGGGGATTGAAGCTTGCCAGCCTGGAGCCGACGAAAGAGGTGTTGCGCGCAATCAAGAATATCCCAGAACGTGTCTGCGCTCCGGTCAAGGTAAAGGCTTTTGATGGCGCGTGGGCACTGACGCGGCGCGCAGGTAATTCCGCCTGCGATTACACTGAACAGTCAACGACAATCTTTATCGATGGAACGGAAATTTCCGCGATGGTGCCGTTGGCCGGAACAATCACCGCCGACGGGGCATTCGACATCTATTTAAGTTTCGTCGATGACGATGGTGCGCCAAGGCAAAACCATATCATCGGCAGGCTTCAAGGTGCGAAAGGCAGCGGTGAGTTTTCTCGAGTCGGAGGCGAGTGTGCAGGTGTCGTAAGACTTGACAAGCGTACTGAATAGGGCCGGCATTTGCGGGTCCGTGCAAACGCCGACCAAACCATTCGGACGTGGTCCGTCTCATTGAACCAACGTTGAAGTCGCGTGGACTTTGCCGTCGTCGCGCACCTCGTAAAATTTGTCGTTGTCAATGTAGATAAGATGACAAACTGGTTTACCTTGGTCTTGTGAACAGGCCTTGTCGCCGTCGAAAGTCAATGGAACTTTGACCTTTATCTTAGTTTTGTTGTTCACCAAAGCTTCGCCAATGATCTGTTTTTTCTTCCAGTTCCAGACAAGAGTGGCAGTTATGGCAGCTCCAGCGTCGTATATGATTACATTTACCTTTTTCCCATTAGCAAAAGTCTTAAATTCTTCCATCGATGCTTTCTTCGCGCTACTTGGTAGATCCTCGGCCCAAGCGGACATAGCAAGTGAAAACGTAGCTACGACAACAAGCGATAACAGTTTCATCCTATCCTCCCCATCCCCCGCCGGTTTGACTGAAATGTCTATATATTCTTAAGCGAGGAGACTGAAAATTATCATGATAACAAGCTTTCAAGAAGCGGAAATCAGCGCGTCCTAGATGTCGTTGGGGACATTTGCTCAAGTTGAGCGAAGCCGCACATTCTAGCATGTTCCCTAGGATTTGCGCTTAAGCCAACGCGTTCTCGGTGTTTACAATGCGCAGACCGCCCGCGCGTGTGATGCGTGGTGTTTGGATTGCGAGCCTCTTTGCACTTACCGCCGCGTATGTTGCCGACCAAGCGGGCCTTGAGGGCATCGTCTCGAAGCGCGCCGACAGCCCGTATCGAAGCGGCCCGACGACGAATTGGCTGAAGACGAAGAGCTTCACAGTCCAGGAATACGAACTATTGGGCGTCGAGCGCGAGCCGGGCAAGGCGGCATTCGCCTTGCTGGCGAAGCCCGGTACCGGAAAATATGCCGGTTCGGCTTTCATCACCTTGAACCAGGAGATGCGCGAACGGCTGTGGAAGCGTGTCCAAGAGCACGCCGGGCCACCGCCGAAGGGCAAAAACGGCCGGCGACCATGGGTCAGGCCGGGCTGAAAGCCCACGTCAAGCATCTACGGGGCGAGTTCGGATTTCGCCACGCCTCACTGCAGGATTCAGAGAGGAGTGATACCTCCAGCGAACACGGCACGAATTAGCCGGCAAACCGCGGCGGGCGGGTGCCTCGGGGACAAGATGGTAGATTGCCAATGCGTTTGCGGGTGTGGCCTTAAGTCGCAAACTATTGGCTTCAGAAGCAGGGCGTCGGGCTTCATTGACGGTGCTGCCAACACCATATGGTGATCCATAGCCTCCCAAACGAGAGAAGCTCGCCCCTGACGGGTCGCACTGCGGCCGTCACCCGGCAATTGCTGTGAACTAGGAAACCATCATGCCTGAAAATATCAGACTAACTTCGAGAGATGTCCCCCTCATTCAGCTAGGCCTCTATCAATGCCGCTTCCCGGTGAGCGAAGACCCGTCAGTACCCGGTGGTTATCGTTTTTGTGCTGGGCCAACTTCGCCGGATCGCGTCTACTGCGATCACCACCACAACATTGTGACCGCCGTGGACCCTCGTCGAGCCCGTTCGGGTCTCCACCTCGCTCAACGACGCGCTGCGTAAGTCTGACTGGCGGCGGCCTCCCGGCCAGGCGCTATGCGCTCCAAGGCCTTGGCTACGACCATTCCGTCGGCTCGGTCTGGCGCATCCTCCCTTATGCCGTCTTCGCCGATGTATCCCCCCGTCGCCCGATTGAGAACGACGACTTCTCGCCGAAGCGATCGCTTCGTAGCCCGACTGGAAGCTCAGTGTGCTTTTGTAGAGGTCGAGGGTCCAATCCAACGTCTGGACTCCACTGGAGTGCCTGCACTCGAGAGCGATTGGCTCTGCGGCAGCCGATAAGGACCAAATGCGCCATCTGCGGAAGTTCGAGGCATCGCCGATGAACGGCAGCCATCGGGCTCGTCGCAGAAGTTGGGGTGCGAGCGCACTATGGCGCAAGTCGGCCCCATTGCCGACTTTCCCGCACCCAATATTCCTATGAAGGATGATCTTGCTTTGAGGGCAACCACCGTCCACAACACAAAGGCTTCAACGGTTTTTATGCGGCCAATCGGACTTCTGCCGGGCCACAACCGGACAGCCGTTCACTCCGGCAACCCCGCGAACCGCATGTGTCCGATCCAGCGATCGAGGGCCCCGGGGGCGAGGTAGTTTTTCTCCCATTGCCTGCGTTGTTTGCTGATGGAGTCGCCGGGCGAGTCTTTGAGGAAAACCGCAAGTGCTTCCTTTGCTTCCCGCTTGTTTCCCAGACAAGCGTGGATCCCGGCAAGCATGCGCTGTGCGCCGCTCGGGATTCTAGACATTTTCCGCATCGCCGTCAGCGCAGCCCCGCAATCGTTCTTTTCGTAGAGCGCCCAGCCCATCTGCCAGTGGAACCAGTCAGGGTGGAAGGGATCGATGCCCTTGGCCTGCTCGATCCGATCAATCGCTTCGTCCGTGCGGCCAACGTTCAGCAGCACGCCTGCACTCATGACGAGGATATTCGAGTCGCTGGGGTTCAGGGCGATCGCCTGATCGTACCGGGCAAGGGCCTGCTCCATCTCGCCGGCTTCGGTGTGGATGCTGGCGCGGATGTTATGCGCCTCGGAATCGTCGGGAGCGAGTAGAATAGCCTTGTCGGCGTATTCGGCGGCCCGCTTCAACGCCTCGTCGGGGTTATTTTCCTGCTTGTGCCAGAATACCGCGTCATTGCGATAGGACCAGGCCATCCCGATATAGCCGAACTGGGCGTTCGGATCCGCTTCGATCGCCTTGAGGCTGAACTGCCTTAGCAGATCGTTCCCCGCGGCAGAGAAATTGATCTCGGCCCTTCCCATCAACTCGGCCCTTCCCATCAGGTAGTAGCGGAGCGCGCTGACCTGCGCGGCGTCACTCCTTGGCAGCGGGCGCTGGATTCTCTGCCCGACCCGATCCGCAAGCGTGCGGATGATTTCCTCCTGGACGACGAAAAAATTGCCAATCTCTCGGTTGTAGGTGTTGGCCCAGACATGCGATCCGTCATGCGCATTCAGCAACTGGGCGGTCACTTTCAGCCGGTCTCCGACCTTCTGCTGGCTGCCTTCGAGCAGGTAGTCGACGCCGAGTTCATCTCCGATCTTCCTGGTGTCGACCGGCTGGTCGCGGTACCTGAAGCTCGAGTTTCGGGCGATGACGGCATAAGTCTTGCTCCGCGAAAGCTCGGTGATGATCCCCTCGGCGACGGCATCGCTGAGATATCCCTTATCCGCGCCGGTACTGAAGTCGTCGAAGGGAAGGATCGCAATCCTCGGCATGTCGCTCGAAGGAACTGGAGCGGCTCGCCATATTTCCGCGCCGTAGTATGCGCCGATCGCTGCCGGGACGAGAACGATTGCAGCAAGAATGAAGCCGCGCTGCGAGAATCGTGTCTTGGCACGTTCCGTGTCGGCTGCGGCGTTTGCGTCCGCCGCGTCCGACGGATTGGCATTCAGCCGGTAGCCTCGCTTGGGGAGGGTTTCCACGGTCACGTGCGCGTCGTCCCTCAATGCGCGGCGAATATCGGCAATGCATTGAGTGAGGCTGTCGTCGGTCACGAAGGTCTCGGGCCAAACCGCCTGCATCAGCGCATCCTTGGACACGATTTCGCCCGGTCGCGCCGCGAGCACCGAGAGCACCTCGGCGGACTGGCTGCGAAGATTGACCGCTTTGCCTTCGACGGTTCGGAGTTCTTTGCTTTTCGTCAGGAAGGCAAAACCGCGAAACGTGATCGTTTCAGCAGATTTCAGGTCAATTTCAGGGGCCGTTCGGGACATTTCACCTTCCTGGCGCGCTTCCTAGTTTAGCCCATTCGGCCTTCGCCTCCAAGCGATCCCAGCAGCACCGGATGAAACGGAGGACGACATGAATCGCACCAAGCTCATCATCGCTCTCGCTCTTCTTTTGGCAACGCAAACGGCTGCAAAACCGGATCCCCGCATCGCGAGATTCTGTGGTCCTGACCATGTCAACGAGGTTGCCTCAGACGACGTCCGTCCCAACCCCGGCGGTTATTGTGTCGCCAGCCTTAAGTCGATGGATAACCGGGCCATGTTCACCGCCATCGCTGTCACACTCCTTCTGACCAACCAGGGGGAGCTAATCAGGCTCCCCGACGTGAAACCCATGACCTCCATGGCGGAGTGCAGAGCTTGGACCCATCAACAGGAGTTCATGCGCGTACTCCCCGGCTATCTCGCCACCTTCCATTACTGCGACAACGCATCAGAACCATGATTTTGCAAGGCCTGGCTGTTCACGCTCGGATCGAAGGATGGCACCACTCCTGCCGGGACCAAGGTCGTCGAGATCGGGCCTGTTCCGCCGATCAGTGCGAGCGAGTATTTGCTGCGCGTCAACGGCCCGGTGGAGCGACGGTGCCAAGACGCCGATCCATACACATCCGGGACCGGAGGCCTTCTATGTCCTGGGCGGCAAGCTCGGCCAAAGAACGCCCCCCGGAGTGAGCTATGCCGAAGCCGGCACGACCATGGTCGGACACGGGGTCGACATGCCGATGGAGGTGTTCAGCGCCGGCACAACCGCTCTTGATGAGCTGGCCATCTTCATGGTGGACGCCAATCGGCCGTTCTCGTCGCCGGCCAGCCTCGACTGAGGCGACGTTTCGCGGGGTGGCGCGCATGTTTGGTACGAGCTGAGGCGGCACCCCAGCGAAGATCCGCAAGATTCGGGAAATTTGGATTTTCGCTTACACGCATCATCGAAGCCGTCGGGCGGCACTGGGGCGCGGCGCTATCCGCATCTCAGCCGCAGCTCGCGCTGGCTCCCGGATCATATCGAGTCCGGCGGGACAAGAAAACAGTTCTCATGCTCTTGGGTCGGATGGAGGCATATATGATAGTCGCCGTCCTGCGACGGAATCTCATCACCATATGGGATGAAATATCGCTGTTGCCGCGTGATCTTCCGATGATCCCCGGCCCTCAGGATCACAACCCAGCCACCGAGACGAACATGAACCGCGCCGTTTGGGATTCGCTGACACTCGCCATGTTCGGCGTCGCCGTGACAGCAGGCCGGCGGATAGCTCCATCCGGACGGGGCATCATGTGCGCTCGAGGGAACCAAGAATCCTGACGACGAAAGGGCCGCAAGGACGACCGCGGCAGGGCTTGGCGCCGCGGCATTCCCTTTTCCGATTGCCGCTTCGGCCACATGTTGAAGCAATTACACGCCTTTATTAGCATTAGCTAACAAAAAGGTGCTGAGGCGTCATCTTATGCACCCGTTCTTGCGTTCCGTTTCGGCATGCTGTCTACCCGGTTCTATCCCGGTTGTGTGTCTCAGTTTGAAATTTCGCGTTCGCTTTCGTTACGCCGTTTCCTGCCTTTGCGTGACAACCGCGTCATCCAGAGGGCAGTGCAACATCACGACCGATGCGGAATCCGTCAAAGCGGTGCGAAACTTCGTAGGAGCAAGGTCTTCGCGAGTGCCGGGCAGGGGATATTTGTCACCACCGCCTCTCGTTCTCGAAAGTAGAGCGAGCGCTACCGAGGAAGGCCCGAGAGACGAACTCAAGGCTGCATCTGGAGCTGATCGACGGAGAGCGGTTGCTTGAGATGCTTTACACAACCAACGCGCCGAAGCCTGCCCTGCCTCGGCCGCAGGTCAAACTCGACCAGAAATGGCGGGACGTCCATGGCCCGGGCCATTCTCGCACTCGAATTTTACTGATTACATGAGCGGATGGCCCCGTTGGGGGAGCCGCAGACGCGCTCGGCCGAAAGTGTCTGCATTTGGTCTGAGATCGATCGGGTCGAAGCCAATTTCCACCTGCTGCGCTTCACGCTATTGCAAGACATTCAAATTTGAGCTTCCGCACTCATGCTTTGTCGAGAGTATCTCCGTAGGTTTTAGCCGTTCTGAATCGCCGTCGGCGACGATGACGACGAAATAGGAGAACGCAATGGCTCGCAATCACGTTGAACGTCTTGGAGAGTTTAGGGAAATCTTGGTCGCGACGCGGCGCGAAGGAGTCCGTAACGTGCACCATACTCGCGACGCAATGCGGGCAAGTGGCTTTCAGATCGGGGACAGCGACGGCTCCAGCTACGGAGCCGAGCTGAAGGTGCTCCAAGAGGAAATTGAGGCAGTCGATCGCGCCATCGAAGACGAGAAGCGGTTGGCCCTGGCCCTCGAGAGCGCGGCTCAATCCCGCCGACCGACTAAACCGAGAATCGTGAAGGGAACATAGAGTCAGGTAAGGCCCTTGGCGCCCGTCGCGTCGATCGCCTTCGGTACAGTGTCGGGCTCGTCGCCGCCGTGGCGCAGCGCCCTAAAAGCGGACGTTTCGCTTTCGGCCCCTAGCGCAACGCAGAGCATCTGCTCGGCAAAAATCGCTCCTGTGAACTCCGACGTCGCATGCCGGACCAACAGGTTCGGCCAACATCAGGTGTGACGCAGTCCCAACAAACATGCAGTTCAGACAATCGATTACGCGTCTTTGTTGAAGTCGTGCCATGCGGCCGATCCGAAAGGATCGGCCGCATCCGGCATCCTTCACCTTCACTGACTGAAACACGCTTAAAAAAATCGGGGCCCCATGTAGACTAAGTTGCATGGACTAAGTCATGAGGCCCGCAATGCGCACCGTCAATATCCACGAGGCCAAGACGCATCTGTCTCGTCTTGTCGACAGGGCGGCCAAAGGCGAATCCTTCATTATCGCCAAATCCGGCAAGCCGATGGTCAAGGTCGTTGCCATAGACGCACCTGCGGCCGGCGAAATGCGTCGGGTGGGGTTTATGGCCGGGCGGTTTTCAGTTCCGGACGATTTTGATCGCATGGCCGATGACGAAATCGAGAAGCTGTTTGGCGGCCATGCATGAAACTTCTTCTCGAGACCCATCTTCTGCTCTGGGCGGCGGGCGAACCCGAAAAGCTTCCGCGTGCCGGCCTCGCTGAGATCGAGAATGCCGACAACCACTTGACGTTCAGCGCCGCAAGTCTCTGGGAGATTGCCTTTAAACGCGGTCTGGGGCGCCCCGACTTCAGGGTCGATGCGCGTCTTTTACGTCGGGGCCTGATAGACAATGTCTATCATGAGCTGCCAATCACCGGCGAGTATGCCATTGCGGTGGATGGGCTTCCACCCATCCACAAGGACCCTTCGATCGGATCCTGATTGCTCAATCGATTGTGGAAGGCATTACTTTGCTGACCGTCGACGATCTGGTCGCGCAGTATCCTGGGCCCGTCCGTCGTCTCTGATCAAGCTGGGCCCCAAGCCCTTGGTAGGGTAGTCCAGCTATCGCTTCAGACCACCCATGAACGCCTTTACTCGAGCAGAGTCGACTTGGTTCCACCAGACGCCGTCGTGCTTCAGCGCGCTGGCGATGATGACCCCGTCGACAATGGCGAGGATATCCTTGGCATTGTCCGGCGTGACACCGCTGCCGACGAGCGTCGGCAGGCCGGCGGCCTGCTTGATCATGCTTATGTAGCCCAAATCCGCGGCGTGGCCGGTGCGCTGGCCAGTGGCGATGATGGCGTCGGCGTCGAAGAAGACCAGGTCCTTGACCAGTTCCTCCACCGGGCGGTCGGCGACGATGGCGTGTGCGCCGTGCTTGACATGCGCATCGGCGAAAATGCGAATGCCGTTGGCGCGCAGCCTGGCGCGGTAGCGTGCCGCGCGGCCCGATTCGCCTTCGACAAAGCCCTCATTGGCGACGTAGGCATTTGCCCATTGATTGACTCGGACGAAGCCGGCGCCGGCTGCGCTGGCGATCGCCAGGGCCGGGATCGCGGCATTGGCCAGCACATTGATGCCGATCGGCCTGCCGAGTTCGCGGCGGATGCGGTCGGAAACCACCGCCATGTAGGCCGCCGTCTCCGGGCCGATATCATCAGGCCTGGCGAACGGGATGTCGCCATGGTTCTCGACGATGACGCCGTCGCAGCCGCCGTCGAGATAGGCCTTGGCGTCGTCAAGCCCGCGCTGGTAGATCGCCTCGATAGCCTCGCCGTCATAGCGCGGAGCGCCGGGCAGCGGCGCCAGATGAACGACGCCGATCACCACCTTTGTGCGGCCGAAAAGGTCCACGAGCGCGTCGCCGCCGGATTGGCCGAGCTGGGTCATGAGAGCTCCATTTGATCGATGAGCGCCGCCATCTCGGAGGCGGAAGGACAGGATGCCAGCGTGCCCGGCCGTGTCACGGCGATTGCGGCGGCGGCGAGCGCCAGCTTCAGCGCCGAGATGACCGGCATGCCCCGGGCAAGCCCACCGGCCAGACAGCCGCAGAACACATCGCCCGCGCCGCTGGTGTCGAGCGCTTCGACTCGCGGCGCCGGCAAACGAAGCGGCTCTTCATGGCCCGGGCCAAGCAGGAGACAGCCTGCGGCGCCGAGGGTGATGACGACGGTGCCTGCGCCTTTGGCCACCAGCGCGCCAGCGGCTGCTGTCATGTCATCCCGGCCGGTCAAGATTTGCGCTTCGGATTGGTTGACCACCAGAACCTCCGCCAGGCCGAGATCGGGCAGCGAGGCCGTGTCGATCGGGCTGGCGTTGAGAACGGTGCGCGCACCGTTTTCCTTTGCTGCTCTGAGGCAGGCATTGGTCACGGCAGTCCGCAAATTTCCCTGGCAGACGAGGATGTCGCCGGGGGCGATCCAGCGGACAAATGCTGTTTGCGTCACCGGATCGAATGCCTCGCTGCAGGCGACGCCGCTGACAATGAAATTCTCTCCGCCTTTATCGACGACGATGGTCGAGCGGTCGCTCGGCAGCTCGAATTCGATCACCTCAAGGTCTGACAGCTCGCCGTCGAGGCGGCTCCTGATCCACGCGCCAGCGGGGTCCTTGCCGAGCGCCGTCCAGAACGTCACTTCTGCACCAGTCCGTGCTGCTGCGACCGCCTGGTTGGCGCCCTTGCCGCCGAGCCCGTCGGCATAGCTCACGGCATTCAAAGTCTCGCCCGCGGCAGGGAAGCGGCCGACGCGAAACACGGTATCGACGCAGGCATTGCCGACGACGTGGACATGCATGGCTCAGCTCTCACCGGTCGCCCAGCCAAGCATCTGTTCGAACAGGGTCTTGTAGCCTGGCCAGGCGATGAATTGCGGCGGAAGCCAATGCGGCCCGACATCGGATGTCCAGGCTACGGTGCGGCCCTTGCCGTAACGGCCGGTGACAAGCAGCGGCAGCGAGCCATAATCCGACGACACACTGGCCAGGACCTCGGCCCCGTCCTTCAGCGTCACCTCGTTAAAACCGAGCAGGATCGGCCAGTCCGAGCCGAGGCCCCTGAGGATGGGATGGCTCGACCCTGGTTTTGGCACGGGCGCAAAACCTTCGGGAACCTCGACGCGGTCGTCGTAGGCCAGGCAATTCACCGGCAGCACGTCCTCGACCGGGGTCTTGCGGTAGCGCGCGCCGCCATTGATGCCCTGGAAGCTGTAGTAACCGCCGAACATCAATAGACCGCCGCCGCCGCTGACGTAATCGCGGAGCAGGCGCAGGCGGTTCGGCGTCGGCTTGGAGTGGACCCAGGTGTCGGGATGCAGCAGCAGCGTGTTGGCGCCGATGTCGGAGAGCACGACCGCGTCATAGGCCGACAGCGCCTCCATGGTCTGTGGAAAGCCGCGCTGCGCCTCATGCGCCGGCATGAACGTGACGTCGAAGTCGGTCGCCTTCAGCGCGCCCAGCAACTCGTCTGCGCCGGTGTGGTAGGTAACGGTCGGAAACTGGTCGAAACCCTTGATATGGGTCGCGGTCGACACCCAGGATTCGCCGGCAAGCAGGATCTTCTTCTTGGACATTTGAACTCCAGTGTAATTCCAGGCCGCTTAGAGCCGCGCGAATACGCTTTTCGGATTGGCGATCAGCATGCGGTCGATGGCCGGCTGCTCGACGCCATGGCGTTTCAGGCGCGGTATGAAATGCTTCAGGATATAGCCATAGCCGAAGCCACCGAAGCGCGTCAGCATGATCTTGAGGAACACATCCTGCGACAACAGCAGGCGGTCGCCGAAGCCCGCCTCGACAAGGGCGGCGATGGCGCGTGCGTTCTCTTCGTCGGAGGGCGATTGCGCGTCCTGGTCGGCATAATAATAGTCCATGCCGATCATGTCGTATTCGAGGAACGCGCCGCGCCGGGCGAGGCTTTTCTGGTAGTCGGGATCGTCGTGGCTCGGGTTCATGTGGCAGAGCACGGTGTGGCGAAGATCGGCGCCCTCGGCCTCGACGACATCGAGCACGTCGTGCGCGAGCCGCTCCCAGCCAGGCAGATGGATCGACAGCGGCACGCCGGTTATGCGCGAGGCGCGCGCCGAAGCTCGCAGCGACTTTCGTTCCTCGGCGGTGAAATCCTTGCTGACGCCGACCTCGCCGATCAGCCCGGCCATGATCGGCGGCTGCGTCTCGCCGCCGCCGACATCGTTGACGATGAACTCGGTCACGGCATCCACATCCATCGCCTTCAGCCATTCGGGATGGGTGTGCTCGAGATAGAAGCCGGTGCCCATGACGATCTTCAGGCCGGACATGCGGCTGATGCGAGCGAGCTTTTCGGGGGCGCGGCCGATGCCGATATTGGTGGCATCGACGACGGTGTGGCCGCCCAGCGCGCGATAGCGCTGCAGCTCAGACAGCGCCAGGTCGGCGTCGTCGAGCGAGACGTTGTCGCGGTTGACGTAAGGGTTCATGCGCAACTCGCCGATGATCTCGATGTTCACCGGCTGCTCGGCGATCGCCATGTCGTCGGGATGGCAGGGGCATTTCCAGCTGCGCGCGCCATCGAGCAAGATGTGCTCGTGCATCAGCGTGATGCCCATGTCGTCGACCGGAACTGGGCCGAGCACGGTCATCACATGGCCTGTTTCGACCCCGATCGCCAGCCGCTGGCCCGGCACTGCGTCATCGAACAGACCGCTCATCGGCTCAACGGCTCCGCACGGCGCCGCGAAACAGGCGGAAGTTCAGCCAGATGGCGATCAGGATGATCGTTCCGGTGACTATCGGCGTCAGGAAAGGCGACAGATGCGCCAGGATCAGGCCGTTGCCGATGACGGCCACGGTCAGCGCGCCGAGCACCGTGCCGATGATCGTTCCGCGGCCGCCGAACAGGCTGGTGCCGCCGAGCACGACGGCGGCGATGACTTCCAGCTCGAAACCCTGGCCGGCATTCGAAGATCCCGATCCAAGCCGGGCAGCAATGATGATCCCGGCAAGGGCTGCCGCGGTGGCGGAAATCACATAGACGAAGAGCGTCGTCTGCCGCGTGTTGACGCCGGCGCGCCGCACCGCCTCGGCATTGGCGCCGATGCCGGTGACATAGCGGCCGAATGGCGTCTCGTTGAAGGCGAGATAGGCGATGGCCAGGATCGCCAGCGCGATCAGCGCCGGCACCGGCACGCCAAGAAACCAGGCGCGGCCCAGCACGGTGAAAGCGCTTCCGGGCTCGATCGGGATGGAATAGCCGCCGGTGATCAGCAGCGCCACGCCACGGATCACCGAAAGCCCGGCAAGCGTGACGATGAAGGACGGGATGCCCTCATAGGCAATGAAATAGCCCTGCACCGCCCCAAGCAGGGCACCGAGCGCCAACATGGCGAGGATAACGACTGGCCACGGCAGGCCAAACTGCAAAAGCGTCGCCGACAGCGTCGCCACCAGCGCCAGCACGGAGCCGACCGAAAGATCGATGCCGCCAGTGGTGATGACGAAAGTCATTGCCGCGGCGACGATCAGCAGCGGCGCCGACTGCCGCAGGATGTTCAACAGATTGGGCGATGTCAGAAACGCGTCGGTCGCAACCGAGAAGATGATGCAGACGACCAGAAAGAACAGCGCGATCGAGACGACGCTGCCATTGGCGAGCAGCGCATCGCGCCAGGTGCCCTTGCGTACTCGTGAGGGCTGGGCGGTGTGGATCGCGTCGCTCATGCCGGCGCTCCACCGCGATAGCCATTGGTGGCGGAACGCGCACTGAACTTGCGGCCGACGATCAGATTGACCACGTCTTCGATATTGGTCTCGCCGATCAGCCGCTCGGCGACATTGCGCCCTTCATACATGACCTGGATGCGATCGCAGACGAGGAACAGATCCTGCAGCCGGTGGGTGATCAGGATGACGCTGACACCGCGCGCACTGACCGCGCGGATCAGTTCGAGCACCGCCTCGACTTCGGCCACGGCAAGCGCTGCCGTCGGCTCGTCCATGATCAGCACGGCCGGCTCGAACGAGGCGGCGCGGCCGATCGCGATCGACTGGCGCTGCCCGCCGGAGAGGTTTTCGACCTTGAGCCGCGTGTCGGCAATGACGATGCCGAGCCGATCGAGCATCTGGCGCGTCTCGTCATGCATGCGCTTCTTGTCGAGAAAGGAAATGCCTGCGATGCGGCGGCGCGGCTCGCGGCCAAGAAACAGATTGCCGGCAACATCGACCGTGTCGCACAGCGACAGGTCCTGGTAGACCATCTCGACGCGCGCCGCACGTGCGTCCGCCGGGGAGCTGAAGATCATCGGCTTGCCGTCGATCTCGATGGTGCCGGCGTCGGGAACCACTGCCCCCGACAGCACCTTGCTCAATGTCGACTTGCCGGCGCCATTGTCGCCGACCAGCCCCAGCACCTCGCCCGGCTTCAGCGTCAGCGACACGTCATCGAGCGTCTGGATGGCGTTGTAGCGCTTTGAGATGCCGCTCATCCGCACCCGATAGGTCTGGCCACTGCTCATCTGGAATTCCACGCGATTGCAAGGGATCCGCGGCGCAGCCTCGGGCGGCGCCGCGGCTCGGTCGCCGACGCAGTTTACTTGAACATCGCGCGATATTGGTCGACATTCTTCTTGGTCACGATCGTCACCGGGATATTGATGATCGGGTCGATTTTCTCGCCCTTCTTGATCTTGCCCAGCGCTTCGACCGCGGCCTTGCCTTCGCCGGCCGGATCCTGCTGCACGACCGCCACCACCCAGCCGTCATCGATGCCCTGAACGGCCTGCTTGGTCAGGTCCCAGCCGAACACCTTGACGTCGCCGGTGCGGCCCTGGCTGGTCACCGCCGAAACGGCGCCGAGCAAGGCCGGCTCTCCGGTCGCATAGAGCGAGTTCATGTCCGGATTGGCCGTCATCAGGTTTTCCGAAGCGCTCAACGCGGTCTCCTGAACGTTCTGGCCGTCGACTGTGTCGAGGAAGGTGACGCCCTGGCCGCTTTCGGTCACCGCCTTCTTGAAGCCGTCGAGCCGCTGGTTCTGGATGAATGAATTGAGTGCGCCGACGATGCCGATCTTGGCCTTGCCGGCCATATCGGTCTTCACATAGTCGGCGTAGAATTTGCCGATGTCCTCGCCGGCTTTGGTGTTGTCGACGCCGATGAACGAAATATTGTCGCCGTCGGGGATCTGCGCGTCGATGGCTATGACGGGAATGCCGGCCGCCTTGGCTGCAGTGATCGCCGGCTTGACGCCGTTGACGTCGATGGCGACCAGAATGATGCCGTCGACTTTCTGCGTGATGTAGTTCTCGATCGCGTCGTTCTGCGCGCTCGGCACATTGTTGGCGTTGAAAATGACCAGCTTGGCGCCAGCGGCGTCGGCAGCCTTTTGCGCGCCCTCGTTGATCTGGTTGAAGAACAGGGCCTGCTGGTTGATGTTGACGAGAGCGAACGTATCGGCAAGCGCCGATCCCATGGCTGCCGAGCCCATGGCAATGGCGGCGGCACAGCCGGCGAGAAGTTTGAACAGACGCATTTCGGTTCCCCTTGCTTGCGGACCAGACCTCGGCTGGTCCCGTTGGTGCTACAGGCACGAGGCAAGCATTCAAGAGACTTGAATATTTGTCAATCCAAATGAACGCACAGCGTTGCTCAGAAAGTCGCCGGCGTGTTGACCCAGAAAATGCTAGCGCGTTCCTCGCCGATATTGCGGTAATGATGCGGCAGCTCCGACCTGAACACGAAGGCATCACCCGTGGCGAGAGCATGGCTCTTGCCGTCGACGATCAGTTCGATCCGCCCGGCGAGCACGTAGCCGACTTCCTCGCCGGCATGCTGGATCGGACCTTCGCTCGAGCCCTCTGCCTCGATGTGATGGATGTTGCATTGTAAGAGGTGGCCAGGCGAATACGGGATGATGCGTTCGAGCGAAATTCCTTCGCCACGCCGTAGCGCGTCGAGCGCGATCAAAGGCCTTGCGCCCGCCCGGAATACGATCGCCTCGTCGTCGTCGACTTGCTCGAACATCCAGCCGATGTTGGTGTCGAGAACCTCGACCAGGCGGTGAAGCATGGGCAGGGACGGCGAAGCCTTGCCGTTCTCGATCTTGGACAGCAGGCTTTCCGAGCAATTCGCAGCCGCGGCCAGCGTCTTCAGCGTCATGCCGCGTGTCTGGCGGGCGAGGCGCAGCCGAGTTCCAAGTCTTGCGGCATTTACGGTGGCGTCCGTTTCTGATTCTGGCCGCCGTCGATCGATTTTGTTCATCTGTTCGCCAACCATTCAACGGTCAAGGGCAACTATCGCGCGAGCAAAAGACCTCGGCTGACGATTTGCAAGTGCTGATGCGTCAAATTCGAGACTGCAGCCGTAGCTGCCTCATCCGGCGAATGCCGCTCCCGCATGAACCGTGCTGATGATCCCGCGCCAGTTATCCCCTATCGCTTGGCTGTCCATCGTGGTCGAAATCGCCAGCCGTTACCGCGTTTGCGTTATGTGGCGAGTGGACTTGGAACGACAATGCGGGCAAGGCGGGCCACGCAGCCAATCTACACAACCACGGCCGCGCCGACACGATCTGTCACCGAATTGCGGAGCGCGCCCAGAAGTCACCCGCGGCAGCGCCCCATGGAGTTACGCCCAGGGGCGTAGGCTCTCGATAGCCGCGATGTATCCAATGAAATCCCTGGGGCAGTCGCGCACCGCTTAAGCTTCGGCAATTTTGAAGAAAGTCCAACAGAATTAATGGACTAGCACCTTGCTTATGTAAGTTGCGGAAGTGACGCGCGGTTAATGCTTTAGAAGTATAGACACATCGACACGAGGTGCGAAGAAGCAACGCCAATACAGCTGGTTGGTTACAACATATTTATTTTCGCAGATATGGTATTGCCCGTCCGGGGATTCCTGTACCCGGTCCCGTGGGATGGTGAAATTATGCGGCAAATAAGTGTACCCGCCGTCCACCCTGGACCGCACCGAAGACCGGGGTATGGCGCGGCAATCTGAACCGCCGCAGCACTTGAATTTGGTCTGGGGGTCAATCTTGTCTTCGTACCAATCATGGGCGTTAGCGGCTGTTGCGGCGGCGATACACATCGCCGTGAAGATGAGCCTTCGCATGGCATTCCTCAAGTATCTGGCAGGCGCTGCTCGTTGGGGCTTCCATGTATATTAGCGTTCCATTGAAAATACCATTGGCCTCCGACCGACTTAACGCAGCTCCAGCAACCGACGCTCGCAACGGAAGACCGCATTGGGTCACGTCAGGACGACACTTGCGCCGACCAACGGTCAGCTCTTGTCGCTCCGCGTTGGAAACCCGACCGTTTGCTCTGCGCCAATGTCGGCCGTAGACGTCGGTCTTGTCATTGCCCGGAAGCAGACGTCGCCCAAAGCGGGAGCGATCGTGGTTGTGCGACATCTCGAGCACAGACTAGCTATAGTGGAGCGTTACGGCGACCCAGCAGCAGAGCGATGCCCAACGCCGGAAGCGTCGCCGTCGCGACGACGAGGAAGACGAATTGCAGGCCGGCCGACGCGGCGACCAAGCCGAGCGCCGGGCTGCCGAAGCCGAGCGCCACGTCGAGGAAGACGGTGTAGAGTCCCATGGCCAGGCCGCGGCTGCGTTGCGGAAGACGGCCTACGGCCTCGGCACCGAAACCGGGATATACCAGCGAGTAGCCAAGGCCAGTCAGGCCCGCTCCGATGGCGGCGAGAACAGGCCCGGGCGCAAGCCAGGTCAGCATCAGCCCTGCCGCCTCGACCGCCACGAAGATCACAGCGACGCGCGCGCCCCCCAACCTGTCAGGCAGGTGGCCGAAGCACAGCCTTGCCGCGATCAGCGACGCGGCATAAGCGGTGAAGGGAAGCCAGACCGGCTGCCAGCCGCGTTCGGCAAAGAGCAGCGCGCCAAAGGACAGGATCGCGCCATAGCCAAGGCTGCTGAAAGCAGCTCCGACGCCGGGAAGCCAGACCGCTTGCGCCACGCTCGTCCATGACTGTCGCGCGGCGCTCGCGGCGAGGCTGGTGCCACGCATAGGCAGGATGGCAAGCAGCGTCGCAAGCGGCAGGCCGACCGTCGCGAGTGCGATCGCGGCGAAGCCGCTCGCCGCATAAAGCGCAGATCCGATCGGCGCGCCTAGCGCGAGCGCCGCGAACATCGCCGTGCCCACCCAGGCTATGACCTTTCCGGAGTTCTGTCCGCCCGCAAGGGAAAGGCCCCAGGCGACGCCGCCGGTGATGATGAAGCTCTCAGACGCGCCCAGTACCGCCCGGCCGGCGAAGAGCGCCGATGCGGACGCTACGGGCCGGTCGAGCAATGCCAGCGAGCCGACGTAAATGAACCCCGCCAGGGCAGCGGCAATGAGGCCGACGACGACGGCCCGCTTGCCGCCGCGCCCATCGGCATAGTTTCCAGCCCCAATGCGCGACAGCATCGAGGCGACGAACTGGCTGCCCGTCACCAGCCCGACTGCGAAGGGGCCGAAGCCGAGCTGCTGGTGAAGATGCAGCGGCAGGACGGGTAGCGCCAAGCCGATCAGGAGGAAGCCGGCGAAGACAGCCGCCATGATTGGCGCCAGTTCCGCTGTCGCGCCATTTCGGTCTGAAGTCCGCGCCATTGTGGCCATCGATGACAGGTTGACAGTCGGGCTGTTCCGATCAGTAACGTTCGTAGGTTACGCGCCAGCCTTCGGCCGGATTGTCCGGGGTGAGGACCAGTTTGTTGCCCAAGACTTCGAATTTGCGTTTCATGCTCTTACCGACAAGGTTGCGGACCAGGGAGGACTCGATCGTGATGACGAAGGTCTTGTCCTGGTCGTCGATGGCGACCGGGCCGTAATAGGCTTCGTAGCCATTCGCTGTATAAGGCGTGTCCGGCGCCTTGGCGTCGGGGTTCTGGGCCTGCACCGAGAGGGTGCCGGCCTCGATGAAGATGACCTGGCCGGAATATGGCACGGGCTTGAGGTTTCCATCGGCACCGGCCTCGAGCGACCTCATGCGCCATGCGCCAATGATCGGGGACTCTTGCGAGAAAGCCGGCGTGATAACTGAAAGCGCAAGGGCGGCTATCTTCAATCTCATCGTCATATGCGTTGTTCCTTTTCTGATTGTTGTGGGTGCGGACAGGCCGTCCGTCCAATCTTCGCTCACACCGAAAGCATGACCTTGATGGCGCGCCGCTCGTCCATGGCGCGGTAGCCTTCAGCGACCTCGACCAACGGCAGCTTGAGGTCGAAGACCTTGCCGGGCTTGATCCTGCCCTTGAGCACACGGTCCATAAGGTCGGGCAGGAAGCGGCGCACCGGCGCGGGGCCGCCCAGCATGCGCTTCTGGCCGAAGAATAGTTTTTGGCCGTCGAAGCTCACGCCGTGCGGCACGCCGACATAGCCGATGGTGCCGCCGGGGCGAGAGCAGGCCAGCGCCTGGTCGAAGGATTCCGCCGTGCCGACGCATTCCAGCACCGAGTCCGCGCCGACGTCCTTGGTGAGCTCTTTGATCCGGGCCACACCTTCCTCGCCGCGCTCGGCGACGATGTCGGTGGCGCCGAACTCGCGAGCGAGTTTCTGGCGGCTGGCGTGCCGGCTCATGGCGATGATGCGCTCGGCGCCCATCTCCTTGGCCGCAAGCACGCCCATCAGGCCGACCGCACCGTCGCCGACCACCACCACCGTCGATCCTTCTCGGACCTCGGCTGCGTCGGCCGCATACCAGCCGGTGCCGAGCACATCGGACACAGCCAGCAGGTCAGGGATGAGTTCGGCCGGCGGCACCTCGGCGGTGGCGACCAGTGTGCCATCCGCCAACGGCACGCGGGCGTAAGGCGCCTGCGCGCCCGACATGAACTCGCGCTGCACACAGCACGACTGGAAGCCGAAGCGGCAATGCGGGCAGGTATTGTCGGAGAGGCAGAACGAGCCGACGACGAACTGGCCGGGACGGACCGTGCGCACCTCTGCGCCGACCTCGACGACGATGCCACAATATTCGTGGCCCATATGCATAGGGCCGTCGACCGGCTGCAGCCCGCGATAGGGCCACAGATCCGAGCCGCAGATGCAGCTTGCCGAGAGCTTGATGATGGCGTCCGTTGGCCGCATGATTTTCGGATCGGCGATTTCCTCGCAGCGGATGTCGCCCGGTTTGTAAAGAAGGGTTGCGAGCATTTTGGTTCCTTTTCGAGTGGAGAAGATCAAGCGCCGTAGTCGGCGTCGCTGACATGTTCCAGCCAGTCCACGACCTTGCCGTCCTTGACCTCCTGAAGGGCGATGTGGGTCATGGCGGTCTGAGGCGACGCGCCGTGCCAGTGCTTTTCGCCGGGCGCGAACCAGACGACGTCGCCCGGACGGATTTCCTCGACCGGGCCACCCTCGCGCTGCACGCGACCAAGGCCGGAGACGACGATCAGCGTCTGGCCGAGCGGATGCGTGTGCCAGGCGGTGCGGGCGCCGGGCTCGAAGGTCACCTGTGCGCCTTGAACCCGCCCGGCATCGAAGGGATTGAAGAGCGGATCGATCCGCACCGTTCCGGTGAACCAGTCAGCCGGCCCCTTGGCGGAAGGCCTTGTGCCTGCGCGAAGAATGTCCATGGTGATCTCCTTTGTGTCCTCAAATGCGTTCGATGCGAAGCGGGAACTCGCCGCGAAGGTGCAGGGCCTGCTCGCCCTCGTCGAAGCGGCCGAGCCTGATCAGCCCGGGATGTCGGTAGTCGGCGTAGAACATGGCCAGGTTGCCCCAAGGCATGAAATAGCACAGGTCATAAGGCTGCTCGTTGGCGAACGGACCGCTTCCCTCCTCAGTCAGCTTGCGCGGCAGATAGGCGATCTTCTCGTTATGCGCGTAGTCCTCGATCTTGAGGTCGAGCGGCAGCATGGAGAAGAAGTCGCGCGCCGACGGATTGTCGTAGAGCGTGGCGGTCATGGTGCGGCCGTTGAAAATCATCCTGATCTTCATGTCAGTGGGCTCCTGGCTGACTGGGGCTTCGCCTTCTTGGCTGGCGGCTGCGCGAGGCAGGGCCGCCACCGCGAGCGCGGCGCCGAGCAATGTGCGGCGGCTGAGCGGCGCACGCTCCATGGTCATGGCAAAGACCTCCGGGCCATATGCGATGCGGCAAAGGCGGCGAGCGCCGATCCGCAGAGCAGCACCGCGCCTAGAGCGAACGCTCCCCACCAGCCGACCGCATCGAAGAGCGTGCCGCCGATCGCGGCGCCGCCTGTAATGGCGAGCTGGATGACGGCTACCTGCAGCCCGCCGCCGGCCTCCGCGTCGTCCGGCAACGTGCGGCTGAGCCAGGTGCCCCAGCCAACGGGCGCGGCCGTGCCGAAGAAGCCCCAGGCGACGAGCAGCGGCGCTGCAGGAATTGGCATCGTACCGAAGGCGATGAGCGCTACGGCCAGCGCGGCCATGACCAGCGGGATGACGATGAGGACGCTAAACAGGCGCGTGCGCAAAAGCCGGCCTATGCAGAGGGTGCCGAGCACCCCGGCCAGCCCCATCGCCAGCAGGATCGCCGAAAGCTCGGCGATGTCGAGCCGGGTGACGCTCTCGAGGAAGGGCCGCAGATAGGTGAAGAGCGCGAACTGGCCCATGAACAGCATCATGATCGACGCCATGCCGGTGGCGACAGGAAGACGGCCGAGCAGCGCCAGCGGATTGCCTGGACGCTTCCTCCGGCGCGGGGGCAGCGCCGGCAGGCTTATCCACTGCCAGACCAGCGCTACGAGCCCAAACGGCACGACGAGGAAGAAAGCGCCGCGCCAGCCGACATAGGCGCCAAGAAAACTGCCCAGCGGCGCGGCGAGCGTGGCCGCAATGGCATTGCCAGCGTTTAGCATGGCGAGACCCTTCGGAACCATGTCTTGCGGCACGAGGCGCATGACGATCGCGGTCGACATCGACCAGAACCCGCCGATCGCAATGCCGAGTAGCGCCCGGCCGACCATGAGGAACGCGTAGTTCGGCGCGAAGGTGACAGCCAGCCCGGACACGATCAGGAGAAGGGTAAAGCCGGTCACGACCAGTCGGCGGTCGATCCGGCGCGTGAGGCCGGCGACCAGCAGGCTGGTCACGACGGCGAAAGCGCCCGAAATCGAGATCGCCTGTCCCGTGCGGCCCTCGGTGATGCCGAGATCGGCCGCTAGCGGCGACAGCAGGCTGACCGGCATGAATTCCGACGCGATGAGCACGAAAACACACAGCGCCATCGACAACACCGCGCCCCATGCGGCGCGGTCTTCGACAAGCCTTGTGTCGTAGGTCGTCTCCATAATTGGCATCCTTGCAAGGCGACTGGGGCGGATCAGCCGCCCATCCCCGTCGCCATGCCGGAAGATATTGCAGAGGAACCCATTCTATTAGACCAAGTAATTCGCATGGACTTATCTGCTCATGATATAAATGTCCGATCGGAGGTGCCCTATGCAGCGCGATGGCATGAAGGATCTGCTCTGGTTCGTGGCGGTCGCGCGGGAGCGCAGCTTCACCAAGGCGGCGGCCAAGCTCGGAACCTCGCAGTCGACCCTGAGTTCGACAATCAAGGAGCTTGAAGCTCGTCTTGGCGTCCGCCTGCTGACGCGTACGACGCGGAGCGTCGCACCGACCGAGGCCGGCGAGCGACTTTTCCAATCTCTTGTTCCCCGCTTCGAGGAAATCGAAGCCGACCTCGCAAGCCTGGTGGCCTTTCGCGACAAACCCTCCGGAACGGTCCGTCTCACGCTGTCCGACCATGCGCTCCAGACGACCGTCTGGCCGAAGCTGCAGCCCTTGCTCGGCGACTATCCTGACGTGTGCGTCGAGCTCTACAGCGACAACGGCATGAAGAACATTGTGGAGGAGCGCTTCGACGCAGGCGTGCGGCTTGGTGAGAGCATCGACAGGGATATGATCGCAGTGCGCATCGGGCCGGATTGGCGGCTCGTCGCCGTGGCTTCGCCGGAGTACTTTTCCCGCCATCCGGTTCCGACCGCACCCCAGGATCTGGTCGATCATGACTGCATTAATATGCGGCAGGCGACGTTCGGCGGATTATATGCCTGGGAATTCGCCAGGGATGGCCGCGACCTTCGCGTGCGGGTGGAGGGCCAACTCACCTTCAATTCGTCCATTCCCATGATCGAGGCTGCAATAAGCGGTTTCGGGATCGCCTATGTCCCGGAAAACCTCGTCAGCCAGCACATCGCCAAGGGATGCCTTAGGCTCGTGCTTGACGACTGGAGTCCGCCGTTTGCGGGCTATCACCTCTACTACCCGAGCAGGCGACAGCTCTCGCCTGCGATGGCGGTGATCGTTGAGGCGCTCCGCCATCGCATCTGACGGGAGGTCGGGCAGTTTGCGTCTCAGCGCCGCAAGAACCGATTTGGCTGCCTCGGGGTCGTCCAGAGTGATCACCAGGGCCTTTGCACAGTCAATTTTCGCGGCGGCCACCATCTCCTCCTGCGAAGCGTTGCCGAAAAAGACCGGTAGACGTTCTTTCCGGGACCGCTCTACATTTTTGGCGTCGAGGTCGACTGCAACCCACCTGTATCCACGCTCGTCGAGCAATCTGCCGATCACCCGGTCTACCCGCCCGAACCCGGCAATGACGAATGTCCGGACACGGCGGACTGAAGCAACGCAGCATTTTCCACTTTGAGGCGAAGTAATTCTCAATTATGGTCCGCCAGGCTTTTGGCATGAGGGGGAATATTGCCGATGGTTTTATCACGCAGGGGTGTCGTGCTCGGCGGCCTGGCGCTGGTCGCGGTGGGTGCAACCAGCAATATTGCTCAAGCCGCGGCGGCAAAATCCTTTTTCGCCGGTACCGCCAGCGACAACAATTTTGTGTATCGCAAGACCAACTTCGCCAAGATCGACAAGAGATGGCACCGCCAGATCGTCAAGTATTTCAGTAGCGAGCCGGTCGGCACCGTCGTGGTCGATACCCGCCACCATTTCCTCTACGTCATCATGGAAAACAAGACCGCCATCCGCTACGGCGTCGGCGTCGGCAAGGACGGCTTC
Source organism: Mesorhizobium sp. M0207 (assembly GCF_040321995.1). NCBI lineage: Bacteria > Pseudomonadati > Pseudomonadota > Alphaproteobacteria > Hyphomicrobiales > Phyllobacteriaceae > Mesorhizobium > Mesorhizobium sp. M0207. Next base: position 33,318 of record NZ_JAMYSQ010000038.1, read on the forward strand.
AAATGGTACGGCCGCGCGACGATCGACCGCCGCGCGCTGTGGCCGGACTGGGTCCCGCCTCCCGAAATGCGCAAGCGCAGGCCGGAGCTACCGGACATGATCGCAGGCGGCGCGTCCAACAATCCGCTCGGGCCGCGCGCGCTCTATCTGCACCGCGACGGCGCCGACACTGGCTACCGCCTGCATGGCACGCTGGAGCCATGGAGCATCGGCACTGACGCTTCCAGCGGCTGCATCCGCATGTTCCCGGAAGACATCATCGACCTCTACCAGCGCTGCCCGATCGGCACCGCGGTGCAGGTCCTGCCGCACATCGCCGACCAGGCACCCGCTTCCACCACTGTCGAATGATTGGCGCCTCATGAACCGCATCATTGAAAACACGCGCCGGCTGCTCGCCGCCGGCCTGCTCGTGCTGGCCGCATCCTGCTCGACCAGCAACACGCTGGCCCCTCCCACACCCGACGTCACCAACACCGAGGTTGCCGGCTTCCAGAACGTGCAGCCGGGCAGCGAGGAGGATTTTATCCTCAATGTCGGCCGCCGCACCTATTTCACGCAAGGTTCGGCCGCGCTCGATTCTGTCGCCAAGGCCACCCTCGACACCCAGATCGCCTGGCTAGCAAAGCATCCGCGCTGGCTGCTCAAGCTGCAGGGTTTCGCCGACGACCCCGGCGCAAGTGAAATGGCGCTGTCGCAGCAGCGCGCCGATGCGGTGATGGACTACCTCGCCGCCGGCGGCATAGACCGCAACCGCATGTGGGCCAAGGGCTACGGCAAGGACAGGCTCGTTCGCGAGTGCCCCGACACCGCCTGCAGGTCGCAGAACCGCCGCGTTGTGTCTAATTTGCGCGATGAGAGGGACGAGCCGTAGGGGGCTGCTGTTCTGCTTGTGACCCGAAGCAGAGTCTCGCACGCGACGGCGGTATGGCTGCTTTGCGCCGCAATGTCGGCCATAGAGGCGAACTTTGCCTCCCCCGGAAGCAGACACTGCAATTGACCGCGCTGAAGGTCGTGATCGCGCCAGAGCCTGCAAAGGCACAACTCGGCACACGAGGGCGAACATTCCGCTGCGGAAACAACTTGAAGAAACGCTTCGCGACCCATAGCATGCCGCGCCATGGTGAAATCTGAGGTCAGTGAGATCGGTCGGGTTTTTGAGCCAGTGCAAGGTAGGGAGGATAATAATTATGGCTTCCGAAGTACAGGCAAACAACGGTGTTAACGTAGAGGCGCTGCTCGGCGCACGCGAAGCGCTCACCAACGCCCCGGAGGCAGCGCAGTTCAAGTGGCGCGCGGCCTGCGAATGGAAGGATGGCACCCACAGCCACTCGTCGGTCGAGAGCTTCTACGGTCTCGGCGAGGATCAGCATCGCAAGACCACCTTCACATTCGACGCAGACCATCCGGAGGTCTTCGCTTCCCAGGACAAGGGCGCCACGCCCGTCGAATACGTGCTGGTCGGACTGGCGAGTTGCCTGACCGCCGGCATCGCCGCGGTTGCCCAGAACCGGAACATCCAGTTGAAGTCGGTGAAGGCGACCATCGAAGGCGACATGGATCTCGCCGGAATTCTCGGCATCGACAGCGACGTGCGCAACGGCTTCAGCGGCATCACGGTGAAATACAACATCGACGCCGACGCAAAGCGCGAGGACATCGAGGCTATCGTCGCTCAGTCGCAGAAGCGGTCGGCGGTCTATGACATTGTCACCAATCCGACGAACGTCACGGTCGTGGTGAATTGAAAGGCGCTTCGAACCGTAGACTCTCCTGATGAGAGGGTGCGATTAGTTCCGTCACCACAGCGATCGTCGGCGCGGGGCACGCGGGGCTCGCGATGAGCCGCTGCCTCGCGGAGCGCTCTATCGACCATGTGCTGCTGGAGCGCGGCGAGATCGCCCATACCTGGCGCACCGAGCGATGGGATTCACTGCGGCTGCTCACCCCGAACTGGCAGAGCCGGCTGCCGGGCTTTCGCTATGACGGCGACGATCCCGACGGCTACCGGACGATGCCTGAGGTGATCGACTTCCTCGGGAACTATGCCAAGGCGATCTCGGCTCCGGTCAGAACCCACACGACCGTCACCTCGGTTCGCAGCGACGGGGCGGGATATCTTGTGCGCACGGACCGCGGCGAGTGGCGGTGTCGGACCGTCGTGCTGGCGTCGGGCGCGTGCAACATCGCGCGCCTGCCCGACGTCGCCAGCCGCGTGCCGCCGTCGGTCGCCATGCTGACGGCACAGTCCTACCGCAATCCGGGTCAGGTCGCCGACGGTGGCGTGATGGTGGTGGGCGCGTCGTCGAGCGGCACCCAGATCGCACAGGAGCTGCAGCGTTCGGGGCGTCAAGTGACCCTGTCGGTGGGCGAGCACATCCGGGCGCCCCGCGTATATCGCGGCAAGGACCTGGAATGGTGGATGGACGCCGCCGGCGTGCTCGACGAGCGTTACGACGAGGTGGACGACATCAGGCGGGCGCGACGGGTTCCTTCGCTACAGCTTGCCGGCACGCCCGACCGCATCACCCTCGACCTCAATGCGCTCGACGACCTCGGCGTCCGGCTCATCGGTCGTCTTGCCGGCATCACCGAAGACGGCAAGGCCCAGTTTGCGGGGTCGTTGCGCAACATGTGCGCGCTTTCCGATCTCAAGATGGCCCGGCTGCTCGACCTCATCGACGAATGGGCGCGCGCCAACGGCCTGGACGCTACGGTCGGGCCGCCGGATCGCCCGCCGCCGACCCGTGTCGAGGACAACCCGCCGCTCGGCCTCGATCTTGCCGGAGGCGCTATCAGGACGATCATCTGGGCCACCGGCTACCGGCCGGACTACTCCTGGCTGGAACTGCCGGTCCTCGACCGCAAGGGCCACGTCCGTCACGACGGCGGTGTAGCGGAACATCCGGGCCTGTACCTGATGGGGACGCAGTTTCTGCGCCGCCGCAAGTCTGCTCTAATCGACGGCGCTGGCGACGACGCGCGTGATCTCAGCGATCATCTGGCATCGTACCTCGGGCAAAATTCAATCTGATAGCAGAATCAACGTCTGAGACTCCAGAGGGAACAGGTTGGTTGCCGCGACAACCCCGAATTCTGCGCCCCTGCAGTCATATTCCCAAATGCAGCTTTGGCTTCCAGAAGGGGCGGAACAACTCAATCTTTGGACAGCGGTTCATCACCACTTTCAAGCCCGCTTTCTCCGCCAACTGGGCGGCAGCGTCATCGCGCACCCCAATCTGACCCCACAGAACCTTGGCGTTGATTGCGATGGCCTCCTGTGCAACTTCCAACAGATCTTCGGAGCGGCGAAAAACCTCAACCATATCCACAGGCCGGTCGATGGCCGCTAGTGACGCGTACACCTTAAGCCCTCGAATCTCATCCAGACCGGGACTGGGGTTGACCGGGATCATGTCGTAGCCGATTTCGTGCAGCACCCTGAGTACCCCATAGGAAAATTTAGTTTTATCGGGGCTGGCCCCAACCATCGCGATGGTTTTGACCGATTTCAGAATGTCTTGCAGATAAGCCTCCGAATAGGGCTCATCATGATTCATATGGGTCATTTCTTTGCTTCCAACGGGGTCGCAATATCGGCTTTCAATTCATGAGCGGCCAGCGGGTCAAGGAAGGGGTTGCGATAGAGCTTGTCGTGGCTCTCAACGCCGACCTCCAGCGTGCAGTCGCTCAAAGGGCGGGCGACGCAGAGGATTATATAGCCATTGTTGATCTGGCGGTTGTTCAGCGCCCGCTGCGCTTTTTGATCGACTTTGCCGCTGATTATTTTGGCCGCACAGGTTATGCAGCCGCCATACTTGCACCCATACGGCAGATCCACGCCCTGCTCGCGCAAGCTTTGCAAGAGGGGCTTGCGGTGATCGACGTCAAAGGCCGCACCGCCTTGATTGGCGAGAATGATGGTGAAGCAGGTCATACCCAGATGTCACTCGTGCAATCACCCCCGGGATAACGGGTTTCGTGGCAGCGGCTTGGTCCATTTGGTTCCTTACCAAAATCAACAACGAATAGCGGATCGATTTCCATGCCGCCGTTTTCCGTATTGCAATTGACCATCAGCATGCATCCGCCATTGGTGCGGATTTCCGGATAGAACTGATTATCCCACGTCGAGAAGAGTGAGGTCGTCACATAAAGGCGCTTGCCGTCGAGGCTGAGCTGTATCATCTGAGGCCCGCCAGTCACTTTCACGCCATTGACCTCAGGCGCACGGCCGAGAAGTCCGCCCATCCACACTTGTCCGGTAAGCTTGGCGTTGTGAGGGTCCGAGATGTCGTACTGACGAATGTCGCCATGCAACCAGTTGCACAGATAGAGGTATCTATCGTCCATGCTGAGCAGAATAACCGAGATCACGCCCGGTATTGGTATCGGCCATGCGGGATGCGGCTCATTGCCGACATCGACAATTTTTTCCCATTGCCAGTCACCCGCCGCGTTCTTCCACCAATGGATGATATTTGCAGAAAGGGCCGCGCCAACAAAGCCGTGACTGCTGTCGGGGTCATGATGGAATCGCACTTCCAGTGGGATCAAGCCATCTTCACCGAGATAGAATGTTTGCTTTGGCTCCTTCTTTTCAAAATCCCAGAAATGGATCTCTCGGCCATATTTCAGATGACCAACCTCTTCCAGGTCAAAGCCAGGCATGAAGGTATTGGGCGCGGCCCATTCCGAGCTGACCATTACGTTGTGTCGCGGCTGGTACCAGAAATCATAACCAAACTTGATCCTGCCCATGGAATTTTCCCAGCGGCCGACAATCTCGAACTCCTTGCTGAGTTGCAAATAGCCGCCGGGGGCATTGCCCTGGGCGTCACCAAGCATGGAAACGATGATGTCCGAGCCCAGGCAATGCACCGTGTGTGGCGCCGACAGGTTAGTCCTGGCTTTGATTTCAGCGCCGTCTATTACCTTGAACAGTGTCGGGCTGCGCGGATCGGTACCGCAATCGACAATATGCAGATTTGACGAGCGCACACCCGGCACGATCAGATATTTCCGCTCCATGCTCGCATCGCCATGGCACGACGAACAGGCATTCCAGCCCGAGTGATGAAGCTCATCGCCAATACCCGGCATTTGCAAACGCGAAATCACCTGGCTGTAGGTCGAACTCTCCGGGTCGACATCAATCGTGCACAGATAGTCCGGCTTCTGAATGCCCGTGCCGGTGTAGATGGCAATCGTATAGAGCAGCTTTTCGCGAGGTGCCGTCATCGCCTCGGCTGGAGAAGCATAGCCCGGTCCACAGCAATGATTGGTCATGGGTACTTCCCTTTGAACAGATCACTCGCCAGCCCCAAAGGGGCAAGCTGGAATATTAGTGCATGCTTGGCATTGGCGCTATGGCCGGGGAGGCGGAGGCGGCATAATAGGCGCGCCCGACGGGGTTGACAGCCAGATGATCGTGCGCGAACGGCTCGACGATCATCCACCTGCCGTCCGGATTGAGCGAGCTACGAGCATGCGTGACATGGCGTCGAGGCTGCCGATCTCCCCCACAACAACGGTACAACAACGGGGAAGTTGCGCTCTCTCCCAAAACGCGGCTCCGCCTCGCTTTTTTATTGATCACGGCAAAAAAACAACGCTAACTGGCTCCCGCGAGGGGCAATGCTGACAAGTGATGAAGTGGGAGCAATCCCGTTGTTTTCGGGTTTGCCGGCGGCAGAGCTGGAGCGGCTGGCGCGGGCAGCGGCCGATCTTCACCTCAGCCCCGGAGAGTTCGCGATTCACGAGGGTGGAGAGGCCGCGCTGTTTGCGGTTCTCGCCGGCAAGATCGAAGTCGTAAAGACCTTCGACGGCATCGAGCGAACGCTGGGTTGGCGTCTGCCGGGAACGATCTTCGGCGAGGTGCCGATTGCGCTTGGCTCGGGTTTTCCCGGTGGCTATCGCGCCGCCGAATCTTCCCGCGTCATGCGCATCGACGTTCAGCAGTATTATTCCATCGCCGCGGTGTCAAAGGACGTGGCCCAAAAGGTCAGCGCGCTTGCCCGCGAGCGGATGGGCGGGCTGCAAAGCGTCACTGCCGAGCCGCAGAGGCCGCGCGTCACATTGGTCGGCCATCGCTGGGACACGGCGTGCGGCGAACTGCGCCGGTTTCTGGCCCGCAACCAGATTTCGTTCACCTGGCTGTTGCCCGACACGTCGGATGCCGAGGCTTTCTGGTCTGCCCTCAGCAGGCCGGCTCTCGATGGTCCCGTTGCCCGGCTGGCTGACGGGGAGATTATCGAAGCACCCGCCGTGCGCGATCTTGCCATCCGCCTCGGGCTGCAGACGCGCCCGCGCGGCGCCGAGTACGACGTCGCGATCATCGGCGGCGGACCGGCCGGTCTTGCGGCTGCGGTCTATGGCGCCTCCGAGGGGCTGCGCACCATCGTCGTCGAACGCGAGGCGCCCGGCGGGCAGGCGGGAACATCCTCGCGCATCGAGAACTATCTCGGCTTTCCAAGCGGCATTTCCGGCGACGAGCTTGCCAGCCGCGCGCTGCAGCAGGCAAAGCGGCTCGGCGCCGAAATCCTGGTCACCCGTTCGGTCGCCGGCATCGACCCGACGACGCACGAGGTGGTGCTCGACGGCACCGATGTCGTGCGCGCCCGCAGCCTCATCCTGGCAACCGGCGTCGCCTGGCGCCGTCTTGCCATCGACGGGTTCGACCGGTTGATCGGCAAAGGCGTTTATTATGGCGCCGCGCGCAGCGAGGCGAGCAGCACGCATGGGCAGGATGTCTACCTGATCGGCGCCGGCAATTCGGCCGGCCAGGCGGCGATGCATTTTTCCGGCCATGCGCGCAGCGTGACGCTGCTGGTGCGCGGCCCCTCGCTTGCCGACAGCATGTCTCACTATCTGATCGAGCAGCTCAGGGCGAAATGCAACGTAAAGGTCCAGCTTCACTCCGAAGTCCAGGCCGTGCACGGCGAGACGCACCTGACGGCGATCGACATTCTCGACAAGACCGGCAACGAGGTGAGCCGGCACCAATGCGGCGGGCTGTTCGTGTTCATCGGCGCCAACGCCGAGACCGAGTGGCTGCCGGCCGACGTAGCGCGCGATGCACGCGGTTATGTGCTGACCGGCGACGACGTGAAGAAGGCCGGGCTCTGGTCGCATGGCCGCGACCCCTACCTGCTCGAGACCAGCGCGCCCGGCATCTTCGCCTGCGGCGACGTACGCCTGAGCCCGGTCAAACGCGTTGCCTCGGCGGTCGGCGAGGGCAGCATGGCCATCGCCTTCGTCCACCAGTATCTGGCCAATGAAGAGAAAGTAGACCGCAACCAAAGCTAGAGGGTCAAGTAACCAGAATGTCATCAGCCGGTCGATGCGGCGTGAAAACCGCCAATTAAGCATCGAAAGCACGCTTGACGGCTGGCCGCACGTCGCCGCGGGCTACATAAGCGGAGAGGTTCGGATATTCGTCCAGTATACCCGATCCGTTCAACCTGCGCAGCACCGCCACCATCAGAAGGTCACCGGCCCTGAACGCACCATCGAGCCAGTCGGCATTGCCCAGGCGATCGGAAAGTTCGCCGAGCCGGCCACGGATGCGATCCTCGACCATGGGCAGGCGCTGCTTATGCCAGGTCTCGTCGCGGGTCGTCAGCGGCCCCAAGGCTGGCGGGCGGCAATGCGCCCCTTCCTGGACATTACCAAAGCAAGACCACGGGGAATTCTGACCCACGTCCCGAACTTCATGGCCTTCGCCTCGCTGGAATGTCTAACGCGACTCCGTCATGATCTTCCGGCCCTGTCGAGCGACGCTGCCAAAGCCGTTGACGCCAACGCAGGTGATGGGGGCAGGCTAGACCAGTGCAGCAGATCCGCCCGGCGACTTTTCTTTTTGCGGCCCGAGCCTTGCGCGACATGGGCGACGGCTTCGTGGCCGTTCTGTTGCCGGTCTATCTCCTCGCATTAGGCTTCGCGCCTCTGCAGGTCGGCATCATTGCAACCGGATCGCTGCTCGGTTCAGCGCTCTTGACCATCGCCGTCGGACTCCTTGGTGCCCGACACGATCACCGCCAACTCCTGCTTGCCGCCGCCAGTCTGATGGTGGCCACGGGTGTGGCCTTTGCTGTGGTCCACGACTACGCGCTGCTTTTGGTGATCGCCTTCGCAGGCACCATCAACCCGTCGGCCGGCAGCGTCAGCGTGTTCGTGCCCTTAGAGCATGCCGTCCTCACACGCGAAGTCACCGACGCCGCGCGGACCAAGATGTTCGCGCGCTACAGCCTTGTGGGTGCGCTCGCAGCCGCGGTTGGCGCGCTCGCTTCGGCAACCCCTGATCTTCTGGCTCCAGCCGGCCTCGACCAACTCACCGGCATCAAGGCGATGTTCGTGCTCTATGCGTTGCTGGGCCTGCTCGGCGGTCTCCTTTACGCGCAGATCCCGCGGCGCCGTCCAACGTCGGACTCCGGCAGCACGTCCGCGCTTGGCCCCTCGCGGAATATCGTTTTCAGGCTTGCGGCCCTTTTTAGCCTTGATGCCTTTGCCGGCGGCTTCCTCGTCCAGTCGCTGCTTGCCCTGTGGCTTTTCGAAAAATTCGACCTGTCGCTTTCGGAAGCGGGCTTTTTCTTCTTCTGGTCCGGGGTGCTTTCGGCGTTCTCATTCCCCGTTGCCGCCTGGCTGTCGCGGCACATCGGACTCATCAACACGATGGTGTTCACACACATTCCGTCCAGCATCGCCCTGATGCTGGCGGCGCTTGCGCCGACGCTCCCTCTGGCGCTCCGCCCTGCTGCTGATCCGTGCCGCGCTTTCGCAGATGGACGTCCCGACGCGCTCATCTTACGTCATGGCGGTCGTCACCGAGGCGGAGCGGGCAGCCGCCGCAAGCTTCACATCGGTACCGCGCAGTTTGGCTGCCGCAGCCAGTCCCGCCCTGGCGGGCGCTCTGTTCGCTGCCTCGTTCCGGGCTTGGCCCCTGATCATCTGCGGTGCACTGAAGATCGCTTACGATCTGCTGCTGCTGCTGATGCAGTTTCGGCACCTCAAGCCGCCGGAGGAACGGTGATGCAGCCGCCGGTTTGGGGTGTTTGACCAGGATGGGTCAATCGCGAAGGAAAACGTTGGAAAGTTGTCGATCACTTCCGGCTGTCGCGGAGCGTGAAATGTCGCCTCGCTTCCTCGTGACATTGTCTGCCGCACTTTATCTGATATCATCGGTGTTTGCCGGGGCAGGATCACCCGTTCCGTCGAACGTCTGCTATGCGTGGAAAAGCCGCTGCAGAAGGTCCGCATCGGTGAAGGTTTTTCGATGTGGGCCGCAGCGCGAGGGGTGCGGCTGGGTCGACATCGGCCCGCGTTGAAAAACCTCCCAAGGAGGAAGCCGCGGGGTCATCTTCGGCTCTGCCGAGATGTTCGGCCCGAATGATTGGGTCGCGCGCAAGGGGATCGAGTCCCGCTCGCGCCCCGATTATCGGCCGTTACCAGCCGTAGCTGAAGATGGCGCCGCCACCACCGTCGCCGTTCTGCACGACATTCGCCTCGGTGTTCCTTCCGAACTGGAAAATACCGTAGGCGTTGTCGTTGCCGTTCTGCCTGAGGATGGCGGAATGGCCGTTGCCCTCCTGATGGATGATGCCCAGATTGCCGCGGCCGTTCCGGCCGAGGCCAGCAGCATTACCGTGTCCGGACTGACGGATTCTGGCGCCGTGCAGGCCGCGATACTTCGAATAGACGCGCAGGCCGGTCGCCAGGGCGCCGGCGTCGCGAGCGTTGGCAGGAGCAAATGTCACCGACACCCAGCCTCCTGCGTAGGCCGGTGCGGACAGCGCCACCTGGCCGATGCTGCCGGCAACGAGAGCGGCAGTAAGGGTTATGAACATATTGCGGGTCATCTTGGTCTTCATTTCTGGCTGCCTCAGCCTATGGCCAACCTTCCCGAATTGCGGCTGAACCATCCCGGAACCCGTCGTTCAGCTGTCGTTCAGTCATTTTTCCCGGCTCGGCACACATAGAAAAGGCGCCGAACGCCGACGCCCTTTTCGTGAACTGGCCGGTGCGATCAGGTCGCGCCGCCGACCCGCGCGGCGCAGCCGATGCTCTTGCCATCGACCGCAACTTCGAGCTTGGCGTCGTAAACGCCGGCCTTTGCGTCGAGCGTGACAGCGCCGAGCGTAGCTGGCTTGCCGGGCGCGGCGCTGAAGGCGCCGCCCTGCTCGATGCTGGTGCCGCCGGTGCGACCGGTGCTTTCGACATGGAAGGAATAGGTGCCACTCACGTTTCTGTCGGCATAGGCAAGCGCCTCAAGCAAGACCATGCCCCCTTCCGGCGTGGCGCGGATCTCGCAGCGCACCGGCCCAACGGACTGGTCGGCGGTGGCCATGGTCGCCAGCGCGCCGGCCGGGACCAGGATCAGGGCGAGTGCCGCCATGACGCGGCGGGAATGCTTGACGATGCGGGGCATGGTTCGTCTCCTTGGCTTGGCTAGCGGCGGCCGCGGAATCTTTCCGCGGCCGTCTGGCCGTTGCCGTGTTTATGGGCAGGCCTGGACGAAAGCTGCGACATTGCCGCTGCCGCCCTGGCTGACATTGGCATCGCAGCCGTGGCCCACCTGCACGCCGGCAGCAATGTTGCCGTTGCCGTCCTGGGTCAGAATGGTGGTGTGGTTGGAGCCGAACTGGCCGATGCCGGCCACGTTGCGGTTGCCGTTCTGGTAGGTGGCGCCGTAGTTGCCGGCCCCGTCCTGGCCGATAGCCGAAAGGTTGTGGCGGCCGCGCTGCTGGCCGATCACCTTGTTGAAGCGGCCGTTCTGATACACCCGGATACGGTTTTTGAAGCCGTTCTGGGCGCCGCCGGCCGAGTTCGACCAGCCATATTGCTCGATGCGCACGTCATTGGCCATGGCCGGAGCGGCGGCAGTGATACCGACAAGAGCGGCAAGCGCGGTTGCGATGAAAGAATTGCGGATCATGAGAGCGTCTCCTTTGGCGGACGGGACCGCGGTTGAACGGCTTCTTTTTAGGAGATGCCGTTCGAACTAAGGCTGAAGGCGGCGTTCAGCTGGGGTTCAGGAGGGCTTGTGCGGGTCCTGGCTGCGGCGGTCAGGCCGCTATTCGCTAGGGCAATGGGTGGAGCACACTCGCCAAGGGCGGCCGGTGTTGGGTCATTTCTATACTTAGCGATTGGCCGCTTCCGGCCCACAGGCTGCCGGACGGCAATGCGTCTCATGTCGGTCGTCAACTGCCTTAAAGAGGACATTACCGGCCACCGCATTGGTGATCGCGGTTGCGCCACAAGCGGACCACGTGTTGCCGTTGGCCACACGAGCGCCTCCACCTGTCCAGCAACGAGTCCGGTCGGCTCAGTGGAAGGTCGTTTTATAGTGGAGGCCCGGAAACGACACCTCGCCGGGTCGCAGCGCCGCCTGCCCCATGGGATCACCTTTTAGAATACTGAGGAAGAATGCCGCGGTCAGCGTCTTGGCTTGATCGAACTGCGGGCTGGAACCGGAACCGTATGCGAACATCATGTGCCCACCCTTGTCGAATACGGCCAACGCCTTATCTCGACTTCCGATGCTATCATGCGCCCATAGGGCATTGAATTCCGGCTTCACCATCTCGTCGTCAGAAGTGACCAGTATGAGCGTCGGCACTTTGACAGCCGCAATGCCAGTGGCGCCGAATACCTGCAGCTCGCCGCCCGGAGCTGCGAGAACGAGCGCCGCCACGCGGCTATCCCGAATGGGTGGCATCGGCTCCGCAAACGGGTCTGCAGCGCCGTAGAGTTTGGCAATCGTTGGCTCGAAACCTACAAATTGGCATGAGTCGCCATACTTCTGGGCCTCATTTGCAGCGCACCAGCTATCCAGGGCTTTAAAGTCGACCCGAGCGCCTCCCGCCTGGAGCGCAGTCGCTCCGCCCGATGAATGCCCCCAGACGCCGATGTGGGAGGTATCTATGAGTCCAGCGAGTTTGCCACCCGGGGCTGTCAGTGTATCGGCGTAGCCGACCACACGAAGCACGTTGGCAGAACGATAATAGAGCAATCGGCGAACGTCGAATCCGGTATCATAGCTCGAAGCGAAGACAACGAACCCGTAGGTCGCGAGAAACTGGCCCCAGCGGGTGTAGGCTATGCCCGGCATCGAGGATCCGGGGATCAGCACAAGCAGCGGATAGGGACCGGTCGTTGCCGGCGGTGCGTCCGGCGTCGTCTTCAGGATTGCGCCGGCGGGAGCTGGCGCAGGACCAGCAGCGGGATACCAGACCCATGTTTCCAGCGGGTGCTCACCAGTCACGTCAGGTATCGTGAACTTCTGAATACCGATCGCGAAAGGACCGGGCTGGCTGAAATCGGTTGCGATCGCGGGTGTCACTGCGATCAGGGGCAAGATGACAAGCCAAGGCAGCAGAAGAAAACCCAAGACAGCCTTGATCATAACGTGCCTTCCTGCGCGGTGCCAGGCTGCCGCTACCGTTCAACCATGACGGCAAGACGTCAAGCCCGAGTGCTGCCCACGGTCCATCTATATGGTACGTTCGATCGTTTTGCTGCCCTGAGTCTTCGCTTGAGTGGACTGAGAGGAGTTGCAGCTTTAGGAACGTGCGGAACGGGTCAGTTCGAGACTCGGACCCACCGGATTGAATATCTGCATTCTCACGCGTTCATACCAGAACCGGCCGGACCGCTCCCGGCCCCTCCCGAACGTTTGTGCTCTGGCCAATAGTGGTCTGAGGAGAAACGATATGGGACATTCGCAGTATGACCTCGCCGACAAGGCCGTCCCGCTTGGAATGCAGGCAAGAGAGTAGGCGTCAAACGACCTCTGAAGGTTCGTCAAATCTGGGAAATCCGGTTCTTTCTCGACCGCGAAGGTCGATCACGGGACCGAGCGCTGTTCGACCTTGCGATCGATAGCAAGTTGCGTGGTTGCGACTTGGTGAAGCTCAAGATTGGCGCGCTAGTGAGTGGCGCTGAGATTCGGACTCGGGCCATGGTTGTGCAGCAAAAGACTGGGAGGCCAGTTCAATTCGAACTGATGGCAGACGCCCGAGCAAGCCTACTTGCATGGCTCGAACGTAGAGGTGGAGCGGTCGACGATTTTGCCTTTCCCAGTCGGGTCGATCATGCTGGCCATTTGAGCACCAGGCAGTATGCGCGCCTGGTCGATGAATGGGTTTCGGCGGTTGGCCTTCGCCGTGAGGATTATGGCACCCACTCGCTTCGTCGTACCAAGGCCTCCATTATCTATAAGGCCACCGGGAATCTCCGAGCAATTCAAATTCTGCTCGGCCACACCAAGATTGAGAACACCGTCCGGTATCTCGGCGTCGACGTCGAGGATGCATTGACGCTGGCCGAGGGAACTGAAATCTGAAAATGGACGACCTCGCGTGGGTCGCGCGGGTGCTGGGTCCAGCGGCTTTGCGCCCAATGCACGAACCCGCTTCGCGGGAGGGGCGCCTCGTTCTGAGATGGCGCGACTGCCATTTTGACTTGAGCGGGTAGAGGGGTCGATCTGACCATGGAGTTCCC
>NZ_JAMYSQ010000039.1:0-45494 GCF_040321995.1 Mesorhizobium sp. M0207
ACCCAGACCCTCGAGCGCATCGCCAATGGCTGGCCAAACAGCGCTATCGAGGCGCTCATGCCTTGGAACTACCATCGCTGAACGGCATCAGCTACCCGCTTACCGACATGCAGAACGCCCTGGAAGTGCTGAAGATGCGATGCCGGGCGCCCGGCCTTTCGGTCCGGCGAAAACAGATAGACCGCCCCCGGCGGCTCGGGTCCTGCACATGGCCGCTGCTGCGCATAAGAAAAAGAACAAAATACTGGCTTCCGAACCAGTCTGTCTCAACCGAAGCGGACAGAGAGGCCGCCAAATCCCGGTCTTGAACCTCGTCGCCTGCAGGTACGTCTGATTGCTGCGGCGTGCTTAGGGGCAGCGCATCAATATCGTGACGTTTGCGGCCAGTTTCGGGCCGAAACGGGTGACGAGACATTTCCGGTTACGGCTTAGGGACTGAAGATGCGCGGACGTTTTCGCGCGAAGGCGCAGGCTGGCTTCCAGCGCGTGTTCTGTTCGCGCTGATAGGTCGTGCTGCATTTTGCGGATCTGATTGGGATTGTGCCCACAGTGGAGCAAAAGCGCGGTCAGATAAAGTTCGATCGCATGGATTGCCGACAATCTGAACGGCGCGCGTGTCAAAGGTTTGCCAAGTCGGCCATGTTGTAGGGAGCAAGTTTGCCGCCTTGGGGTGTTCTTCCGCCGGTTCGTGAAGCTGCTGCGCGGATGCAAGCTCACCGGGATTTTTGCGTTCTTCGATCGTCATTTGCGCGATCTGAAAATGCTACGGTGCAAACTTCGTAGAGTAAGATCCATGGCGTCGCGCGTCTCTTCACTTCGCTATTCCATATCGCTACCTGCGATGTTCGCCAACAGCCGGGCAGAAAGGCGTCGCCGATTTACTATAGCGACGGCTCGTTGAGATGCGTTAAAATTTGACCAGACCGCACTGGATCGATCCTGTCTGCTTCTGCGAGTGCCCAACGTTGCCATGCTTCCAGTGCCGAGGCATCGTTATCAGCCGAACCTTCATCGATCGCGCGACAGACGCGCTCAACAAGCGCGCGAATGTCTTCAGCTTGACGTAGCAGCTCTCCGCTGTTCCGCAGGTTTTGCAGCCGCTTTTGGTTAAGTTGAACCAGCCGTTCCTGGCGCTGCTTCTCCTTTTCAATCCGCTCCCGCTCTGCACGCTCCTCGGCTTCCCGCAGGCTAAGTCGAAACTTTTTCTCGCCAGCCACGATGATTGCAGCCGCGATCTCAGCGATCTTTGACTCAAGCTTGGCGTCACCGTCATCCTGCCAAGAAACTGTATTCTTGCGGTCGAAACCCGGATCGATCCGCAGGGCAAGCGGGGTTGATGCTGGCAGGTCTGGCGCCGGCCGCTGGTACCCATGCTGACGCACGGTGCGGTGGCTGCCGACTATTCCAATGTCCAAACCAAGATAGGAAACGCCGATGGCTGCTCGCGCGTGAATTTCTCCATCGCGCTCGTAGGCATCACCGTCATGGCCACGCTTGCTGAGTGCCAAAAACAGAGCATTGAAGATTTTCAGCCGCCGCTTGCCCAGTGGATTGTCGAACTTGGGTTCGTCAAAGGTCCACTCGCGTTCTGCATTTTTGTCGCGGCGACGCTGCTCCTGCTTGAGCAGTTGAACGAGCCCTTTGTGAGGCCTGTCCAACGACTGTGGGACGGAAACTTTGCCAATCGCCTTCAACTCTTGTGCTTGGAGTTCGTCGAGGTCTTCTGGAACCAGAGCGGATGCAAATGGCCCATTGGATGCAAGAGGGGCTGCAATCGACAGCACCTTTTTGAAGCGGGCGTCGACACTTGCTCGGCCCATTTCACCGGGGCGCCGTGGTGGCGCCTTGGGTAGTGCTGGCACCCTCTTTCCGGCACGGATTTTGTTCCAATATCCTTGCGGCGGCGACGCAACTCCACATCGCGTCAGCAGCTTCTTCAGCCCGACGTCGGACAGCTTGAGCTTCGCCGCCAAGTCCCGCATAGGTGCAGACCAAGCGAACGCAATCAGATCGTCAGGCAACACAAGAATGTCATTCTGCCACACGGCGCTTTACCTCCATTTGTTCAGCTAGGCTGCTTTTGGCACGTCTTCGCAGTGTCGATATGACAGCCCTGCCAAGTGCCATCTAAGGTCAAATCTGGGAATTCTAACGTGCCCTCGATCATGCCAGGGCTGCGCCTACATAATCAAGGCGACTGCAGATCGGCCGGAGATGAAGCAGCGCTCTCGGTGAGCATCAGCGGGACGCTCGAGAAGCGATCTGCTTCCTTTCGTTGTTCCTCGCGCAACAGCGGGCAGCCGGACATTGCCGCGTGGCAGACCGAGGTTTGGTGTTATCGAGCGAGGGCTGCGAAAAACGACCGAAGACCGATTGCCGCCCGTAATCGAGGCGGGCGCCCGGAGGGGCAGCAAAGCTGTGTGTCAGCTGCGGCGCCGCTGGCGACGGCCGGTAGTTCGGCGGCACATTCTGCGTCTGTCAAACAGCGCAGGAGGCGAACGATGGAATTCTTTTGTGGACTGGACGTGGCGATGGACGAGACCGCGGTTTGCGTCGTGGACGATCAGGCGGTGCATCTGCAGGTGGCGGTGATGACCGATCCGGAGGCGCTGTTTGCGGTGCTGAAGTCGTTTCTGGCGCGACTGCGGCGCGTCGGCCACGACGCGGGATCGCTCTCGCCGTGGCTGCATCCGCAACTCAAGAAACTTGGCCTGCCGGCGATCTGCCTGGAGACGCAGCACGTGCGCGCCGCGCTGTCGGCGCAGCGCAACAAGACCGACAAGGCCGATGCGCTCGGCATCGCCCACATCATGCGCACCGGCTGGTTCCGTCAAGCCTACATCAAGTCGGAGAGGTGCTACCGGACGAAGCTTCTGCTGACCCACCGGCGCAATCTGAAGGCCGAGTTTCTCGACCTGGAGAACGCCATCCGGCACTCGCTGAAGTCATTCGGCATCCGCCTGGGCAAGGTCGGACGCGGCGCTTTCGAGCAGGCGGTTCGCCAGGCTGTGGCCGACGATCCGCTGTCGGCCGAACTGATGGACGCCATGCTGTCGGCGCGCGCGGCGCTGTGGAAACAGTACTGCCGGCTGCACGATCTCGTCGTGAAAATGGTGGCGCGCAGCGAGCTGTGTCGACGCTTCATGGCGATCCCCGGCGTCGGCCCGGTGACGGCGCTCTCGTTCATGACGGCGATCGACGATCCCACACGCTTCCGCCGCTCACGCGACGTCGCGGCCTATTTCGGGCTGACCTCGCGGCGCTGGCAGTCGGGCTCCTCGATCGACGTTCAGGGCCGCATCTCGAAGGCTGGCGATGCGACGTGCGGCGCGCGCTCTACGAGGCGGCGTCGGGACTGATGACGCGCTTCAAGGGCAGGGACAAGGTCAAGAGCTGGGGCCGGGAGATCGCCAAACGCTCCCGCCACCGCAAGGCCTGTGTCGCTGTGGCGCGCAAGCTGGCGGTGATCATGCACGCGATGTGGAGCGATGGAACGTTCTATGCCGGCGACGCGGCCATGAGTGACACCGACGCCGCGCAACGCGCCCACATCAAGGATCGACGCCTGCTCGGAGCGCATCGATGAGCGGCGCGACGGCGGTTGAAACGCATGGCGCCCGCACGCTGACGGACGCCATCTGACACAAGGAGATCCGCGCCGGCGGATGAGAACCGATGCAGACCAGGAACGACGGAACGCACGTCATCTTGCCTGCGGCCGCGCCGACGATGAGACGGTCGGACCGCGCTCGCTTGCCTGTGACGATGCTCCGTCAGTCCGATGGAAAAGTGCGCCACGACGGTTCGAGCGCTGCAACCATGCATCCGAACCACACCGTCGCAGAGCGCGAAAGATTGCACGGCGCATCGGAACTCGACGTTCAAAAGCGGAACCGTAGCGCAGAGAATCGATTCGTGTATTATCGCATCCTGAAGGAGGAACGACGATGTCTACAAAGTATCGCCAAACACAGCCGATTAAGATGGCGAGATAAAAGGCCGCGAGGTGCGGCGTCGATCGGTCGTGTTGTTTCAAGAGGTTATGCAGGATTTCCGCGAGGTGCGGGTTATCCCTGCACCCCCCAATATCGTCGATTTTCATTCTTCGTCCGTAGCTTAGTGCGATGTGTGGCCGTCCGGCTTGCCTTTGCGGGGGCTGGGCCGGGGAAAGGAGGGCGTGGTCAGAGATTGTTTTTGAGGTGGCCGCTCGTCGTTAGATAACGAGCTGTTGGGTAGACTACGTTAGCACCTCGCCGACCTAGCCTGAGGTGACCCGCGATCGGCGATCGGCTCGCTGCAGCAGAGGGCGTCACTTCGGCCCGTGGAGCCGACGTCGCCAGCGCCGGCCGTAGGATGGCGGCCGAGCGCAGGCTTGTCGGCTGGCGCCATCCTCCGCACTGCGGATGCATAGGATTCACGCCCAGTGGAAGCGAGCTAGGCGCGACACGTCCGCCCTCTAATCCAAGCTTCCGTCGGAGGGTTCGTCGGACACGGCATCCTATCCGAGATGCAGGCGCTGTCCATCGCCCAGCCACACGGGCTCTCGACGGCCAGAGATCTGGCCATCCTGACACGAATACGCAAACCGTCGTGTTACGGTTTGATGGTTTTACGCCGGCGTGATCGCCATCAAAGCAAAATGGGAGAGGTTGCCATGTCCAGGATCAACCGCCGCGCCTTGCTCCTCCACTCCGGCAGCGCAGTCGTCGCCTCGTCGATGGCGGCAACGGCGCTCGGTGCAGAGCCGCCGAGCCGAAAACAAGAACTGTCCACTAGTCTTCGAGCGCTGATTGAGGCGCACAAGGCAGCCTATGCTGCGTTCGGCAAAGCTTTGCACGAGTTAGGCGATGGCAGCGGCGACCCCGTCAGAGCCAGCCGGCAAGAGGAAAGGGCGCTGCTCGCCATCTGCGGCTATCCGGCCGTTGGGGAAGGGGATCGCCTGGCCAAGGCCCGATATCTTTTAGAGATCGAGGCGCGCGGCGAACTCGACCTCGAAGAGCATATGCAGGCCGTTCTCCGATCCACCATGTGGAAGGGATGATACGACCGGCGCGCGGATGGTCAGGTAATGAATGTCCGGTATGCGCCTCATGTCGGTCATTGCGGACTGTTGTGCAGAAGAGACGCAGAATTGCTTCGAATTGTCCGAGAGTGTGAAATGGGACTTTTACGCTGAGACTGGGGTCACGAAAAATGCCGCGTCCTTTGGGATGCGGCATTGTTTTGGTGTTCCCCTCATGCCACTGGGAAGGAATAGCCCAACGGCGCAACGGTCTTCATGGAGCGCGTCGATGGCTTATGGACCAGCTCACAGTATCCAAAAATCAGAGGCAGATGGCAGAGCGCGATGTGCTCCCCGCGACCGCTCCTCCTCACGCCCGACCTGCCACGAACCCGCCTTGAAGCGGCTTTTTGTTAGATGATGCTCTGCAACATGATGAAGGGCGATTTCTTCGCCTCGCCTCTTCTCATCTGCGAGAGGTACATATCGAAGTTATGGACGATGCAGACCCTGAATTTCCGCTTTGCGAAGCCCTTTAACGCCTTACTTGAGGTCGCGGTCAGATATCCCAGTGTTATCAGCGAGGGCGGGAAGTGATCGTCAGGGGGCAGGCCGGCCTTCAGCTTTTTCAGCCTTGCAGGAGAGATTTCGTGCACAATCCCGATGAACTGGGCGAGCAGCATCGGGTACACGACAAGCTTCTTGACTTCCGCGAACGTCGCCAGTGCCTTGTTATCAAGCGCTACCCATTTTTGCTTCGGTTTGGATTTCGGCACCTGGTCATCACCTGTAACCACGGCCACGTCGACGACGTAGACCGCCTCATCTTTATGGCCACCCATTACCGACAGGTTGGAGTGTATCTCGTATAGCTCCGCACCCTTTACGCACCTGAACCATGAGAAATTGTACGGATAACCGCGAGACGACAGCTTGGCGGCGAACAGTCCGTTGATAGCGTTCTCAACCGTAACGGTGTACCCAGCCAACCGGTAATGCTCGGTCGCCATGGTAAGGGCGCCCAGTTCAAGAAGCGCCGTCTCCCTGACAGCCAGATGCTGGAATTGAACCGAATGCTTGTTGATGAACGCTTTAAGCTCTTTCTCGATCTGTGAGACGTTCAATCTTGCCTCGCAAACATTCTGGCCGCCACATCACTCAAACTGGTGGTTTCCGCAACGAGGTCGGCGATATCGAGCAGAGCGATGAGCTTGTAGAGTTCCTGACGGAGGTTTCTCCCCTCTACAAATGCCGAGGAGTCCTGGCTTATTTCATCTCGACCTATACGGAATCCACGCGTTTGGGGAGCCCCGTCTAGACCATCGGGTGTGCGCGTTGCCGCGTTGATGCAGTCATTCATGATCCAGTATTGGCTGTTTACGTTCGACCAGATTCTACGGATGGCGACGATGAGCAGAAATTGGTCAAGTCTGTCGCCGCTAATTTCGACGCGGGCGTCTCTCGCAATATCAGGAACGACCGCAGCAACGGCATCGACGTAGCCATTGACGCCCTCCCGCAGTGAATACGGAAGTCTTTCAGTCATGCTCGATATTTGTCGGTTTGGCATTAGCTCCCCAAAGCGCAGCAAGTTGCTGGAGGCGGACTACTATCACACAAGTCGGTTTTACCGTCATCCAGCACTGCGTATAAACCACCGCCCTACAGTGTCAGGAACTCTTGTGCCTCTCTGTTCTCCACCAGACCTGTGAAGGCCAGCATGCCGAGGGTGGCGGGTATAAGCCGCATCAGTTGCCGTAAATGATGACCTGGGTGAACACGCCATCGACGAAGCCCGGCTGGAACCTCACCTGCCAGCGTGGTCTTATCCCCATACGTCCGCGGATGTATACGAGGCAGCCTTCATGCGCGTCTCAATCTGCAGCTTCCGCGTGGCAATCAACCCGTTCGAGAAGCCGATGGGCAAAAGGCCAGCTTCAGCGCGTTCCCGCTCGGTCAGGGTCAAGACTTCGTCGCGGGTGTAGAGGTTGCCGTTGCCGGCGATGAACATGATCCCGTCCGGCATCATGTCGGCGAGATCCATGCACCCATCCATGTACTTATTGGTCCGGCGCTGCACAGCCCTTGTCGGAAAATTCAGGGTATTTCGACAGCCAAGGCGTAGACTGTATCTTCGCAAAGCATCTCCTCCATGGCGCCAATCTTGCGCACGGAAGCCCCTTTTATGATTTCTAGGCAGATGGCTTCGGCCAGTTCAGGGGAATAGTCCGTTGGGCGCCCTCGCGGCGCAGCCGACCGGAGTTGGCTGGCAAGGATTAAGGCCGCACTAGCTGTCCTTCTTCCCCCTTATAGCGGCCACGATCTGCACGACCATATTCACGATCTGCGGGTCAATCTGTGAAGAGTCCAGTGAGGAAAAGGTGGACGTCCGATCGATATTCCAGTGCTGGAACACTTCTCGGATTTCGACGGTGGTGGCCTTGTTCCCATAAGCACGCAAGAAGAACCGCCCGAATTGAATCGCATGAATTCGGTCTGACGACTTAAGGGATTCGCTCATATACGATTTGCCAAGCGAATATGCATATCTAGCTAGCGCCGCTAGAATGGCGATTGCGATGACGTTGAGTAGAGAGACGGAGATGGCACGTGGATAGTCCGGCGAGGCGGTTTGCGTATTGATAACTGAGTACGCTAGGTAGGCAGTCGTCGCCAGTCCAAGAACCAGGCTTCCATATCCTATCATATACCAGTTTTGGGCGGAGTTCTTGTGCGTCTTCTCGTAGTCCTGTTGCGTTTTGATGGCATCATCAACAAAGTCCGCCAAGTTGACCTGAACCGCCTGCTGAATTTCCTTCAATTCGACTTCTTGCGCGGCTCTCCGGCCCTCGAACGCCGAGATGGCCTGCTCGATTTGTGGCAGCAATTGCTGCGGCTCTTGCTCGCGAGCGAAAATGACCTGTATGTCCTGAACAATCGTCGGAAGCGCCAGGTCGCCCAGCACGATTGGGAGAATCAGCATTTTGCCCGACGTTTCAGCGTAAGCGCGGGCGGTGCCTAGCTCCATCATCGGGTATTGTGAGTGCATCGTGCTCCGCGAAATGAGGATGATGAACACCTCGGCGGCCTTTAGTCCCTCGTTGAGTTCGGCTCTCCAGTTGATGCCGGCAGTAAGCTTCGTTCCTTCAACCGTTATCTGATGACCTTCGGCACGAAGCGCCATCATCAGCCCTTGGGCAAACTCATCATCCGGCGTAGTGTAAGAAACATATATTTTAGACATGTCGGCCCCCATCCGTTTGGCACTCTTACACGATTGGTTCTTCAAATGAAGCAATGGGATGTGTTCATTTCACATGCGTCGGAAGATAAAGAGGCGTTCGTTGAACCGCTAGTAATCGCCTTAAGAAGCCTGGGGCTTCAAGTTTGGTACGACAAATTCACCTTGAAGTTGGGCGACTCTCTTTCGCAAAGCATCGATCTAGGCTTGGTGCAAAGCGAATATGGCATCGTCGTCATCAGCCCCGCGTTCCTGTCGAAGCCTTGGCCGGCGTATGAGCTTGCCGGGCTGGTCACACGGGAGATCGGGGCACGCAAGGTCATTCTCCCTATCTGGCATCATGTGACCCGTGATGACGTTTTGAACCGCAGTCCCACGCGGCAGACAAGCTCGCCGTCAACACCGCATATTCCTCCCCAAAAGATATCGCGATGCAGATTCTTCAGGTAGTTCGGCCGGACCTCTATGCAGGTACAGATCGCGCGGCTTTGATCGCACGAATGGACGGGACGGCACTTCGCAATATAGAGGCGGAGCTTGAGAACATGCGACGAGTTGCGGGACTGTGGCGCCCTTTAACAGAAAGCATGGAGGTGCCGATAACGGATGATGATTCCGGTAATCTACGAAGCTTTGAATGCGGACGACGTCAGATAGGGAGCGATATAACTGACCCGTGCCCCTCAAGTCCTTCGTTTCCAAAGTTCGATGCCGTTCCCATTCAAACGTACCGCAACGCCAACGTCAGGTCGGCCCTCGTCGCCCAGGTGCGGTGCCACGCTTCTGGTTGAATCCGAGCGCTGGGCGAACGGAAGAAGAAGCGATCGCATCGCTTAAGGAACAATATGACCGGCGCGCCAAGAAATACGACAAGGACCGTTGGCGGCGCGAGCAAGCCATGTCAGCGCAGTCCCGAGGGCAAAAAAGAGTCTAGGGTTCGAAGGCGGATAGCGGATCATCCAATAGGAAATTACCACGACCAACGTGGCCGAGGCAGCAGTGTGGAGAGGCAATAAATAGCTCCAATCTGGGTTGGAGCAGGTTCGGGCTGCTACGCGCGAGTGCCTGCCCCCAACCCTTTGCAAGGGTTGAAACTGGCCTCGGCGGCGTCCTCATTGACCGTTTTTACGCGGCTCGCACTGCCTAGGTTTATTCACCAGAATATGGCCGGCTATCGATGCGATGTGCGGGCATTCCTGGCAAATATCTCGCAATGGCAACGTGAGCCGGGTTTCCTCGTCTCCCGAAAAAGCTCGTTAAAGTTGCCCATTTGCGTTGTCCGAGCTGTTGGGAATCTCGATAAAAGTGGTTTGCATACAAACATTTCGACAGCGGCGTGTCGGGATCGAAAATCACACTGGCGAAGGCGCACGCGGTGTACGGTCACCGTGGATTGGAGCAGACGTTACGCCCAAGAGGTGGCGCGACGTCTGGTCAACTTGCACCGGCTCCGCAGCAGTCAGGCAGCGGAAATCTGGGAGACGTACTCCCGGGTTCTGGTCATTTCCCATCCACTCGACGGGCAAGCCGAACGCCGGGTCCCCCTCCATTCTGTGAAATGAATTCGATCCCTGCAGCCTCAAGTGCCTTGGCCAACGCCTCAAGCGTTGTTTGTCTAGGGACAGTTTGAGAACTCTCAATTCTGGCAAGCGTCCGAACTGTCAACCCGGATGCGTTTGCCAAGTCGTCTCTTGTCCAATCGATCAATGCTCGTGCTGCGCGAATCTGCTGGGGCAGTATGTCCTTTTTCATGACATTCAACTTGCTAAAAGTCACAAAAAGTGACATTGATGATGACAGCACACGGCCGCACAGGTGCTCGTAACACCGGTGCGGCCTGACCACGCCTAAGCTTCTGGGAGCTCGGATCATGGCTGATTCCGACAATAACACGACTTTGCCTTTCGTCACGCGCAGGAAGGTGCTTGCGGGAACAGCAATCGCAATGGCGGCGACACAGGCTACATCGTTTGCTCGCAGCGACTTGGAGGGTGATGACGCCATTGATCCTGCGGTGGCGGCGTGGAGACGGTGGCAGCCGGCTTGGGAAGAGGCTGAACGGCTTTGCAATCAGCAGCAGCGGCTGGAGAGGGTACTTATCGATACCGTTGGCTTCCCTTGCACTACAGTGAAGTTGTCCGACGGCGAGAGCGCGACCGTTCACTCTCTTGGAGCCCTCCAAGAATTGCTGAGTGTTCGACCGGCGAACACAGTAGCCCGTGCTCAGGCTGAAGCCGAAATCCTAGCCCATCAGGCGCGCTGGGATGCTGCCGATAGAGCGATTGGTTACTCAGCGGGCTTGCTTGCGGAGCGTGAAGCTGCCGAGAAGGCGCGGGAATTGCTGGAAGCCTTTTCCCAAGTACCTGCTACGTCGCTTGCTGGTGTAGCCGCTAAGCTGGATGCAGTGCTTAGGGAAGGGGAGTATTCGCTACACGACAGTGAACCCCCGTGGCCACAAATCCGCTCGGCCTTAGACGATATAGCTCGGATTAGAGAGCAGAAAGTCTCGAGCTGAACTTAGGCAATACGGTGTCGGAACCGCGATCATTCGTCGGTTGGTGATTTTCGCGGGCTTGCCAAGACAAACTCTCTTCACATGGAGCGACTGATGCAGTTCCGAAAGGCATTTGCAGAGCCAGGACGGCGCAGCCTCTTCAACGCACCGGCAAACCATGGAATCGAGAGTGGCCCGCACCCTGCTGATCAACATGTCGGCAGGCAGATCGCTGCGGTTCGCGTGCAGTCGGACGTATCGCAGCCCCAGCTTGCCCGATCCATAGGCATCAGTTTCCAGCAGCTTCAAAAATATGAGAACGCGAAAAACCGCGTTAGTGCCTCCATGCTCTACGAGATCGCTAGTTCACTGGCCGTCCCAGTTAGCCGTTTTTTCGGGGGCCTGCCGGGCAATGAGACTGACCGTGACGTTCCCACGCTACCGGTCGACGAGCGCATCAATTTTATTGCCAGCGCGGAAGGCCGACGCCTGATTGAAGGGCTGGTGCAACTTCATCCACGGGTGCGCGGCCGTGTGTCGGCTTTGATCTCCGCATTGGGGGAGGAACTGGCGGTCGTCGACCCAAAGCAGGAAAGCGGAACGTTCGCCGACCCCATGTCGGTCCAGGACAGATTAGTTAGGTGATTCCTTGTCGACGGGTCGCGAGCGCTCCTTTCATCACGCTCCTCATTGATTGACCGGCGCCGGGAGTTCCAAAACCCCGGAATGACTACCGGATGCGAAGCGGAGTAGAAAAGGCAATGGGAGCGTACATAACGGGCATGCGAGATTACGCAGACTTCAACGATCCTTGCTCTGACCGCGCAATCGCGCGCTCGAAACAGGGCAAGTGCGATGAAAGCAACACGCAGAGATGCCAGTCGGCAGATCGAGGCCGTCCCATATTCTCGGCCGCGCGCTGTCGACGACGCCTTGCTGGAACGAACGGTTCAACTCTTCGAGGCACGCACCGGTCGTTTGTTATCAAAGGAAGAAGCTCGCCAGATCGTGGAAAACGTCAGCGGGTTCTTTCGCGTCCTTGCCGAATGGCACAAGATGGATTGAGTCGAACCGACCCGCACGTGATATCGCTATGGCGCTTGGCCGGCTCAGGTGACACGAGGAAAAACGGTTCGGCCGACTGCAGATTCGCACGTTGTGCCAGTCCTGACCGTCGACATGTTAATCACATGCGCCGTTTCCTGACCGCGAAGGAGCGGAGATGAAGCCGATTGACAAACGAACACCACCGACGGCGAAGCCCGGCAGCTTCGTGAAAGCGCTGCTTTATGCGCGCGTGTCCTCGAAAGAGCAGGAGAAAGAAGGCTTTTCGATCCCGGCGCAATGCAAGCTGTTGAGAGAATATGCTCTTCAGCGGCAGCTTGGCATTGTTGAGGAATATGTTGATGTCGAGACCGCCAAGAACACCGGACGGACTAACTTCGGCGAGATGGTCAAATATCTGCGCAAGCATCCTGGCGTACGCGTCATCCTGGTCGAGAAAACCGATCGCCTCTATCGCAACCTCAAGGATTGGGTGACGCTCGACGAACTCGATGTCGAGATCCACCTCGCCAAGGAAGGCGTGGTGTTGTCGCGAGACTCGCGATCCTCGGAAAAGTTCATGCATGGCATCAAGGTGCTGATGGCCAAAAACTACATCGACAACCTTTCTGAGGAAGCCCGGAAAGGGCAGATGGAAAAGGCGGAACAGGGGATCTGGCCGTCCAAGGCACCGCTCGGCTATCTCAATGTCCCGGCCAAGGACGGCAAGAAGGTCATCGAGCCGGACCCGGTGGTTGCGCCGGTTGTGACCAAGCTATTCGAGCGCTACGCGACTGGCCTGTATTCACTCAAGGCGCTCACGAAAGCGGCGCATTGCGACGGCCTCATCCATCCAAAGAGCGGCAACCCAGTACCGGTCAGTACCGTGCACACGATTTTGCGCAATCGGCTCTATACGGGCCTGTTTCAATGGAATGGCAGGCTGCACCACGGCAAGCACGAGCCGCTGGTATCGATCGACCTCTGGGAACGGGTCCAGGGCGTCCTGGCAGGCCGACACGCGACCCCTATCCATTCCTATGGTTATGAGTTCGCCTTCTCGGGCCTCATGACCTGCGCTGAGTGCGGCTGTGCGGTCGTGGCGGAGGTCAAGAAGGGGAAATACATCTACTACCACTGCACGGGACATGCCGACAAAGGCCGGGGCGGCTATGCCGACTGTCGCCGCAAATATGTTCGCGAGGAGGTGCTGGATACGACCTTTGCCGGCCTCCTGGACCAACTCCATTTCGATGAGGAGGTGCTGGAATGGGTACGCGACGCGCTAAAGGCGAGCCATGCAGACGAGCGGCGGGAGCAGGCACAGACGATTGAGCGGTGTCAGACTCAATACAAGCGTCTCGAAGACCGTCTCAACGCCATGTACCTGGATAAGCTCGACGGCCGCATCGACAATGCCTTCTACGACCGCATGTCGGCGCAATGGCGCGTCGAACAAGCGCGTCTGCTGCGTGAGATAGAGCGCCATGGCGAGGCGCAGGAATCATACATGGACGATGGAATCCAACTGCTTGAGCTAGCCCGCAACGCCAGCCAAATGTTCACTCGTCAGGCCCCAAATGAGAAAAAACGACTCCTGAATCTGGTGCTGTCGAACTGCGAATGGAATCGCGGCGAGGTCCGCGCCGTTTTCAGGCAACCGTTTGATTTACTTGCGGAAACGGCCGCGTCTCCGGCAGCTGCACAAGCTCGTGGGGATGTGTCGTTGACGAGGCATCCAATTTGGCTGGGGTTCCTGGAAGCTTTTCGAACTTTCTGGGTCGCGCCTCAACCCGAATTGCGTGTGCTTATTGGACAGATTAGGCCACTAGATTCGGATTTAGGATAGATGTCAGGAGGCTTGGACTTTCTGATGCTCGCGACTATGCAGGTAGGTCGTCTGCGTCAGCACGAAGGGCGTATAACTCTACGTGTCGTATTGGCAGCTATGCGCCTTCATTCCGGCTACTGGGATCTCATGCCATTTCCCGGAAGCTCCCGTCCGGTGGCGATGTGCTGTCACGCCAGCGCATGCTAAATTCGCTGCAGGAGGACGGTTCTTGGATTTCGACGACGACCACTGCGACGTTCGGGTGCCGGGCTACCTCCCGTTCGAGAAGATCGACTGGTCGGCACTGGATGCCTCGTTGTCCGAGCTACAGCTGTTCGACGACCCGTATCTGCGGATGCAGGCAACCAACGTCTCTATCGTCGACCAGTTCATCACCCGACTGGAATACGACGCGTGGCAGAGCGAGTTCAACGAACAGCTCGATCCTTCGTTACTCGCCTTCCTCAACGCCCAGTCTCAGATGTGGATTTTCAGCGCCTACGAATTGCTTCGTACATGGCGGGCCCGCGTCAAGGACGTGGTCAAGTGGCATGAAAACGGCGGCCTGAAACTGAAGATTGAAGCGCTGAGCCGGGACGAGGGTTTTCGCCACTACGCGAAAGAGCTTCGGGCTAAGCAGCTCCAGCGGGTTTTGGATGACCCGACCATCATCGACAAAATCCGGGAAGACCTTCGGGTCTCCCACGTTCTGTTCTCCCAGCTCGAATTCCTCCGCATATCCCTCGCCAAGCACGAGGTAAGCGGCAAAAAGAGCTCGACCGCCTACGCGCCGGGTTACGGCCGCATCAATCGCTGGTGCGGATCGCTGGACTACCAGATGGAAGCCGGCCAGGTCATCTTGGGCAACCTGAACCGTCGCAACGTGGCCGAAGGCATTCGGTCGTGGCGAGACCGAAGCGAATTGCCCACCGACGAAAGCCTTGCCGGGTTCGATGCATACATGAAGCTGTCGGACGGGCCAAAGTTCGACTAGCTGACTAGCGATTTCTGTGAAGGGTGCGCAAGAACGGATGCAGAACTTCCGGGATTTGGCTATGGTGCGCAATCATCAATAGAGACTCGAACTCTGACGATGCAAGCAGCAGCAATCCTCGCCGGCAACGAAGTGCGGCCTGCCGGAAAAAGACTCGGCCAACCGATCGTTGGCTTTTGAACACATGTCGAAGGCGGAGAAGGACGAACTCTACCGGGTGTTCTCGGTCGCCAACGATTGGCGAGAGTTGCACGTCTACCCGATGCGAAGCGTCCGCCAGTCCGTCATCGTCCGGATGCGAACACTGGGGTGCAACGGCATAACCGCTGGCCGCGTGAAGCGCATGGCAGCCATTCGCCGTAAGCTCTCCAC
This sequence comes from Mesorhizobium sp. M0207, assembly GCF_040321995.1. Classification (NCBI taxonomy): domain Bacteria; kingdom Pseudomonadati; phylum Pseudomonadota; class Alphaproteobacteria; order Hyphomicrobiales; family Phyllobacteriaceae; genus Mesorhizobium; species Mesorhizobium sp. M0207. Next base: position 14,979 of record NZ_JAMYSQ010000039.1, read on the forward strand.
GACGCCTATCCATCTCGACCAGATACAGGACATCGCCGGCTGCAGAGCAATCCTCGACAACATGTATGGCGTTCGAAAGCTGGTCGCATCCATCAGCGGCGAGTTTCCGCATAACATCCGACGTCAGTCACCCTACATCGACGCGCCGAAAGACGATGGCTACCGCAGTCACCACTTTGCGCTGGACTTCGCAAAGGGCGAGCGACGGCGTGTTGAGCTTCAGGTTCGGACCCGGCTCCAGCATTCATGGGCAACCGCCGTGGAAGCTGTCGGGCTCTTTCTCGGGCAGGACATCAAGCACCACAAAGGCGATGTGAACTGGCTAAGGCTGTTTCAGCTCATGTCGGGAGAGTTTGCCCGCGTGGAAGGAGGCGCCGGTCCGCAGGGGATGCCGAGCCGCAGCGACTGCCTGAAGGAGTTGCGGGAGCTGGATCACGTTCTGGGTGCCGCGCAGCTGCTCGATAACATCAAGATTTTAGCGCACTACGCCGAGAACTACGACTACGACAAGGGTCAGTTCTATGTGATCCGCTACCGCCGCGTCGAGAAGACGGTTGATGCCACGTCGTTCAGCAGCGACGGCGACGCCTCGACGATGGTGAGCGCCATAGAGCGACTGGTCGAAACAGGGCAGGACGACTCCCGCGTGGTCATGGTTGAGGTCGACCGGATGGATGGCCTGGTGGAGACCTACCCCAACTATTTCGGCGACGTGTCGCTGTTCGTGCAAAACCTGAAGCAAATCTGCCTCGGCAAGGACGCCATCGAATACCACATGGCGCCGCAGAAGCTGGTGAAGCCCAAGCCGGAGGAGAAGTCGGACCCAACTTCGCTGTTCCGTCGATACACGCGCTGGAACGATCCTTCCCGCAAGTGACCGTTTAGGTGGTATTGTGTTGGGGTGAATGCCGCTGATCGTGCCCACTTTACCCGCATAGCCGCCCTAGGCTGCGTGGTGTTTTTCCTGGTACCGGTGAACGCTGGTGGTCCCCGGCCGAAATCCATCATCCCCGTGACGGCCAAGGCATGGGACAACGTGCTCTCCATTCTGAAGCTATTCCTTTGTGCTGGCGGCATCACAGTCAGACCTCCCCTATGGCCACGCCATCCATAAAGGGCAGAAGAGGCTCGTGGCTATTTATGGGACGGAGGCTGCTCTGCTGGAACGGACGCGGTCACTGGTGTAGCGACCGGCATTTCCGCCCGCCGCTGCGCATACACCTCCAGCTTCTCCAGTTGGTCTGAACCAAGGTAGTGGTGAACGGTGCGGTTGGAGCCGGTGAGGATTGACAGGAAGGTGTCGATCGCCGCGTCGAAATCCACCTTCTCCATGTCGGTGAATATCGCGATCTGGAAAATTGGTATCTCGTCAGTGCCTTGGTTCGTGAAATGGCGATCCATCAGCGCCCGCATGTTGTTGTGGGTCTCACAGCACAGGCTGTTGTAGATCGATCGGTAGATGTCACCCATTCCTGCCATGTCGAAGCGGGTCTTGGTGTCCAGTGGCTTCCCGAGCCGCGCAAGCTCCTTCTCGTGCTCCGCAAGGCGCGCCGGCGCGTCGGCCTCAATCCCGGCAAGAAACGGGTTGGTCCCCGTGATCGCCTCGCGGCAAACGATCCGAAACTGCTGATGGTAATGGGCTTGCATCTGGTCGGCATACGCCGGGTTTGACGCCAAGTTCAGTAGGTCGACATGAGCCTCCAGGCACGAGCGCAAGATTGCCTCAACGCCTGTAGAGCGACCGGAGTCGACCAACGCGACTGCGCTATCGATCTGCTCGATGATGGTGGCGTAAAGAGCCATGATGAGCCGTTGGACGGCGTTGCCGCGATTGAAGGTCGTGACCCTCAGCGCGTGAATGGTTGCGGCAAGTTACTCCTTTAGGAGCTGATACATTGGTGCGTCCATGGCTGTCCCCTCAAAACGGACATAGTGGCTAAGGGCGGCCGCGTTGGAAATAGGCGCTCGCTTTTGCGAACGGCTAAAACGGGTTGCAACTCTTTTTACTTCTAGCTGGCTCGCCTCTTCTGGCAAGTCGTCAGGCGCACGCCATTGTTTGGCTTAGCCGCCGCATACGCGCCACTGCATCGGGCGAATTCCATGGAGCTACCGATAAAGTGTCTTGATAGCTCCCACACTCCTCGTATCGGCAAATGGGCTCCGCTGTTTTGGATGATATTTAGGTGTACGACCGGTATAGTTGACGGCGGTCGCACCGGGGCGCTCTTAGAGTCGATTTTCGGCCTTTGGAACTGAGCTGGTCACCAAATGCCTTAGGGCTGAGTTTCTCGTCATGACCTCTATAGCCGAGTTCTACCCCGTTTGGTGCGGGGTTGACACGGAGCAACAGCACTCCGCGAGGAATGGCATCCCGTTCCCTTCTGCCGGCAAACAAAAGTGGGCAAAAGCCCCGTTTGAGGTCGAGAACAGTCCCACTAAGCCTATAGTTGCGTTCTCGCATGCGAATCATCAGGGTTGTCTCTAAAGCAGGTCAGGACTCTATGACGCGAGCTCCCACGCAAGGCAAATTCACTCTCGATGCACGATTTAACTTTGCTGAGTCTGGGTTTTACGGCGGGATCGACGGGTGGAAGTCCCAGCTTCGCTTTGCAACGGGCATTGCGGATGGCGAACATTATCTCCTGCGTCTCTTCAAGAAGACCGGAACTCCGCTCGACGAAGATCTAAAGCGGCTCATCACGCGTGGCCTCAGACGCGTGCGCCGTGTGCTCTCGTCGCGCCGAGCGCGCCATCTATTGGTTGAGGTCCTTGAGATCGTCGAAGATCAGAATGAACTCGGTATCATCATGGTTGATCCTGGTGGTCCCATCTGCGGGTCGTCGCACCGGGTCCGAGCACGACACAGCCGCCTACTGACAACGACAGGGCGCAAGGTGTTCTGGCGCAATATCGTGCGGGTAGCGGAAGGGCTCGCGCTCTGTCACGATTCGGGCATAGTGCATGGCACCATCAGTGAACATGCGATCTTCTCCCACGGTGATGAAAAAGAGGATTTCCGGCTCGGCGGGTACGAAGCGTGCGTACATATTGCGGATGGTGATATCGGTGGTGCGGGTCATCTTCTGCGGCCCTCAGGTACCGTTTCGTTTCGGCAGGACTGGAGCGATCTTGGGCAAGCCGCATCCCGTATTCTTGGCCTTACAGAGGACGGAGGTGGCCCGTCCTTGTTGTCGATTGAACGACGCATGCTCAATCGACTTGCCAATCCACCACACTACCAACTGTTTGACGGCAGCATTGTCCTAGGCGAGTTGGCCGAGGTCGTGGCCGATCTTGAGCGGTCGGGCTCAAGCGCCGAGGGCGAACTGATCCTCTACCCGTCGCCCAAAGTCGCGCAAAGCGACTTCCCGGCTCTTACGTCGGGCACCATTCGGGCCGACGACAGAGAAGCGATTCTCCGGTTTGTGGAGGAAGATCTGGGCCGGCCGACGATTCGAGCCGCTGTCGTAAACCAGACCTTTGTGCGCTTAGTTACCGACCTTGCCACGTACGGCGTAAAAGTAGTCGATGACTGTATTGGCATGATTGAAAATGCCAGCAAGAGGCGACCTGACGATTATATCTATGATGCAGTCGAGGTTCGCCACAGACTTCATCTCACGCGAACACGCAAGAGCGCGGAAGAGCGCGTGCTCCGGCTTGGCCCCGGTGCCAAGCCTTGGATGGATCCTAACGGCAAAAGCCGCGCAGGCAACCAAGCAGACGATGTACCAACTTGGTACGCCCTAATTCTCCTCGAAGCCTTTAGCTGGCTGCGCGAGAAGTTTCGCTTCTATCCCGTCGAAGCGCTTGATCCGCCATCGCGCGGAGATCCCGATTTGGTCTGGATCGCATCGCGCGAGGACGCAGAGCGTGACGCTCAGCGCAAACTGATGGGACTGCGCCCGGCGTACGACGCCTTAAGTCGCGAATTGAAGTATGACGACGGCAAGCCGAATTGGACGCTGTCACACATCGATAAGCTCGCCGGCGATCGCGAGCGGCTGCCCGAACTCAGCTATGAGGGAACCGGCGCTGTCGCTGACGGCCGCTTAGCTTTCACGTTCGCAACAAATGAAGCGGTTGTGCCCGGAGATACTTTCTATCTTCGCCCACGACGAGATAGTGGATTCGAGCGCGCTATTCGCCGGCGCTTTCAAAACATCGTGGCAGCCCGAGCAAATATTGAACTCTTACGAGCTATCGACGATCCCGCGCAGGTCACGATGGACGATATGCTACGCGATATTGCGGTCCCGGGTGCTCCGTCCGCGACGATGGATGCGTCGAAGAAGGTCGCATGGGACGCTATTGTGTCTGGGAGATCCATCAACGTCATTGTCGGCCCTCCTGGTGTCGGAAAGACCTTTCTACTCTCGCATCTCGTTAAGAGCATCTTGGGAGAAACGCCGGATGCCCGGCTTCTGGTCTCGGCCCAAAACCACGAGACCCTGATTCAGATGGAGGATGAACTCAAAACGATCCTGGCGTCCGATACGACGATTGTCGTTCGTGTCGAGCGAACGCGATCGACCGAGGAGATCAGCTCTCTGCGCGAGAGCTCTGTTAGACTTCTGCAGTCTGTTTCGGCCGCCGATCATTCCACTGAACGTGTGATGGTCAATCAGCGATACCAAATGAAGCAGGCGCTCCGGCCTGATGCGTCGGAAACAAGCGACGCGGAGCGCGTACTGCGTGACACCGACAATCTGTTGCTGCGATCGTCCGATGTTACGCTTGCGACGACATCATCGCCTATCATCGAAGAGATGATCGCTGACGGCGAACAGTTCGACTGGGTAATCATTGAGGAAGCAGCCCGCGCGAATGGTGCGGAGCTTATCGGAGCACTACTACTGGGCAACAGGAGAATTATGGTTGGCGATCATAACCAGCTTTCTCCCTTCGATGCAGCAGAACGGCAAAAACTATACGATAGTGAACGTTCGGCCGAGCTACTGCGCGACGCTAAAGAGCAGCTTGAAACCATTTCCGATCTGCCGAAGGAGGTCACCGAAGCGCTTGATATTATCAAGGCGAACGAGCCTCTAATGAAGGAGGTGCTCGCGACAGCGGCGCGTCTTGAAGAGCCGTTTCGGTCGATTGCTGAGCGCGAAGTTCAGCGTGAAAAACACACGGGCCGGTCGAGCACCATTGTCAATACCCTTTTGGAGCAGAGCCGCATGCACCCTGCAATCGGCGATCTCGTGTCTAATACTTTCTATGACAAAAAACTCATTCATTCCGATCGTGTCAAAGATCGCGCGCTTACCGTTATGTCGACCGTGCCCTACCTCGGTGCACCGATCGTCCTTCTCGATTTTCCCCCACTCAGCATGGCAAAAAGGCGACATTTCGAACTTAAAGTTAAGCGGTCGTACCGAAACGAGCTTGAAGCGGAGGCCCTGATAACAGCGTTAAAGGGTTTACAGCCGGTGATTGGCTCGGACGGGCGCAGGCCCACGCTGGTGATCCTTTCGCCCTATTCGGCGCAGGTTAATTGGCTCAAACATTTGCTTAATCATCAGGTTAAGAAGGACAAGACATTGTTCGGCTTCGCCAGCCCGCGCAGTAACGGACAGTTTGTTTTTACGAGCGACAGTTTCCAAGGAGGCGAGGCCGACGTTGTTGCGGCCAGCCTCACGCGCAACAACGTAATGGTTGGATCACGTGCCCTTGGATTCGTAAAAAGCCCACAACGCATGAATGTGCTGCTCAGCCGTGCCAAACAAAAGCTGGTTCTTGCCACAAGTCAGCGATTCATCCGCGAGGTGGTCGAAGGGATCGATCCGGAGGAAAAGAGTGATGAGCTTGAATTCCTTCGAAAGATGCTGAAGGAACTCGCGAAGCTCTCCACGGTCGAGTTCGAGCGCGTCGGGAAGGGGGTTTTCATCGTTGAGGTCGATGAGAATGGGAGATCTTCGGCGTGAAAGTATACCTTCCTGCCTGGCACTACCGCGCGCGCGCCATCGTCCAGCGCACCTGGGGATGGAGCCCCATCGAAGAAATGATCCTACTCGCGCTCGATCGTGCCCCGGGCACGATCGAGAATGTTGCCACATCGCTTGCAATCCCTACCCAAGTCGTCGGGTCCACCATCGCGCGGTTGATGCAGTTCGGCTTGGTCGAAGTTCGCTTCTCTCCCGCGCCCCAACTAGCTACAAGCACTATCGGTCAGAACTTCATTCGGTTAGGCGGCGCTCTGCCCGAGCGGACCGAAGATCGCGAGATTCACATCAGTCTCGTACTTGAGAAAGTGGGACACTCCGTCTTTCGAAACCGTGACGTGGAAACCGCTCCGCTCTATCGAATGACCGATGCCAATCACAAGGTAAACTTTCCTGCCGGGCCGGATGAGACCGACGACACAATGGCGGCACGGGTCAATCAGTTTGTGGCCGGCATGCTTCGTCCCGGAGAATGGTTGCGTGGGGTCCAAACGATCAATTCTGTTCTCGAAAGAAAGTACCTCGCCATCGAGCTCAACGATGTAAAAAACGGTCTCCTTCCCGAGGGAGCGAGTCAGGACTTGATCCAAGCACTTCAGGAAACGATCAGCACCGGAATGCTTCCAGAAGCGAGCGACCCGCAACCAAGCCGGTCACACGCCATCGACACGACAATTGCCGACGAACAGTTGATCGTCGGCGGGGACTTACATCTCGAATGCTTCGAGCGCATCGTCGGTCAAGCCGAATTCGATGTCTTTGTCCTTTCAACGTTTGTCGCGCCTCACAACGAAAAGTACACTGAACGTCACGAGCGTGTCCGCATAGCGCTGGAACAGGCTTGTCTGCGGGGCGTGCGTTGCCATTTGTTCTATGGCACAACGCTAGACGCCGAGAGGAAAAATGCGATCGCGATGCAGGAGCTAAACGTACGGCTGTCCTCGGTGCGGCATGCGCGTGGTTCTATCCTTGCACAGCGTGACTCCGTTAGAAGCCATGTCAAATGCCTCGCTGCCGATGACGGCCAAGGAGGCGCTGTCGTCTTGCTTGGCTCTTCCAATTGGCTGTCGTCGCCGTTTTCGGCCGTTGAGGTATCTGTCGAACTCAACGAAAATCTCGCGGCGGCTGCCGGCTTGGATCTTCTACGTTCGATCATCTCGCCTCTTTCAGGCGCCCGCCGCTCGATTGAAATCCTTCAGTTCACGGCATCGGAATTAAGGCGCACCCGAAGTCCCTTGTCGCCCAGCACCGATGTAGGTGGCCGTGTGCCGGTTCGGATGAGTATCCTTCAAGCGGATGATCATGAGCGATTGCTTCGCACTGTGGCGCATGAGGCCGATGAGCGGTTTGTCTGCTGTACCAACAAGGTTGGCGCCACTATGGTGCCCGGACTATTCAATCCAGCCGAAGTCGCTGGTCGCCGGCTCGATGATGTCCGAGTTTACTACTCCCGCCGGTCTGGTCCTATTAAGCGGCGGCATATCGCGGCCCACCGGGAACGGCTAAATGGCGTTGTCGATCTGATCGCCGTGGAGGATCCCCAAGTCCACGCGAAATTTCTCTTGTGGGACAAGGATCATGTCGTCGTTAGCACCATGAACTGGGGTTCTCAATCGGGTTCAATGGACAACCCTCTCGACGAGATTGGCGTGCATCTGGAAGGTCCGGGCCTTGGAACATCTCTCCTAGCAAAATTCGAAGGTCAAATTGAAGGCTGATCGGTCTGTCGGGAGATAGCTAGGCTCGATCGGCGTTTCGGTGTTCCGACAGGATTGAGCAACTGAACGATCGTTTGACAGGATCGATCTCTACAAATTCTTTTTTCAGCTCGATGCCGAGAAGAGTATGGGTACCTTGCACTGGAGCCGGTTGGCGTACGAGACGAGCGAGACTGATCGAATGCTCATAGCGCCCGTTAGCTATCCCGTCTGATCAACGCCTTTGATGGATCGGGAAGATAGCCGAATCAATTGGTTACCAAATGCCGTGTGCAAAAATCGCACACGAAAGTTTTGCTTCTCTTCTTTTTTCGTTCCCAAGACAGAGCCGCCGACATCCCTTTTCGGACGCTCTTTTGCCGACGAAATTGACCGCTCCTATGCGGATGTTCGCCGGGATATCCATGTACCTCATTGTACGCTGCGACGTCCAGTTTGCCTGAGGTTCGGTAGTGTCTCAGTTTGAAATTTGCCGGACGCTATTTTGTCGCCGCATGAATTGTTTGCATGGGCATGAAGAAGGTGCGATCAGCCTCCGGATACCGCTGAAAGCCAAAGGCCGCATAAAATGCGGCGGCTTGCTCATCAATGGCATGCACCATGACAGCCGCGCTACCTATGATCTGGGATGCCGCTAGGGCGCGGCTTAGGGCATCCTTCAAAAGACCTCGGCCTATGCCGAGCCCCTGGTAGCGCCCGTCAACTGCCAGTCGCCCGATAATGGTGACCGGGACAATTGACGGCATATTGCGGCGCTGTTTCTTTGGAAGCTGGTCTATCCGAACGCCGCCTGCCGCAAAGCAATAGTACCCAACGACGGCTTTGCCGCCGATGCAGGTGACATAAGTTCTTGCCGACCGCGCCTCAGCCTTTGTCGCGCGGTATCGCAGCTTGGCGCCGTGGAATGCGAAATCTATGTCGCTCCCAGCGTGGCGCAGCGGCATGACGCCTTTAGCCGGGTCGCTGGCGGGGCAACATAACAGTAGTAAATCAAAAGGAAATATTGTAAACTGTCTAATTAAACACGCATTTACCAGAAGATAGGACGTTCCAGGGATACGCATCGTTTGTTAAAAGAGTATTTGCCGCGATTTTGTTTTCAATATTAGGCAGGCTGGAGGTGGCTGAATCGTAAGATCTAATAAGATCTGCCGCAGAGCAGAACGTGACTCTGCGATAATCCCCAGAGGCTGGTGAGCAAGGCAAAATGGACGGACGTAAAATGCCGAGGTTGAGTGCCAAATACGCTTTCTTCATCGCAGGAGCTAGTTTGTCGATCTCCTTGCCAGAGGCGTCGGTCGCCGGTCAAACGATTGAGTGCCACTACGAGAATTCGGACGGTGCTGCGAAAATAAGCGTTGGAATCAACAACGACGACGGCCATGCGGTGACATGCAATTGGTCATGCATATACGTTCTTCAAAATTCAAATTTTACTAAACACACAGTCTCCGGAGAGGATGACGTTGACCAAATGTCCTCGAAGAATGTGCACTCAGACACCACTGCAGCACCTGTTTCGAGCGAATCCCATAATCTGCAGTGTGCTCAAAAGTGAAATGGTGCGCAGGAAAACGTCGATTCACTGGTACCGCCCCGTCACTTTGCCGATAAGAGCGGAGGACCTCGTTATTTCACCTTTATTTTCGCAGCGCGAGCATCAAGCTTGTCTTGCCGATCGAGTGCTGTCTTCACGTCCTCCTGCACGACCGACGAGATCTCTGACGCTTTCGCAGCATCCGTGCGCACTTGTGCACTGGCGGTAACCACGAATGCCTTGGTCTGTTTAAGCATGGCGAGAAGCTGCTGCACCCCCGCAAAGCCCGCAACATTGTGCGGCGCCTCCGCCTGGGTGAGCAAATCGTTTTCGTCGTCGAGGAGCTTGGTGATGCCGGGGATAAGAGCTTGAGCACGCTCATCCCGGCGAAATTTTGCCAGTTTGACACTTCGTTCGACGCCCTGCAGTTTGAAAAGGTCGAGTTCGTAGTTGTCGATGGAAAACGTGAACCGGTTTAGCCATGAAAGCACGACAGGTTTAGCGAGGGCATCGTAGCTGGCCCGTGCTCCTGCCTCGTCAATGTCGCGTTTGTCGCTGTCTTCCAGAATTTTCCCTACATCTTCATACCGAGCAACCAGGCAGTTGTCCGCCGTACCACAGCGATTCGCCAGAGAGAGCCAAAGCAGGCCCGAAGCGTCCCCGCGCTGAGCCATTTCCGCTTGTAAAGTCGTGACAGTAACTTTGTTGCCGACCTTCGTTTTGCATTCCACGATGCTGAGATGATATAGGTAATCGGCGGTCTCGATCGCGATCTGCCGGGCCTTCTTGTCGTAAGAGATATCTGCTCGCATCGAGTTCCATTCCTTCTCGATGTCGTCAAAGGGTTTCGTGGGCGCCGTCGAGCCGAATGGGTTAAGCGATGAAAACCAGGAATCGACCGTGTCCTTGGTCGTGGCACGCAGGCCCTCAGCCTGACATCGAACGTTGTCGATCGTATTGCGCAGGGCGGTTTCTATTCCTTGAGTTGCCTTTGCCAAGCTGTCGTCGATCAGCGGCTTTGCCTCCTTAATACCTGCCAGGATCTGATCTTTAACTATCTGGGGCATCAATTCGATAAGGTCGCGTGTCGGTGCATCCAGCCCGCCGACTGCACGCACCTCGAAGGGGGGCACTTGAGATTGCGCGGAACCGGTCGAGATCGCCAATGACGCAAGAACACAGATTGCAATCGAAGACTTGCTCATGACCACGCCGTCCAAGGTTCAATTTAAGCAGCCTGGAATATACAACAGAATTCTGGGCGAGGGCAGGCAGTCCGCGGGCCCTTCTGCCGCCTAAACAGTATGCGGCAAAACCAGGTCGTTATGGCTACCGCGCCCCTCATTTTCGCTCGTTTGGCTCGCGCTTCCGCCACCCAAACGCAAAATGTTTTCTACGGGCTTGAATAAGAGAGCTGCGTCAAAGCGAATCATTTAAGACTAGCATCCCGTATTGTCACATTTGATAGCGAGCGATGTGTTGACGTCGTCGGCGGAGTCATAATCCGGCTGTACGTCATAACTGGGTTGGCCATCGCAGCTAAAGGCGCGTCTGCTGTTGACGATCCAGAAGCGCTTGACCGTGCCCGCAGCAATTTCAGCCTTGGCGGCATTCTCATTGTCCTGATCCCATGACAGTGTGTCGACGGAACCGTCCTTCACGATCACCAGACTGAAGCCATCGGGGCTCTGCTGAATGCGCGCCACACATTGCACTCCAAGATCCAGCAAAGCGACCAGTCGATCCGGGTAGTCCTTGGCCAACTGAGCTTTTTTGTCGGCGAGGGCCCTCGGGATCCGCGGATCGTCGGTGCAATAATCAGGGCCGCTGTTACATGTGTACGCTCCCTTGAGCGTGGTCACGCTCACCAGGAAAACGGCGGCTGTCAGGGCGAGCAGTCTGATTGCGGGTTTATTGGGGTAAGTATCGATCACCAAATTGCCTCCTCTGTCCCCTCGGCGACATTTGCGACGCCTACTCGTGTCAAAGCTTAAGCTTGTCTCTTTTCTTCATGAGTTCGGCTTCCTCGACACCCTTTCGTGCGCCGAGAAATTCGCGACGAAAACTACCAGCGCCCTTGCCAATGTCTCCCATCAATTCAGAAATCCGCCCTTTCCCAAAAAAACGAGAATAACGATTGCGACGATCGCGAGATGCCAAATACTGAATGCGCCCATTTTGGTCCCCTCGGCTATCCATCTTGTGGCAGTTGTGAAGTGTCAAGTTCCACCCGTACGGCGAAACGTGAACCCGATTCGATATAGCGCTCGCCTTCCAGAATGTCGGAATCCTTGCGGATCGGCTCATTTGAGTAGGTCGAGCGCGGTGTCGTCGTCAGTTCCTCGACCAGCACTGCATATTGCAGCCCTTGAGCTTCGCCGGAAGCCGGAATCGGCAGCTTGAGGTCGAGCAGTAGCGAGGCGCCAGCGTTGACTAACCGCAAGGACTTTACCGCATAAATTCATCAATGGTTGCCAAAGAAGGATATTCGGGGAATAAAATTTGAGCTAGATTTATTCTGCGGCTAGGGACTGGGGTTTCTGCCATGATCGACGCAGACGTATTTGATTTTGTAGAGCGCTGCAGAAAGCACACGGCAACCGAGCCGTTGCTTAGCGATCTTCTTGAAACCGTTAGAAATTTCGGCTTCGAGCATCTTATCCTAAGCGGTGTTCCACTGGGTGGACAAAAGCTTGCACCGATGGTCGAGTTGAATGGTTGGCCGGCCGGCTGGTTCGAACGCTACGTCGAAGCAGAGCATGCAGCTGTTGATGGCGTATGCATCTATTCGGCTAAGACGCTGAAGCCATTTCTTTGGGAAGAGATCCCCGCAAAATGGTCGGATACCGAGGGATCACGGCGTGTGGCAGATGAAGCCACGGAATTTGGCATCTGCAGTGGCTTTGCCGTGCCGATGCTCAGTGTCCATCATTGGCAGTCGGTGCTCTCGTTTGCGTCGTCGGCCAAGTGCTGCCGTCTGTCACCTCGACAGCAGGTGCAACTGGTCACTATGGCCGTATATGCCGGCATGTCGATCCAAGCTTTCTCAGATGACGATGAGGAGGATTTGGACCTGTTGACCGACCGTGAGAGGGAAATTCTTCTGTGGGCGGCGGCCGGAAAAACCTCGTCGGAAACGTCCCAGATCCTGGGCCTGACGGAACGTACCATCAAATGGCATTCAACAAGAGCCCGCGAAGCATTTGGCGTTGCGACTACAACGCAAGCTGTTGTTGAAGCCGTGCGCCGCCGACTAATACATCCTTGATAAGTCAACTGTCCGATCGGACAGGTGACGTATATTAGCGCAACTGCGAATATCCCTGTGAGAACGATCGGGGGATCGCGCCATGATAACGGCCCACGTAGTCAATGCGCATAACAAGCATCTCTACGAAAACGAATTCGATGAATTTCTGCGCCGGCGGCACGATTTCTTCGTGCATCAAAAACGCTGGCGCCCTCCGAGCCCGGATGGTCGCGAACTGGACCAATTCGATACAGATGCGGCGACCTACTTGCTCGGTATCGAAGATGGTCGCGTAGTTACCTCGGCTCGATTAATTCCAACGAGCGAGCCGCACATGGTCTCGGAGGTCTTTTCCCACATGTGCGAGAAATCCGGCGTTCCGCGGCGCCCTGATTGGGCGGAGTGGACCCGGACATTCGTCGTACCCGACAAGCGTTCGACTGGGCGCAGAGGCACGCTTACCGAGTTGTGCTGCGCCGTCATGGAGTATGCTCTCGACGAAGGCCTGAGTGCGGTAGGGGGCGTTCAGGAGACCTACTTCATGCCGCATCATGGCGCGCTCAAATGGCGGGCCGAACCCATGGGCATGGCGAAGGAGGAAAACGGCGAATGGTACATCGTGGCTTACATCGAGGTGAGCGAAGCGGCTCTTGCGAGTGTTCGGAAAATCCTCGGTATCAGCCACTCACTACTTGTTCGGCGTGGAGTTCAGATACCATTTATTGAGGCACCGGAAAGACGTACGGCTTGATTATATATGAACTCTGTAGAGAGTCTAAGTTACCTAGCGGGAGGCGTGAATGGTTGCTTTCGACGAAGATACTGGGTCGATTGACGGAGAAAAGACCGAAAACGCGGTCACCGTCTTCCAGGCACCGTCACAAAATGCTGGTTCTATTGCTTGACAGGGGGGGGATGTGGTCGAGCGGGAGGGTGCATGGTCTTCATCGGATGTCGATGAAGACAGCGGACATTTGCGCGTCACAAGACGCGGATTCATCGCCGGCGGCGTTGCCAGCGCCTTTGTTGCCGACAAGGTCTTTGGCGCGGAGATAACCAATCCCAAAGATCGCTGGCTATACTCACGATCCGAAGACGGCGCCGACCGCTTCATTTATCAGCTGACTTACTTCGACGGAGCCGGCAGGCCCAAGCAAGAGTTCTATTTCCGCGAGCTTTCGTTCGGCGTCGCTGCTCGGATCGATGTGCGCCCCACCGGCGCGGTGGACGAGACAGCGGGTCGGGTGGACCTGCGGCTCCGCATCTCACACGCGACCATGTTGCCGGAAGGGCTAGCAGAGCTCGACCAGGACAAGTACCGCTTCTTCACGCTCGATTTCATCGTCAGGCACAACGTAACGGCGCAAACCTTCGCGCCGGATTTCCGGGTCGAGGCTCAAGGGTGGATCTTCGGCGAAAAGAAACCCGCCCTCTTGGCCAGCCGGGATCTCAAATCGTGGATCAACAGCGGTCGCAAGCCTGTCCGTCTCGAGACCGCGGGCGATTCAAGTGGCCTCGCCACGAAATTCAAAGACAGCGTCTTCGGCCCGATCGTCGACGCAGCGCGGATCGAGCTCTTGGTTCTACCGCAAGTCAAGCCCGGCGACCAGTTTCTGTGGCGCATCGCGACGGTCGCCGAGAAAGCAGGCGCCGCGGCGACGGCTCTCACCTTGTCGAGCGTATGGCCTGCGGATCTGACCGGCCCCGGCAAGCCTGGCGGAGGGCGCGCGATGCCGCAGCAAAGCACCGTGGCCCGCGCCCCGGAACTCGATATCTGGCGCGACACACAGCCGCGTGCTGAGCCGACGAACAAAGCCGGCAAGGCCGATGTCAAGAAGACCGGGGGCAAGGAGACCGAGAGCAGGGAGACCGAAAAGACGGAGGAGGGGCTTGGCTGGGTCGAGGGAAACTTCCCTGACTGGAAACCGGCGGGCTCGATCATTCGCGGCGCGTTCCGCGGCGCCGCCGTCGGTGGAAGCCGACTCCTTGCGGCTGCGCACCGGTTTCCGGATGACGTCAGCCATGGGATCGTAGCCGTCGTGCTCGACGATTACACTCTGGCGTTGCCCGATGCGAACAAGAACGAAGCGTCCAAGGGCGACGAACGGGCCGAGGTTCACGCGGCCGTGGAGTTCGCTCGCTGGTCGACTGTCATCGATGCAACGGGCGATGCCACGGAGGCAGTTGCCGCGCGGGTGATTCTTTCCGGCGATCTCAGCATCGCGTCGGTCGCGCAACTCGAGCCGCCGGGACCTGAGTTCCTCGAGGGTCAGCTGCCTTTCGAACGCGGCGAACTATGCCTGTCGACCGCCCTCTCGGAAGCGAATGCGATCAACCCACGCTGGGGTAACCTCGACCTGCTGTGCCGGCTTCCGCTCGCCGAAAGGACGTTCACACTTGCGACCTCGCTGGGCGTCTATTCGGCAGAACGGCCCGAGTTGAAGAAGCCGTTGCCGGGCGACAAGCGCACGCACGCACCGATCGTGATCCGCGCCACGAATTTCACGACGATCTCGCATTTCGAGGCGACCGTGCGGATAGCGGACGCATCGGTGGCATTGCTCGACGATCACGCCACCGTTGCGCAACTCGGCGCACCGCGCGGGCACTTCAGCAGGCTGGATTTCCTCGGCGGCCCGGAGATCGCGTTGCGGCTGCACGGGATCGAACAGCCGACCATCCTGCACCCTGGCCACATTCTGCTCGGCACGACAAGCGGCCTGCCGCTGCCGCAAGCGCCGGAACCGCCCGCCTCGAGCCTGCCGATGGATCGTGCGCTGCTGCGCGTGCTCCGCTACGGCGATCTGGCCGACCTACGCTTCCGCTTCGCAGGGCTCGACTTGATCAACGACGGCACTAAGAGCGTGCTGCGGCCCCGCGGGCCAGCGGTGGTCGCCCGCATCGGCGATCCGCTACCGGACCCCGATCTCGCAGACGAGACCATCGTCGTGTCCGAAGAGGCGGAGCCTGCCGCTGCCAAAGCAAAGAAAGCAGGCGACCCCGGGAAGACCGAGGCCGAGCCACTTGCCCTGCCTCTGACGGGCGCCGTCCACGACCCGCGGCCGATGATCATCGTCGAATTTCCGCCGCAACACCGGGCCGAGCAGGCATTTTTCCAGCTCCGCACCGTGCGGCCGTCGCTTCCCAAGCTGCCGACGCCTGCGCGCGAAACTCGGCAGATCGGTCAGGCGCTGCGCGACCTGCACGCCATCTACGCTCCTGGCAGCGAAGCGTCACGGCTTAAGCTGCGTGCCGACATCCTGTTCTTCCTGATCAGGGAAGTGATCCCGCAAGCAAAAGATCAAAGCGACGACCAGTGGAAGCTCGGCTGGCGTGACACGTGGAAGACTCTGGCGGCGCTGCTCAAGCGGTCAGCCGTACCCCCTGGCACGCTCGATCTCGGGGGGGACGACAAGCTCCAGCGGCAGATCACTGATTTTCTCGCGTTTGCCGACACCTTCGCCGGCCTGTTTCCGATGCCCGGTTCAACACCGGTCGACGACATCAACACGCCGCCGCCAAATTTTCCGCTCGAGCAAAAACTCTACGCGGGACCTGAGTTCGTCGATCCGGATACGCTGCGCTATGCGGAACTGGCACAGATGTCGCTTCAGCAAGCCGCCATCACAAACGGGACCGATGGTAATCCGATTCTCGACAACGTACCCGCGAACCCGGTCAGCACTTCGGAACTTGAAGCGCTGAAAGCGAATCTCGTCGGCGCGGTCGGCAATCCGGAAGAGGACGCGAAGACCCAGGCGAAAGCTCTTCGCGAGTTGCGCAGTCCCGGATACACGGCGTTCTCCGAGAAGTATGACGCAACAATTGCAGGCGTCGTCGCCTTTCCGCCCGGCTACAAGCAGACCGGCAAGCTCGCTGCCTTCGCTGGGGGCGACGAACTCCGCGGACTGGTCGTGGATATCTACCGTGACCTCGTCAAGACGGAGGACGAGGCGAAGAAGGAAGACGCAAAGAAGGCGTTTGCCGAGTGGTGGGCCAAGGAGATGGTGGCCCGCCTTGCCGAGGCGCTGAAGGTGCTTCCGGCTGCCGACACCGGGGCCGAAGTGCCGATGCGACCGGTCCAGTCGCGGCTGTCCGGCCCGACACGCCTGGCCTTCCGCATCAACACGGAAGACTACGATCCAAAGTTCGCGACCGGCGAGATACCCTTCACTGTCGACGCGCTGACCGATTTCTCGCGATTCGAGCTTTCCGTGGTGCGCCGAGCACAGAAGCTGCTGCTGTCGCACCTCGATGGGTCGCGGCGGCCGGCCTGGGACACCGAGATCGACCAGGACTTCGCCCACATGCTGGTTCACCAGGGCTTTTCGCAGGGCGGCGGAAAGCTGGAGCCGGTAGATGTGCAAGGCGACCCTGACCTCGCCGACCCGGCCAGCGCACGCCGTTGGTCGGAGGCCCGCGTCACGGTCGATCAGCGCCTCGCCGAGGTCGTCAAGCTGTCCAGCGAGCCGCCGACCGATCTCGAGACCGCGATCGAGATGCCGTTCCGGCTGATGCTGTCGCCATCCCAGGATGCGCTGTTCCGAACCCCGCGGGGAGTCCCGGCAAAACTCTTCCCGCCGTCGGTCCATGACCAGGATGACTATTCCACGCCCGGACCCACGGCGCTGTGGACCGCCGAGCTCGATCCCGAATCCGGCGCGGAAACCCGCGCGATCTGGTCGCCGGACTATCGGTCGGAGGCGTTCCTGCCGCAGGAGCCACGTCGCGAAGGCCTTTGGAACAAGTTCGCGAGTTCCGCCACGCCAGCCCTTCCGGAGTTCATCACCCGGCATTTTCCGAAGCAGCGCTCAAGGGTCAACCGCGCACCATTGCGCGGACCCTACGCGCCGTGGGTGATCGGACGGCATCTCTCATCGCTCAACCTTTCCGAGGCGAAGGGGGAGCTTGACGGCCATCGATTCCGCACTTCGCTCGACGCATTCGACCGACACGAATTGGTTGCGCTGAGCTCGGTTCATGGACTTCCGGTGCTCGGGCGCGTCTCGCTCAGCGGCAAGCGCATCGGCAGGGACCAGCGCGAGCCGCCGCGGGGTTTCCAGGTCTCGCTGCTCGGCAAACCGGCCAATCGCGAGGAACAATATGATCTCGGCGATATCTACGTGCCGAGACCGCTCGATCCCCAGGGCTTCGAACTGGCGCTGAGCGCCCTCGGCGGGTTCCTTTCGGTCAACGCCTCCTTCGAACCGCCGGCGTCCATCATAGACTACGAGCGCGGCACGCTGTTCGACGCGCTGTCGATCGAGCGTTGGCGGCACCGCATCGTGCTCGGACGCGATATCAGCGCCGAGGTCGTCTACAAGGGCTACCTGATGCCATTCGGCATCCGCGCATCGTTGATAAAAAGCACCGAGCGGCGGTTCGAACGGATAGACGGTAAGGGCGGTCCGGTTGCCGTGCTCAGGCAGCGGATGTTCATCCGCATCGCCAAGCCGGTGAAGGATTTCGGCGCGTTCCGGCAAAGCGACGACGGGCGCCGCGTGCCGTTCCGCAAGGTCCGCATCGTCACCATCCAGACGCCGGACATCGTCGACCCGTTCGACCTTGCCGGCACGCGAGACGAGACCGGCGTGTGGCCAGGCGGATTGATCGACCTCATCGAACGTCCCAAAGCTGCCGACGCGGCGAAACCCAAGGATGCGCAACCGGGCACGCCGTTCTGGCCGCGCACCGCGCGGCGATCGGGTGCCGAAGTGATGTTCGAGGTCCTTCTCGACGATAAGATCCGGGTGCGCATGCCGATGGTCTTCGTCGACAATGTGACGGTAAACAGAGCAGAATCGCTGCAGCCGCTGACGCACTACTACAATCTGCACGGCACGCCGCCGGAGACCCAACCGGATCCGTCCTTTGCGCCCTATGTGACGCGAGCGGCCCTTGTGCAGCGGCCGCTGTTCAGCCAGAAGCTGATCTACGCGCCACCGGAAAACGATGGCGACACGGAGTTCGAAACCGAGACGCTGACCTTCGCCGTCGAGGGTGGCCGCATCGATGCGCGAAACATCAATCCGGCGCAGTACCAGCCGCTATCGGTGAACAGCAACTTTAACAACGATGCCTTCCTCAACGGCGCCGACCAACCGCCATTCTACCCCGCGATGCGGCGCGCGGTGGTGCACGTCAAGCAGATCGAGCGGCTGACAGGCCAGCCGAACCAGCCGGTCACAGTCGGCTACGACACAACATACGCCTTGAGCGGGTTCGACCCGCCCCCTTCCGCAGTACGAGAGGACAAGCCCGCCGCAAAACCGAACAACGAGAGGGACATCTTCCTTGCCCTGCTGAAGCCGCTGCCGATGCGGTTTGGAAACGAGGGCCAGCGCGGCGGCGCGGTGGCGCGGCCGCAAATCGATGTCGTGGCTCTTTCGCGATCGCGCGGGCCTATCGGCGATGGGGATGCCATCGCCAAATTTGCGCAGCAGCCCACCGTGCCGTCCAGCGCGAAGGATCAGCCCGGGGGACTGCCGCAACTGCCGGAAATCCCGCCCGCTGCCGAGAATGTCAAAGGCAACGACCTGTCAAAATTCTTCGGCGGCAATGCCAAGCTGCTCGGCATCGTCAAGATCAGCGACCTGTTGGAGGCCTTGTTGCTTCTGCTCGGCCTCGAACCAAAGTTGCGCGAAATCCGCGAGTTCGGCGGCGGCTTGGCCGACGATGCCGACGCCTTCATTCGCGACCGAGTGCTGACGCCGGTGCGCAACGCACTGACGGCGTTCTCAATGCGCCTCCGCAACCTCACCTTCAATGGCGTGAGCGGGACAGATGCGCTGGAACGCGTCTATCCCGAGGTCTCGCGGAGCATGGCCGACTTCATCGCCGTGCTCGACGAGGCGATCTCGGCAGCTCCGCCGTCGGGCGATGCAGACGCCAGCATCGAGCTTTATTCCTCGGTCTATTCCACCGGGCGCCGCTTCACGCAGGCGATCGAGCGTGTCACGCGGGATCCGCTGACGCCGTTGCGCGAGGCCGTACGTGGGCTGGTCGAGGACTTCGTCGCCTCTTTGAAGGGCGCGGTCGGCGAAGCCTTGGACACGCTTGTCGCCACCTACAAGTCCGACGTCATCCGCAAATGGGTAATCAAAACGTTGCAGCAACAACTGCTGGTGCCGAACGGCGCAACGTCGGCCCTGGCCAACGTGATCATCCGCTTGCCTGTCCCGGCCGACGAGACCGTGATCGACAGGGCCGCGAAACACGTCGACGAAGCCTACGCCGCCACCTTGCTGATGAATCCCGACGAGGAGACGGGTGGGCAGAACTCGCCATGGAGCGCGAAGTCCGACCGGCCGATCTTCGACCTTGAGACTTTCCGCGACACGTTCTTCGCCAAGCTGACGGCGGGCGTGGAGAACGATCTCAAGGCCTGGGTCGACAGCGAAAAGGCCGCGCTCGTCGGCCATCTCGACAGCCTGCAGGGCGCGCTGTGGGTGCAGTTCGACGACATCGTCGTCGCCGGCTTGAGCAAGGCCACGGCGGCGCTCGAAAACATATCGTTACTCGCCGTCGACAAGGCCGTCGAGGCTCTGGAAGACGTCGGCGTCGCATTTGCCAAGGGCTTCGATGAACTTACGAAGCTTCAAACGATTGCCGCGGCCTATGATAGCAAGTGCCTCGAGTTCATCGGCGTGGTCGACACATACGTGCAAGTCGCGTTCCCGCGCGTGGTGGTCGATCCGAAAGTTTGCATCGGCGACGCCGCTGAACGCGACTGGACCAAATGCAACGCTCCGGCGTCCTACCCGCCATTCTATCGCCTGGTCGGAGCCGTTGCTCGCCTTGCCGAGGCGCTGGCCGTGCTTGCCGAAACGAATGCCGGCAAGCTCAAGACACTGATCGAAAAGGTGGAGAGAAAGGCACCCATCGAAGTCGCGCCTACCCTTGCGCCGCTGAAGGCATTCTACGAACAGATCTCAACTCCGGACGCCCCCCTGCGCAAGACCGTCGCAGATGTAAGCGCCGGCCTGCTGACGATCGCCCAGAACATGCAAGCGCTACGGCAGCGTTACGAAGCGGCCCGCAAAAGTGCTGCGACACTCTGCAACGAACCCGTCAAGCTTGTCCGGAGTCTCCTAGACGTCGTCGCGCAGTTGGAGAAGCAGCGGACCGCTGCGATCGGTGAGCTTGTGGAATTGTCTTCCGCGCTGCGTCGCGGATTGTCCGGGACGCTGCTCAAGGATGTCGGCGTCTCCGGCGTCACGAAGCCTTCCAATACCAGCGTGCTCCCTGCTCTCGACGCCAAGCCGGAAAGCTGGGCCTGGAGTGACGTTCCTGAGAGCGATTTGTCCGACGCCGACTCGGCGCGCTATTTCATCGAGACCGCCAAGAAGGACATTATTGCGACGGTCGTGCGGCCCGCCGTCCTCTCTGCGGCCGCCCTCGCGGACGCGACGATGCTGGGAGCGCTCGTTGCGGTCAACGCCGGCCAGCAAGCGTTCGACCCAGCGCGCGATCAGGCTCGAGCGCAGATGCTCCAGGTGTTGACCAACCTCGACGACAAGATCAAATCGCTCTTCGCTTCTCTGACGGGAGTTCTCGCAAAGCAGAACGATCCGGCGTTCACCAAGCTCATCGACCTTACGGCGAAAGTCGGCACCGCGATCGACAAGCTCGTCAAGGTCGACGCGGCCGTCGTGGTATTCGCGGACGAGAAGGCCGGGTCCGGTGCGATCGATGCGTCAAAGGAAGACCTTCTGGCCTTCCTGGCATCGTTCAAGGACCTCGAAGCGGAAGTAGTCAGCGTCGTCATTCAAAAGGCGGCAGCGCAAGCCGACCAGGCGTTGGAAGGCATTGAACGTCAAGCTTTGGATATGTTGTCGCGGCTATTTGCCGGTGCGAAGCTGGATATCGGCACATTGCTGAGTGCCTTGCAGCCCACGCTCAGTTCCGTCGTGAAGACTACAGCCACCGCCTTCCAGACAGTTCTCGACAGGCGCAACGCGGTTATCAAGGGGCTGCCGGCCGGCTCGACTTCAGTCAATGCGGGCCTGACGACGCTGCTCGTCGCCTGTCCGCCTGATCCCGCGAAGATGCTAGACGATCAACTGGCGACGCAGACTGCGGAGCTGACGGAATGGGGCAACGCGATCGCCGCCAAGCCGATCAACTACGGCAAGTTCATGCAAGCCACCGCCGAATTCCTCGGCCGCGTTCGGAAATGGAAGGAAGCCGGCAGCGGCGATGCCGCGTCGTGCACCGTGAACGCGGCCGACGGTCCGAACGCGGTCGTCGTGATCTTCAAGCAGGTCACGGAGGCGGTCGAGACGGTGATCCGCGGACAATTCGGACAACTGATCGACATCGGGGCCGTGCGGCGAGAGGTCGAGGCGAAGCTTCGCGAAATGGTGCCGACACGGCTCACGCTCGCCTACGATTTCGACGTCGAGCTCAAGAACAATTTTGCCGAGATATTCATTCCAAATTTTCAGGACACCGATGACCCGCTTGTTGTCGAGAATTACAATTCCGAGTTTGCAGACTGCCGCCTGACGCTGAAGGCGCGGACCTATATCGACCTCTTGAAGCCAGCGCCTCCCAAGGTGGACGTGTCGGGGTCGCTCGGCGCCTTCAAGGTCAAGCTCGTCGGCACAATGCTCGATGTCGTGACATTGCAGTTCGACGGCGCCCGGTTCGGCAGCGACACCGGCGGCAAGCTGAAAACCAACATCTCCGACTTCAAGCTCGGCGAGATGGTGGCGTTCCTGGACTCGATCTCGCAGTGGGTCTCGTTCGGCGACAGCGGTTTCTTCCTGTCGCTGCGCTACGACCTGCCGGGCATCGAGGCAGGCTATCGCATGCCACCGATCTACCTGACGCTCGGCGCGCTCAACATTTCCAACGTGTCGCTGAACGCCTCCTGCGTGCTGCCGTTCTCGGAAGGAGATGCGATCTTCAAGGTCGGGCTGTCCAGGCCCGAGGCGCCGTTCTCGATCACGTCAACCATCTTCGGAGGCTGCGGCCACCTCGCGCTCTACGCCAATTCGGGCGGGATCATCGGATTCAGCGCGTCGCTCGAGTTTGGCGCCATCGTTGACTTCAAGCTCGGCCCGGTGACCGGACGCGGCCAGATCACCGCCGGCATTTACATCCGTTCCCTCGAAGTGGAGGGCAAGCGCGTGTCGACCATCGAAGGCGTGTTCACGGCGGCGGGGTCGGCGAAGATCGCGATGTTCAGCATCATGGCGATGCTGCAGGTCCGTGTCGGGCAGCAGGCGTCTGGCGGCGTCGCTGGCAGTGCCATCTTCGTGTTCTCATTCTCGCTTGGCATCAAGGATATCGAGTTCCGCTTCGTCATCGCCAAGCAGGAGAAAAAGGGATTTGGCGGTGGCGGAATCAGCGCAAGCCTCGACTCACCCACGCGCTTCGCCGGGCTCGGCCTCGATCCGATGACGACGGGCGCGACGACCGGCATGCCGGTGCTGGGTGACACAAGGCCCAAAATCAGCAGCGTGACGCGCTGCAAGAGCGAGCATTTCGCCGATTACATGCAATACTTCTCGGAAGAGCAGCCATGGATACTCTCGTCTTAGCGCAGGCCGCGACGAACGACTCGACGCAGCAACCGGTTGAAACGCGCGACGCTTTCGCGGCGCAGCTTGTTCCGCACGGCGTGACATGGCTGGATGGCACCGATTATCGCATCGGCGCCACCATCGCATTCTTTCCGGTTCCCGGCTCGTCCCGCACAGGCCCTATTGACACCTGGCCGTCGTGGATCGCGGGGCGATTCAAACAAGATGACGGCATCCGGATTCTTGTCCGTGAGGCGATGACTAACGGGGCGGGAAAACTGTTGGCCAGTTCGGTCAGGAACGTTTTTTCCGACGCCTATGCCAAGCTCGATACTGCCGACAAAGACGGGCTGGCGCATCTCACGGGGCTTTGGCAGACGTGGTTTGCCGATATGCCCGGGCTTCGCACTCTTCTTTCCGAAGCCGCGACGAAAACGGCCGGCGAGAAAACGGACATGTTCCAGCGCGATAGCAAAGGAAACATCGGCTCGACCCCGGACGTGATCAGCGTGCCGCGCGCCGAGCTCGCGCGCCAGACTACGCTCGAACGGGCGCGAAACCTCATCGAATCGCTGGCTGGAGCGCAATCGGCGGCCGAAAGCGATCATGCGAACGGTCAGCGCCAGATGCGGAGCCAGGCGCGTTCAGGCCCGGCTCAACGCCCCTGGTCGAAGGTACCGCTGGGGTCCGAGCGGATGCGGATTCTGCGCGACCTGCTTGGCGATCTGAGCAAGCGGTCGGTAGGAGAACTGCGGCTCGCGCAAGCATTGGTAGAATCGCCGGTGCAGACGTATGCACTGACCAATGAGAAGGCTGATTATCTTAAAAGAACCGGAAAGGAGTTGCCTGAGGATGCGGACCTTAAGACGTGGCGCGACGCGCTTGCCGCCGCGATCAAGTCGGATCAAACGACGCCACTGACATACCAGCCCTTCAAATGGGAGAACCAGAAACCTGCAGATTGGGGGCCTGCACTGGAGCTGTCCCTGCAGGACGAACGGCACTGGCTCGAACTCACGCTCGCCATCCAGCTTGACGACCAGCGAAACGCCGCCCGAGAATACGCCAGTTCCTGCAAGGATTGTGCGGATGCGTGCAGTGCAGGCAGCCTTCAGCTGACCGACTATCTACAGACGCTGCAAGGCCAGAGAGTCGCGCATCGCGCATCGGACATCAAAGCGACCGCACAGTCCGTCATGGGAACCGAGCGGGACAACCCCGCCACCAAAGATGCGGCAGCGCAAAACGCGTCGACGCTGCAAGACTACGGCGACAGGCCGAGCGAAGAGGGAATTGGCGTCATGCAACTGCGCTGGCACGCATTGCAGGGCATGCCGGCGTTGATGCGCGCCATGCATCTGACAATGGATATCGAGTTCACCCTTAGCGCCGCTGATCTCGGCGGTCTCGACGCGTTGCTGCCGGCCAACGGGGGTCTGTCCGATCCCGCCCTGTTCCTGGAATTTGCCATCCAGGCCACCGACGAGAACAACCAGGATTGCATCCATCAACAGCTTTGGACGCTGACCAAGCTTCGTTTGCCGGAGGAGGACGCCGATGACAAAAGCAAGAGTGAGATTGGACATTGCTGGCCGGCAACCACCGAGGAATGGGCGCTGCGCCGCGCGGTCCTCGAAAATACGCCGACGTGGTCATTAGGCGCTCCCGAGGAAACCGGCTTTCTCGACCAGGTCGACGCGGTAATCGATCTCGATGCGCCGTTAAAGGCCAACAACCAGTCTTTCAGGCGCTACGATGTATTTTCACTGAACACGACCATCGCCTCCGAGGCCGAGCAGCGGCGCCAGGCTGCGGAGACGCAGGTCAAAGATGCCGGCACGGCCATGCCGGAGGCGGAACAGGCCGCTGCGGCGGAAACGTCCACCCTGAAGACCGGCGGCCTGCAGATTGTAGACCGGTGGCGCCAGGGCGCTGTAATCGACGAGATATTCACGTCCTGCAACGCGCAGTTGCCGAACGGCCGGCGCGTCGATGCAAACGACCTGTTGATCGGCTACCGCTTCGATGTCGGGCTGCCAAGACGCGATGACAAGCGCAACTGGTCGAGCCTTTCGGAACGGATCGTCCGCTATCAGCATTCGCTGCCGGATCAGCCTGTCGATCTCAATGTGATCGCCAACGCCTTTTCGCCCCCAGGCGACGATGGGGCCCGGCCTGTGGACGGCGCGACCGTGGCCATGGGAACGCGGATAGTCATCAATTCGCAGGGCGGGATCGCAAACGGCGGCCAGGAGACCGCCTTCGCCGAGCAGCTTCTCGCCGTGTGGGACGGTGACCCGATCGGCATGCGCACCGGCGCCTTCGATGGCCATGCGGAGGCGGTCGACCTGCCGGTCACCCGCACCCTGTCGCTGCCGGTAAAAGGCGACCTTCGCGCGCACCGCCTTCGGTTCGGCGGGGCCTACGCGCTGGGCGCGCGAGCTGTCCTGGTCGGCGGCGTTTGCGCACCGCTGGGTCGCGCGATCAAGCTCTACGACGGAGGACTTCGCCGCGGCATGGCCTATCCTTCCAAAAAAACTGCCGAATTGCAGCGGTTCCTGCGCCAGGAGCGCATTGGGCCACCGATCGTGGCGGTGGACGCTTCGACCGTGCTCGCCGAGTTCGCCAGTGAACGCAAGGGCATCGACGGCAAGGATATGGTGGTGCGCAGCCCGCCGGACTATGCAGCCGCCGATGAGGTGCATGGCTGGCGCTTCCAGCCTGACGAGACTGCGCGGATGCTTTTCGCGCCCTTGGTAGACCTCGATTTCGCGGTCATGCATTCGGTCTTCGACGCGGCTGCGCAACGGCTGGCAGGCAACCCGCCCGGTGGGCTGCAGGACGTCGACTACGATTCCGACTGGGGCGGATTTCCGCTTTTCGACCCGAAGGAGCCGCCGGAGCCAACGGCCATCCGTGGCAGGTATCGCGCCTACGAATCGCACGACGCGCAAGGCAACGAACTCGAACAAAAGGTGACGCCTGGCGGATTCGCAGTCTTCCGTCGTCGGCCCCAGCCGGACCTGAAGGCCGGCACGGCACAAGCGCCGATCCGGACCCAGGAGTACTACCCAGATCCCGCAGCGCGCTATCTGATCATTGCGCTGCGCTATCCCGACCAGCCGAATCGCTATCTGGCCGGTGAGGCGATCCAGGTCCCGTTCTACAACGATCCGTCCGACGAAAAATCCTCGGGGACGCCGGGGTATCCCGATGCCCGCCCGATCAGGATCAAAGTGAAGGCGGTCCAAGGCACCGCCAATGCGACGCTCGCCAGCTACGACGACCTGCGGGCGCGGGCTATGCAAGCCGGCATCCGACTGTTCGAGCCGGCGAAAGGGCAGACGCCTGCCACCGTGACGCTTTGCCTGTACCCCGGCGAAGACTTCGAGGTGGAGACCTGGTGCGTGCCGGCACTCACCCAACTGCAGGCGTGGTTTGACTTGGCCGAGGCCATGGCACTGATCATGAACTGCGCCAGCGACAACCGCTCCGTCCAGTTTTGCAGGCTAAAGCCCGGCAAGGCGCGCGACAACCCCGATGACGACGTGCGGCTGCGCCGAGGCGAGACGTCCGTATCCTGGTGGGATGTCAAAAGCGCGGCGTCGAGTGTTTATACCACGCTCCTACGCCGTCCGCTGCCGGACATCGCATCCGTTCGTCGCCTGCGGGCGATCCATGCGGCTGGCCTGCCCAAGCAGACGCCCCAAGGCAGCGATATCAGACTGCTGCGGTTGTCGGAAAAGACACAGAAGACATGGTTGGAGCGTGGCGAAGGGCCCGACGAAGACGAGGACGGCGGCAGCAAGGTCATCGCCGTTGGCAATGTCACCTTCGATCCGGATACAACCGAGACCCTGGAACTCCACGCCGAGGCGGCGATGCCTTTCGGCGGCGCGCTGGATAATCTCGAACTCGGCCGCAGCTTCTATGGTCGTGCCCGTGGCGAGTGGCCGCGAACGCTAGACGGGGAAGATGGCGAGCCAGAGCCGATCAAGCTCAGCCAACGGCTGCCAGCGGCCGGCGGCAAACTGACCTACATGGACGAGCTGTTCGGCTTCGACGTGGCCCGCGACGGCAAGGTCGAACCGCGCCGCGGTCGGGGCGTGGTGGCGCGCTGGCAGGTGGAGCGCACTCAGAAGTCGCCAGCCAGCCTTGCCGACCTTACCCGGCAGGGCAAGCACTCGAACGATGGAGACAAGAAGCAGGAGGGCGCGAACACGAAAAGCCGGTCCGTCCTCGAGGGGATCTTTCCCGATACGCAGGCCCGGCGCGTGAGCGTCTGGATGGCGGCGACCTCCCGCACGGCGCGGCAGATTCCCGATCGCCCGAGCTACCCCACGCCCGAGCAGGCCAGGATCGACCAGGAGCGCTTGCTGAAGGAGAGCAAAAGGACAGAGATCATTCTTCCGGCCACCGAACGCCCGGCGGCGCTGACGCCCAAGAGCCTCCTACCTTCCTACGCGTGGTCCACCGAGGGCAAGGTCCGCTCGCGAAGGACGAAGGTGCGCATCCGTCTCCGGCGCCCATGGTGGACCTCGGGAGAAGAAGAGCGGCTGGGAATCGTCATCTGGCCGCCAAATCTAATGGAGGCTTCCGGCATCGACGATGACCAGGAATGGACGAAGGGCGACTTGGCACAGGGCATCGTCGAGCGCAACAGTCCAATGGCGTGGAGGGAAGGACCGCGGGAGATCGACCTCCACCGATTCGCGGACGGTAAGGACGCAATGTGGCGCGAAGGCTTTTTCACCGACGCCGACCTGGGCTCCGGAGGCGGCTATGTGACGCGCTGGGGTGCCGATCCGATCTTCGCCTCCGAAGAGATGGCGTGGCTGATTGGAGGCTCGGCGTTTCGCGATATCAGCGACAGCGGGGCCGACTTTGCCGCGCCAATCGACCTCATCAAGACGGAAGGCGCCGCACCCGGCGTCCTGTGGCCGAAGGAAGAGATCTACAAACCGCGTTTCGTCGCGAACGCGCTGATGCCTATCCCCGATGCGGACGACCGCAGGGACAAGGAGGCCGGCGGCGGGACCAACGCGCAGGAGCCGGCGAATTCGACGCTGGCGCCCGAATTCATGATGGTTTCTCTTGCCACCTACATGCCGCGTTTCGACCCGGACTTCGAGCATTGGTATGTCGATGTCGACCTCGATGTCGGACACGCGCGCGACCCGTTCGTCCGCTTCGGATTGGTCCGTTTTCAGCCGTTCGCACAGCGGCACCTGCAGGTTTCCCAGCCGGTTGCCGAATGGGTTCAGGTCGTTGGCTACCTACGCTCGGCAAGTGCGACGAGAGTGCCCAGGGCGGGACGCGATTGGGTAAGCGTCGACGTCGGCACGGCAACGGGGGTCGACGCCGGAAAGGATTCCGGCAAACAGTATCCAGGAACGGCGCCCGGCGAAACGCCGCTGTTGCGGATCACGCTCATCGAATGCACTTTGTCGCCGCACGGACAGATCCTGGAACGCGTCGCTCGGCTCGACCCCGCGGAAATGACCGACAGCGCGCTGGGTGGCGGCATCGACAAGCAAGCGGGCGGCCTGGTGATCAAGACCTGTCAGGCCGAAGCCGGCGCTTCGCAGTTGCTCAACCTGCAACTGCCCATACCGGCTTCGGCCGAGGCTCAGCGGGCGCATTTCGCGGTGCTGGTGGAGGAACTGACGATGACGCCGCGCTCGACCTTCTCGAACGAGCCGATCCGCAAGGATGCCGACATTCTCGACAATGAGCGCTCGATCGAATCGGGCGTCCGCTTCGCGGTTCGGGTCGAACTTGACGCCTCAGAGCCGCCACCGGACTAACAGCGAAGGAACCTGCGAATGGGCGCATTCAGCTTCTGGCACCTGGCCATCGTCGCGGTGGTCATCATCGTCTTGTTCGGCAAGGGGCGGTTGTCGACGCTGATGGGCGACGCCGGCAAGGGCATTGGCACGTTCCGGCGCGAACTGCTGGGCGCCAGGCGTGGCGCCGAAGACACTGAGCTTTTGATCAAAGATGGGAAGCCGAGACGAGAGTAGGACTGCACCTGTATATAAATCAATAGCGAGAGAATTGCGCAAGTCAACTAGCCGAAGGGAGGAGATTCTTATGAGGCGCATCGTAATTTTCTTTTTTCTACTGCAAAGCATGTGCTCGCCCCTGCTTGCAGAGGATATTCAAACATGCGGCGATCTGGGAACCGATAACCGACCAAATTGGTGTGCCCGGCCCAATGGCGCTGGCGGTATAGTCCAAGGCAAATCGGAATGCCGAAAAATTGACGACACTCATTTCGAGTATACGCACTGTTCTGGTTCGGCGCAGACATATGACACGTCTTCGTCTCCGTGCTGCATCGAGAGTTCTAAATGCAAGGGCGCTTTTTACATTGCTGAGTGCGTAAATTGAGCTTCACTGTAGAGCCCGATACAAAGACCCACTTAAGCGTTGGCCCCAGTTGTGGTGCTTGGACGTCCCCGCTGCGCTGTCAAGCGGCTGATGCGCGAAGTTGGTTTTTGAAAAGGCGTTTTGCGGCTGGCGGTCGTACTAGTGGTCCCCTATCACCGCCAAGTGTGCAGCTCGAACGCACAGCTCACGTTGTATCGAAATCACGTAGGCATTATTACTGCCTACAATACGGAGGGAACTATGAGGATCGTTACAACAATCTTGGTCGTGGGTTTTTCGACTGCGTCGATAGCCCAACAGGTTACTTTCAAATGTGAACTTCAAAATGAGGACAAAGGATTCAGGATATTAGCCACGAACCCGGGACCAGGGCCAAAATCATGCACGGCCGAGTGTCAGGCCACCAAAGCCGACGGGAAGCTGGTTCCGTTCGCCAAGTGCACACAGTCAGTTCCAGCTGGTGCTACTGACCAATTATTCTGCGGCAATGAAGATGTGCCAGGCAGTCCCCTGAAGAATCCCAAAATGATTGGTTCATCCTGCAAGTGAATGATCGCAAGCGGAAGCGGCGGCGAGAGATTTGGGTCGTGTGCTTCTGTGGCCCAGAGAGCCTCCTAGAATCAAAGCGCAGATAGTCGACCATCGGCCAACCGGCGACGATTCCGTCACCTCGACGAGAACGCCTTCTCTACCGGATTGGTGTTGAGTTCGATGCGACCGTCCTGCAGGAATCGGGTCAGCCCGGTCCGAACGCAGGGCGCTTAACGGATCGTCTCGGCCAGTACGCTGTGGCTGTAGATGTGCGGGACTATGCATCCAGGTAGGTGCGCTGCGGCCGATAGGATGGCGGTTGCGCCCGGACCTCCGTTCGATCGCGTAAAGCTCGCCAATCCGGCGCAGCGCCTTCTGCGGTCAACGGCGATTCGGTGGCTTGCTGGACGTCATAGACCTTGCGCCGCGTATGGGCGCTCAGGAGGTGGCAAGAACTGTCGCCCCCTTGGCCGCGAGCTGTTCGAATCCGGCGTAGCCGTCGACATGCGTAAGCGCCAAGCTGACCCCATCTGGCGCGGCTTGAGGTGATGAGCGAGACATACTGACACTGAAGCAAGGAGCCGAGGAGCTTGCAGTGTCAATTTCTATG
>NZ_JAMYSQ010000040.1:0-37861 GCF_040321995.1 Mesorhizobium sp. M0207
TCCATGGTCAGATCGACCCCTCTACCCGCTCAAGTCAAAATGGCAGTCGCGCCATCTCAGAACGAGGCGCCCCTCCCGCGAAGCGGGTTCGTGCATTGGGCGCGAAGCGGTCATCCACGATCCTCAGGTTCTGACCCAGGACGGCCGTTCCCCGGTAGTGAGCGGGAAGGGCGCGGTCGTCGAGCGAGTTGTCAGCCGCCTATTTCCGCAGCCCATCAATGTGCAACTTGGGAAGCCGCTGACATCAATTCCTCCGGATTCGGCGCCTTGAAGGTATTGAGGCCATCCTCCAGAACTTCAGTGAAGTTCCAGCGTACGATGCCCGCCCGGTCGATTAGGAACTGACCGACAAGCTGCCCCTGGCCGGAAGCCATCGCCTGCTGGTCGGCTCCCGTAATCTCATATCCTTCCTTCTTGTTAAGAAACTCGTACATTGCCATGACGTCCATAGGCTCGGGCAACTCGCCCGGCAGATCGATACGGATCGCCATGACCGTGTCCATCCCGACCTCGCGCAAGCCGAAAGCACGGTGCGAGGCCCGCTCCGGGTCGGATGCGGCGAGAAGATCGGGTGCCGGGTGGTAACGGAAATAGAGCCGCGCCCGCTCGACTGGCGTATTGACCACCGCCAGGCATTCGACGCCTTTCTCACGCAGGGCCGGCTTAAGTTGCGCCATCGCCGCGACATGGCGCCGGCAGAACGGACAGTGCAGGCCTCGGAACAAACCGATCAACAACGGGCTACGGCCTCGAAAATCGTCGAGCGCGATCTTGCCTTCGCGGGAGATCGCATCGAGAATAATATTCGGCGCCCGGTCGCCCGGCTGGAGCGGGCGTTCGACATTACTCGTGGACATGGACAACCTCCTCGCCCCGGATAAGCACACCCAGCCATCCGGAGTTGAGTCCATGCTGGGCAACGCCAGGGCAAAAATGCGTTCGACCTTTGCCATATTGCCGAGGTCGAGATTACGCGCGTTGCAAGTGCATCATAACACGAAAAAAGCCTCTGCGGGTCGCCCGTTTCGCGAGCTGTCGCGAGCGCTGTGGTAAAACAATGTAATCGTCTCATCCGTGCCATGGGACGACACAGCGGCGGGACCGATTGGATCTTCACATGCTCGCGGTGTTCAAGTCTTGAAACTTGGGCGGCTTCGATGTGCCCGGACGTCAAATGCCGACCGTACAGATCGCGGAACTCTGCCCTCAGCGGAACCGACCCGCCATGCAGCCAGTTAACCCGCATGAAACTTCCGACCAGCGCAAGGCCACGTCATGAGCATTTTGCAAACCACGAAGAAAGCCGTCGGGCAGGTCACCGGCGTCGCCAGGCCGGGCCGGCGAGAGGTCGCCGACCTCCTGAGGCCGCGCAAACCGAACGAGTTTCGGTTCAGCGATGATGGCCTGGTGCCCAACCATCCGTTCTGGCCGCTGGTCGTCTATCGCGGTGCCGTGACGCTGCCCGAAGACTTCGATCCGGCGGCTGTCATCGAGGCGCTTTTCGAGGCAAATGGCTGGGGCGATAGCTGGCGCAACGGCATCTACGGTTACGTCCACTACCATTCGCGGATACACGAGGTGCTGGGCGTTGCGCGCGGCACGGCCAAGGTCCGCTTTGGCGGCAGCAAGGGGCGGACGCTGTCGCTGAAGGCCGGCGACGTCGCGGTGCTTCCGGCCGGCACCGGGCACCAGCGTCTTTCCGCATCCGACGATTTTCTGGTTGTCGGCGCCTATCCTCCATCCGGCACCTATGACCTGTGTACGACCGCCGCCGACCATGCCAAAGCGGTCGTCACGATCCCCAGGGTCGGCCGTCCGCGCAAGGACCCTGTCTATGGAAGCAACGGCCCGTTGCTCGCAGCCTGGGAAAAGGATTGAAGCCGTTTTCTTGCAGGTTGGCTTCGGGGCTAAAACCGGATCCTTGACCCGCCGCTCAAGCCGCCAGCACCGCCGCATCCAGCCGCGAATGATCTTCGCCAGTTCGACGCACTCGTCGTGCCGGACCTTGTTGCGCCGCCAGGCGAGGCAGATCGTGCGTTGCGGCATCGGTTCCTGGAACGGCACGATCTTCAAATCGGGGATAGTGCTGGCCGGCCCTGCCGCCATTTCCGGGATGAGCGTGACGCCAAGCCCGTGCGCCACCATCTGTAAGAGCGTCGTCAGGCTGGTCGCGCCATAGCTTGCCATCGCCACCGGCCGCACGTTGCCGCACACGGCGAGCGCCTGTTCGCGCAGGCAATGGCCTTCCTCCAGCAGCATCAGCCGCTCCAGTGCCGGGCTCTCCGGTGGCACCGGCGGCGAGGCGAAGGCGGGATCGCCGGCCGGCACGGCCAGGAAGAACCGGTCGGAGAAAAGTTCCTCGGTAATCAGGCCTGGGTAGTCGAGAGGCAGCGCCGCGACGAAGGCGTCGAGCTTACCCGAACTGGTGTCCTCGACCAGCGAGGCGGTCACCGCTTCGCGCAGTTCCAGCTGCAAGGCCGGGAAATGCCGTTTCAGCTCCGGCAGCACATGCGGCAAGAGATAGGGCGCCACCGTCGGGATGATGCCGAGCCGGAAGCGGCCTTCCAGCGCCGGGCGGCCGCGCCGGGCCGTCGCCTCGACGTCGCGGACGTCGGCAAGAATGCGCTCGATGCGCGGCAGCAGGGCCACGGCCTCGTCGGTCATCCGCACCACCTTTCCGCCGCGCTCGAACAGACGGCAATTCAGCCGCAGCTCCATCTCGGCGATCTGCGAAGACAGCGCCGGCTGGCTGACGCCGGCGAGTTTTGCGGCACGGCCGAAATGCAGCGTCTGCGCCAGCGCCTCGAAATAATGCATCTGCCGGACGGTTAAACCGATCATAAGGAAAACCTATCAGAATAAACAGCAAAGGCAATTTGTCTTTATCGGCTGGGCGGGCTAGTCTGGAACCATTCCAGGATGGCGCGGCCGCCGGCCCTGCCCGGAAAATCAACAAAATCCCGAAAAATCAACAAATCGGAGGCAAAGATGGACGCGAAAACCGACGACAACAGCGCCGGCAAATGCCCGGTCCCACATGGATCGGCCAGGAGAAGCAACCGTGACTGGTGGCCGAACCAGCTTGACCTTGGCGTCCTCCATCAGCAGTCCAGCCTGTCGGACCCGATGGACGAGGACTTCGACTACGCCAAGGAATTCAAGAGTCTCGATCTCGATGCGGTGATCAGGGATCTGCACCAGGTGATGACCGATTCGCAGGATTGGTGGCCGGCCGATTTCGGCCATTACGGCCCGCTCTTCATCCGCATGGCCTGGCACAGCGCCGGTACCTATCGCATCGGCGACGGCCGTGGCGGCGCCGGCGCCGGCCAGCAGCGTTTCGCGCCGCTCAACAGCTGGCCGGACAACGCCAATCTCGACAAGGCGCGCCGGCTGCTGTGGCCGGTCAAGCAGAAATACGGCAGGAAAATCTCCTGGGCCGACCTGTTGATCCTCACCGGCAACGTCGCGCTGGAATCGATGGGCTTCAAGACCTTCGGCTTCGCCGGCGGCCGCGCCGATGTCTGGGAGCCGGAGCAGGACGTCGACTGGGGATCGGAAACCAAGTGGCTCGCCGACGAGCGCTATTCCGGCGACCGCGAACTTCAGGGCCATCTCGGCGCCGTGCAGATGGGGCTGATCTACGTCAACCCGGAAGGCCCGAACGGCACGCCCGATCCATTGGCCGCGGCGCGCGATATCCGCGAAACCTTCGCCCGCATGGCCATGAACGATGAGGAAACCGTGGCGCTCATCGCCGGCGGCCATACCTTCGGCAAGACCCATGGCGCCGGCGATGCATCGCTGGTCGGCCCGGAGCCGGAAGGCGCCGACATCGAGGCGCAGGGCCTCGGCTGGTCGAGCAAGCATGCCACCGGCATTGCCGGCGACGCCATCACCTCGGGCCTCGAGGTGACCTGGACCACGACGCCGACCAAATGGAGCAACAACTTCTTCGACAATCTGTTCAACTACGAATGGGAGCTGACCAAGAGCCCGGCCGGCGCCCATCAGTGGACGCCGAAGGGCGGCGCCGGTGCAGGCACCGTGCCGGACGCGCACGATCCCTCCAAGCGCCGCGCGCCGGCGATGCTGACCACCGACCTCGCGCTACGCGTCGACCCGGCCTACGAGAAGATCTCGCGGCGCTTCCATCAGAATCCTGATCAGTTCGCCGATGCCTTCGCCCGCGCCTGGTTCAAGCTGACGCATCGCGACATGGGTCCGGCCGTCCGCTATCTCGGCCCGCTCGTGCCGAAGGAAGAGCTGATCTGGCAGGACCCGATACCGGCAATCGACCACGAGCTGGTCAGCGAGCAGGACATCGTCTCGCTGAAGGCGAAGATCCTGGCCTCCGGCCTGTCCGTCTCAGAACTGGTCTCGACCGCCTGGGCCTCGGCCTCGACTTTCCGCGGCTCCGACAAGCGCGGCGGCGCCAACGGCGCCCGCATCCGCCTGGCGCCGCAGAAGGATTGGGAGGTCAACCAGCCGGCGCAGCTGGCCAAGGTGCTCGAGACACTCGAAAGCATCCAGAAGGGTTTCAATAACTCGCAGTCCGGCGGCAAGAAGGTCTCGCTTGCCGACCTGATCGTTCTTGGCGGCGTCGCCGCGATCGAGAAGGCGGCGAAAGACGGCGGCCATGACGTGGGGGTGCCGTTCACGCCAGGCCGCATGGACGCCTCGCAGGAACAGACCGATGTCCAGTCCTTCGCCGCGCTCGAGCCGAAAGTCGATGGCTTCCGCAATTATGTCAGGGGCAAGCCGCCGATGTCGGTCGAAGCGATGCTGGTCGACCGGGCGCAGCTGCTGATCTTGACGGCGCCGGAGATGACGGTGCTCGTCGGCGGGTTGCGGGTGCTCGGCGCCAACACCGGTCAGTCGAAGCACGGGGTGTTCACCGACAGGCCGGGCACGTTGACCAACGATTTCTTCGTCAACCTGCTCTCCATGAACACGATCTGGGATCCGGCCGCCGGCTCAGATGAGGTCTACGAAGCGCGCGACCGCAAGACCAGGGCAGTCAAGTGGACCGGCACCCGCGCCGACCTGATCTTCGGCTCGCACGCGCAATTGCGGGCGCTGGCCGAGGTCTACGGCTCGGCGGACGCCGGGCGGAAGTTCGTCAGGGACTTCGTCGCCGCCTGGACCAAGGTGATGAACGCCGACCGTTTCGACCTCGCGGCCTGATCCGGGCATATTTCTCGACGCAACGAAAAAGGCGCGGGCCTCGACCCGCGCCTTTTTCATGAAGCCTTCGAAAAGTCAGTCTTTCTCGAAGATACCGGCCTTGGCGACCACGCCGGCGATGGCGCCGCCGATCAGCGGCGCGAGGATGAACAGCCAGAGCTGGCCGATCGCCGCAGTTCCCGAAAACAGCGCCGGTCCGATCGAACGGGCCGGGTTGAGCGATGTGCCGGTCACCGGAATGATGGCGAAGTGCAGTCCGGCCAGCGTCAGGCCGATGACCAGGCCGGCGAAGGCCGTCGTGTGCTTGGCGTTGGTGACGCCGAGGATCACCGTGACGAAGGTGAAGGTGCCGATCAGCTCCCACAGGAAGGCCGAGCTGACGCCCCATTTCGTCACGTCCCAGCCATTGGCGCCGAAGCCGCCGGTGTGGCCGCCGACCTGTCCGGAGACGATGATCCACAGCGCCAGCGACGCGATGATGGCGCCGATGACCTGCGCGATCCAATAGGGAATGACGTCCCTGGCCGGCATCCGCCCGGCGAGGAACACGCCGAGCGTCACTGCCGGATTGAGGTGCGCGCCCGAAATCGGGCCGATCGCGTAAGCGGCCGCTATCAGGCCGATGCCGAACGCCAGACCGATACCTTCCTGGCCGAGCGGCAGCGCGCCGCCGAAGCCGCCCGTCACCACCGAAGCCGTGCCGATGAACACCAATAGAAACGTGCCTAGAACTTCCGCCAGATAAGTTTTCATTGCCCTCTCCTCGTATCGACCCGCGGCTCCGCTTTTTCTGCGACGCGAATCACCGCGCAAAGAGTATTCGCAACCGGAAAACTTGCAAAGCAGAGCAGTTTCGCAAGCCGCTATGCTTGTGAGCGCCGGACACGAACATTAGAGACGTATAATATATTTATCGAATTGTTCGTTCCGCATGCCGGCGCCCGCCTGGTGGCCGCGGCTCGCGATGCATCAATCCACATTCGTCACCCCTCGGCATGGATCGTCTCGCCGTCGGCGAAACAGAACTGTTTCAATCAGGGCACGAAAAGCTCTAAGAGCAGGGCCAGAATTAATTTACTGAATAATGGAAGACGACAATGAGACTGGGCGGGCGGCTGGCGGCAGCCATTGAAGTGCTTGACGAAATTGGCCGTCGCCACCGGCCGGTGGCCGATGCGCTGAAGGACTGGGGCCTGTCGCACCGCTTCGCCGGCGGCGGCGACCGCGCCGCGATCGGCAACATCGTCTACGACGCGCTGCGCCGCAAGCGCTCGGCCGGCTGGCTGTTGGGCGAAGACACACCGCGCGCCATCGGCTTCGGCGCGCTGCTGCTCGAATGGGGCCAGACGGCGCAGTCGCTGAACGAGGCGCTCGAGGGCGACAAGTTCGCGCCGCCGCTGCTTACCGCCGACGAATTGAAAACGCTCGGCGGTCGCCGGCTTGCCGATGCGCCGCCGGCGGTCAGGGCAGACATCCCCGACTGGTGCATGCCGCTGTTCGAACGGGCGTTCGGCACGGCCTGGGTGGAAGAGGGTGCCGCGCTGGCGACGCGCCCGCCGCTCGACCTCAGGGTCAACACGCTGAAGGCCGATCGCGGCAAGGTGCTCGCCGAGTTGGCGGAGACCGGCGCCAAGCCTGCGCGGATCGCGCCGCACGGCATCCGCATCCCGCCGATCGAAGGCGACGGCAGGCACCCGAACGTGCAGGCCGAACCGGCCTTCCAGAAAGGCTGGTTCGAGGTTCAGGACGAAGGCTCGCAGATTGCGGCCGAACTGGCCGGCGCCGAGCCTGGAATGCAGGTGCTCGACTTCTGCGCCGGCGCCGGCGGCAAGACGCTGGCGCTGTCCGCGGCGATGGACAATCGCGGCCAGATCTTCGCCCACGATGCGGAGAAGGCAAGGCTGGCGCCGATCTTCGACCGCATCCGCCGCTCGGAAAACCGCAATGTGCAGATCGTCACCAGGCCGGCCGAACTGGCGCCGCTCGGCAAGCACATGGATATCGCCCTGATCGATGCGCCCTGCACCGGCAGCGGCACCTGGCGGCGCCGGCCGGATGCCAAATGGCGGTTGACGCAAAGACAGCTCGACGCCCGCAAGGGCGAGCAGGAGACGATCCTCGATGCCGCCAGGGACTTCGTCAAACCCGGCGGCCTGCTGGTCTACATCACCTGTTCGGTGTTCGACGAGGAGAATGGCGACCAGGTTTCGGCGTTCCGGGACCGCCATCCCGATTTTGTCCCGGTCGATCACCGCCAGCTTTGGGACAGCCGTTTTGCGGGCCACGAAGCGGCAATGCGCATTGGCGCCGCGGGCGGCATTTCGCTGTCGCCATTGCTGAGCGGCACCGACGGCTTTTACTTCTGCGCGCTGCGGCGGGCCGGCTGAATCGTTGCCATCGATACGGGGCTAAGCCGAATGCTGCAGTGCAGCATTTGCGATTGCCTGCCGCCCACCCCTCTGCGATAAATGCCTTTGCAATAAGATTTGCCGAGAAACAAAGGGCGACGGCCATGGCAGCAAAGATCGTTCCTGCTCCCGATTATGAGGACCGCGTCAGGACGTCCTTCGCGCGCCAGAACGCGATGATGACGATTGGCGCCGAGCTGACGCTGGTGACGCCCGGCATCATCGAGATCGAAATGCCCTATTCTGCGGCGCTGACGCAGCAGCACGGCTTTCTCCATGCCGGCGTCATTTCGACGGCTCTCGACTCGGCCTGCGGCTATGCGGCATTCTCGCTGATGCCGGAAAATTCCGGCGTGCTGACCATCGAGTTCAAGGTCAATCTGCTGGCGCCCGGCAGGGGCGAGCGCTTCCTGTTCCGCGGCTCGGTGACCAAGCCCGGCCGCACCATCATCGTCGCCGACGGACAAGCCTATGCGTTCGCCGTCGACGGCGAGGCCAAGCTGATCGCCACAATGACCGGAACGATGATGACAGTGCTCGGCCGCGACGGCATCGAAGGCTGAGGAGCGGGTAGGGAGGATGGACGATCATGGCCGGCAAGACACCTGGTGAGCTCACCCCGATCTCCGGCAAGTCCGTTCTCTTCGTCATGGCGGCGGAGGCCGAATACGGTCCACACCTGCAGCGGCTGTTCACGCCGCTGATGACCGGCGTCGGACCGGTCGAGGCCGGTATCGGGCTCGGCGCCGAACTATCCCGGCTGCATGCCGGGATGGGGCTGCCCGATCTCGTCGTGTCGCTCGGGTCGGCGGGCAGCCGGACGCTGGAGCAGACGGAAATCTACCAGGCCGTTTCGGTTGGCTACCGCGACATGGACGCCTCGCCCCTGGGGTTCGAGAAGGGCGCCACCCCGTTCCTCGACCTGCCTGTAAGCGTGCCGCTGCCGTTCAGGATGCCAGGCGTCAGACAGGCGACGCTGTCGACCGGGGCGGCAATCGTCTCCGGCGCCGCCTACGACGCGATCGCCGCCGACATGGTCGATATGGAGACCTTCGCCTGCCTGCGCGCCTGCCAGCTGTTCGACGTTCCGCTTATCGGCCTGCGCGGCATTTCCGACGGCGCGGCCGATCTGAGACACGTTGGCGACTGGACCGAATATCTGCACGTCATCGACGAGAAGCTGGCCGCGGCGGTGCAACTGCTGGAACAGGCGATCGCCTCAGGCGCAATCCGGTTTTGAATCATCGCCTAAGGCGCGGGATTGAAGTAAGGCCGCGACCTCATAACCTATTGCGCCGACTCGTTCTTTCTCCAAACGCTCGCCATGGCAACATGTCGGCTTTCATTGGTTTAGCAAAAACTATTATGCAGATTTGTTCCCACCTGTGCCGCCCAAAATAGATAGTCGGAAACCAGCCCGGATATGTCGCCAGACTTTTTTGTTAGGCCGGTATCGCCTACATATCGTGACAACCATGACATATCGATTCGCATGATGCTTTACGTCCCGATGACGGCGACCGAATTCCGCGCTTGCCTAGCCGCCATCCCACTTTCGCAACTGGCTTTCTCTCGATTGCTAAGTGTTGCCCCGCGCACGGTACGCTCTTGGGCGCTGGCGGAGCGGCAGATACCGCCGCATGCCGCCATGATCGCCCGCCTGCTGGCGACGAAGCGAATTACGGTGAAACAGTTGCAGCACGCGGCCATGACCCAACTTAACGGCTAGGCTTTTTCAGCCTTGTAGCATAGGCACTATCAACCTATATTCTCTGGCTGCCGGGCAGCCGTCGTTCCCGATAGGCGCGGCAACGGGAATAAAACTTATGAGTGACGTCGAAAACATTACGGCGCCCACACCATGGGAGCCAAAATTCCATCTCGACCTCAAAACCGCCAATTCGGGCACATTCTATGCCCTGGTTGATCAGTTTGAGGAATGGAGGAAAACCCGAGCTGAAAACGAGGACAAGCTTGCCAATGGATGGCATATCATAACTTCGGAAATGGCCGAAGGGCTGTTGCTCAAGAATCCAGCCGGGTCCAATCGCAAGGCCGTATTAGCTAACATTGTCTACTACGCGGAACAGATGGCCGCGGAGGATTGGCCCGAAACCGGGCAGCCGTTGATCTTCGATGTCGATGGCAAGCTGCTAGACGGTCAGCATCGCCTCTGGGCTTGCTACCTTTCCGGGGTGCCGTTCGCAACTTACGTTGTCAATCAGCGCAAGCCTATCAAATCGGCCTTCGCCTACATCGATAACGTCAAGGCGCGCACGGCCAAGGATGCGCTAGCCACGGCGGGCCTGAATGGCCTTTCGGCTCTGACGGCGCAAACGGTGATGATTGCCCAGCTTTACGAAAACAAAGCCTATACTGCGACGAAGAAGCACCGTCTTCCGCGCATGTCGCCCAAACAATTCATCGACTACGTCGAGGCGAATCCGAACATTCGCCGGGGCGCCCAGTTGATGGCGGGTGAGCATGCCTCCGCATCCGCGATGATAGGCCATAACGATGTCGCGGCCTTTGCGGCGGTCAAGATTCTCGACCTCCATGATGAATTCACGCTCGACGAGTTCATGAACGACGTGGGTTCCGAGGGTGAAGAATTCGGCGCGGGAAGCCCGATTGCGGCTTTGCAGCATGTCCTGAAACTCAACAGCGTTGCCAAGGAGCCGATGCAGAAACATCAGGTCTTGGCGCATGTCATCAAGGCATTCAATGCTTGGATGGCTGGCGAGCAGGTCAAGAAAATCAGTCTGAGGGTTGATGAAACATTCCCGCGTTTCATGCCGAAACAAGCCGAGGCCGCATAAAAACGTTCAACGGGGAGGCGCGCGAATGCGCCTCCATTTTTCGCGCAAGGACAGAACCAAAATGGCTGTTCATTATCTAGACCATCCTTTCGCTGGAATCTGGCCTCTGTTGGGCGGCGAGGATTTTGCGGAATTCGTGGCCGATATCCGGGCCAACGGTATGCATATGCCGATCGTGCTTTATCAGGGAAGGATTCTAGACGGGCGCGCCCGTTACCGCGCCTGCATTGAGGCGGGCATTGAGCCGCGCTTTGAAAATACCGGCACGCTAAACGATGTTGGCGCGCTTGATCTGGCCGTTTCGCTCAACGACTATCGGCGGCAACATTCAACCTTTGAGCGGCGGGCTTTCGCGGCGGCAAGGCTGGCGCATTTAAAGCAACAAATTCAATTTCAAGAAACGATAGAAATGCCTGCCAGCGCAACGCGTGATCCTAGCCTTCCCGGTCACAATCGTTTCGTTAAACAAGCGGCCTTGATCATGGATGTTTCTACGGGTTCGCTTGCCCGCGCCCGCACCGTTGTGCAGTACGCGCCGGAACTGGAAAAGGCCGTCGTGGATAAGAGAATCGGACTTCAAACTGCGTCCGAAAAAGCGCGCCCGCCAAATGCCACGCACGTCAAGCGGACCGCTGCTAAGCGATCCGCAGCCAAGGAATCCGCCGCCGAGGAAATCTATCAACGCGGGCTGGAATTCCGCCGCAACATTCCGAAAACCAACTTTCTGACACCGGAAGAAGTTGATCCGGATTTCGAGGGCACACCGCTCGAATTCGCCACCAAATACGGTCACGTTCTTACCAAAACTGCCTCACAGCGCGAACAGGAGGCGGCGCAAGCACGCGGCGAGGATTTCGTGGCTTGGCTCCGTAAGTGTGCCAGCGGTGCGCCGGCTAATGTCAGTGAAACCGATTTGCTAGCCTATATCAGGGGCAACGGCGCCGAACCCGGTTATCGACTCAACAAGCTCACCGAACGTTGGGCGGCACTCGATGCCATGCATGCCCGCTTTGCCGCGCTGGTCGCGCAACTGGAATCGCATCTGGCCGGCAAGCCGATCGAAGTAAAGCGCTAGTTCACCCTGCCCGCTCCAGATCGAGAGGAGCTACGTTGCCTGCCTCGGCCAGAAGGGTTCGCGGCGCTGATGGGCGCCTTGCGGTCGCTCGGCGCGGAGCGGACCGAGGCATCGATAGAGCCGCTCGCATTTAAGACGGTACAGCGGAATCGGATTGAGGCAGACGCCCAGCAACCCATTGCGCCGACTCGTTTCTTTCTCTAAACGCTCGCCATGAAAACAGCCAATCATCCCGACACCGTCCTGATTGTCGATTTCGGCAGCCAGTTCACCCAGCTGATCGCCCGCC
This sequence comes from Mesorhizobium sp. M0207, assembly GCF_040321995.1. NCBI lineage: Bacteria > Pseudomonadati > Pseudomonadota > Alphaproteobacteria > Hyphomicrobiales > Phyllobacteriaceae > Mesorhizobium > Mesorhizobium sp. M0207. The sequence continues at coordinate 11,779 of NZ_JAMYSQ010000040.1, forward strand.
GCATCCGCGAGGCCGGCGTGTTTTCCGAGATCGTACCCTTCCAGTCGGCCGAGGCGGCGTTCAAGCGCATCGATCCGAAGGCGGTGATCCTGTCCGGCGGCCCGGCCTCGACCGGCGACATCGGCAGCCCGCGCGCGCCGCAGATCGTCTTCGATGCCGGCGTGCCGGTGCTCGGCATCTGCTACGGCCAGATGGCGATGTGCGTGCAGATGGGCGGCGTCGCCGAAAGCTCCGATCATCGCGAATTCGGCCGCGCCTTCGTCGAGATCGCCAAGGACAGCCCGTTGTTCGAGGGCCTGTGGGCGCCCGGCCAGCGCCACCAGGTGTGGATGAGCCATGGCGATCGCGTCATCTCCCTGCCCAAGGGGTTCGAGGTGCTCGGAAAATCGGAGGGCTCGCCCTTCGCCATCTTCGGCAATGTCGAGCGCAAAATGTACGGCCTCATGTTCCACCCCGAAGTGGTGCATACGCCGGACGGCGCCAGGTTGCTCCGCAACTTCGTCCACAACATCGCCGGCATCGAAGGCGACTGGACGATGCGCGCCTACCGCGAGCACGCGGTCGAGACGATCCGCAAGCAGGTCGGCAAGGGCAAGGTGATCTGCGCGTTGTCGGGCGGCGTCGATTCCTCGGTCGCGGCCTTGCTGATCCACGAGGCGGTCGGCGACCAGCTTACCTGCATCCTTGTCGACCACGGGCTGATGCGCAAGGACGAGGCATCAGGCGTGGTGGAGATGTTTCGCCAGCATTACAATCTGCCGCTGATCCTGGTCGACGCTTCGGACCGTTTCATCGGCGCGCTCGAGGGCGAGTCGGACCCCGAGAAGAAGCGCAAGACCATCGGGCGGCTGTTCATCGAAGTGTTCGAGGAGGAGGCCGAGAAGCTCGGCGGCGCCGATTTCCTGGCACAAGGCACCCTCTATCCCGACGTCATCGAAAGCGTCTCTTTCAGCGGCGGCCCGTCGGTGACGATCAAGTCGCATCACAATGTCGGCGGCTTGCCCGAACGCATGAACATGCAGCTGGTCGAGCCGCTGCGCGAATTGTTCAAGGACGAGGTGAGGGCGCTCGGCAAGGAGCTCGGCCTGCCCGACAGCTTCATTGGCCGGCATCCGTTCCCCGGTCCCGGTCTCGCCATCCGCTGTCCGGGCGGCATCACCCGCGAAAAGCTGGAGATCCTGCGCGAGGCCGACGCCATCTATCTCGACGAGATCCGCAAGGCCGGACTCTACGACGCCATCTGGCAGGCCTTCGCCGTGCTGCTGCCGGTGCAGACCGTCGGCGTGATGGGCGACGGCCGCACCTACGAGTTCGTCTGCGCGCTGCGCGCCGTCACCTCGGTCGACGGCATGACGGCAGACTTCTACCATTACGACATGGCATTCCTGGGAGCAGCCGCCACCCGCATCATCAACGAGGTACGCGGCATCAACCGCGTCGTCTACGACGTGACGAGCAAACCGCCAGGCACCATCGAGTGGGAGTGACGAGGAGTAGTGCGGAGTAGAAGAGGATAGAGCAGCACGTTTAAGGCGATGTTGGCTCGGCGATAATAGTCAATAGTCCCAGCCCCCGGCCACCCGGCGACGGCATAGACGAAGCATCTGGCCGATCGGCGAATGTCTGGAACGAACGTCCCACAGAGAAGGGTGGAGCAGCCTAGCCTTGCTGGGTTTGACACCCGGGGTCCGCGGCAACTGCCACCGGCGAGGCGTTGCATCTGCCGGCCACGTATCCTTTCGCTGGGTTCATCCGTCTTAGCTGTTCATGGGCACGGTCATCCTTAACATCGCCCTCCTGGACGAATTGGAGCGTGACAAATGAACAGCAAGCAGAGCCTAGCGAACAAGATACACTACGAAACGCTCGCGGAGGCTTTTCGCAGCGGTCGAGAATCGCCACAGGAAGCATCCGAGTGGTCCGTTTTGACGGCAGAACCGGGCGGCGTCGATTACGTCGAGACGAACGTCGGCGACAAGACCGCGCTGTGGGTTCAGCCAAAAACGGCGGCCAAAGACCGGGTCATGCTTTACCTGCACGGCGGTGGCTATGTCGGCGGATCGATCTGGACCCATCGCAAGATGGTCGGACACCTTGCTAAGGCGATCGGCTGTTACGCTCTGCTCGCTACGTACGACTACGTTTTCCAGAGCAAGTTTCCGCGCCAAATCGAGCAGGCCGTGACCGCGTTCGAATGGCTCGCCCAGCAGGGTGTCGCGCCGAAGCACACCATAGCTGCAGGCGATTCCGCTGGTGCTGGCCTGATCGTTGCGGCGGCGATGAAACTCCGCGATGCGGGACGGCCGCTGCCGGCCGCGATCCTCAGCATCTCTGGCTGGTATGATCTGTCGGCGAGCGGGCACTCCTACGAAAGCAACCGCGAGAAGGACGCCTTCTTCCAGAAGGCGGTCGTGGATATGCTGGTATCGCAAGTCCTTGCGGGGACCGATCCCCGGCATCCACTCGCCAGCCCGATCTTTGCCGATCTGAAGGGCCTGCCGCCGATCTATCTGCAAGTGGGTGGAGACGAAACCCTGCTCGACGACAGCCGAGCGCTCGCCGACCGCGCGAAAGCCGCCGGCGTCGAGATGCGCTTAGACGTATTTCCGGGGATGCTGCACTCGTTCCAGATGATGGCCGGCCGCGCTCCCGAAGCCGACGACGCGATCGCGCGGTTGGCACAATGGGTTCGCCCCAAGCTTGGTCTGGCCGCAACCGCAGACACGCGCTGAAGGTCAGGAGGTCGCATGACTGGCAAATTGAAACCAAGATGTGGCAGCTGAAGGACATGCCCAAGCGACCGACCGGCCTGTTCGATGCGCGATATCGCGCCTTCCTCGAGACGGTGTCAGGCGTCCGCGCCCAACTGCATCGCTACTGCGCCCGCATGACGGGCTCACGCCTCGACGGTGAGGATCTCGTGCAGGAGACGCTGTTCGAGGCCTACACGAAGATTAAGACCCTCGATGATCCCCGCAGGCTAAAACCCTGGTTGTTTCGCATCGCTCACAATCGCTGCATCGACTTTCTGAGGCGACGCGATGTGCGCGAGCGCGCGGAGCACGGCTATTCGGACGACATCGGCGTTGTCTCTGCAGAGCCGGCAGCGACCGATGCACGCCGCGCCATCGAACGGCTGGTTGGCCGCTTGCCGCCCAAGGAGCGCGCCTGCATCCTCTTGAAGGACGTGTTCGACTATTCGCTGGAAGAGACCGCAGAACTCGTGGGCTCGACGGTTGGGGGCGTCAAAGCCGCGCTCTCCCGCGGACGGGCGAAGCTCGCCGACTTGCCCGCTGAACCTGCCGGTGAACCGAACCGTCCGCTTGATCCCGACACCGCGCGGCTCTTGCAGCGCTATGTTGACCTCTTCAACCGCCATGACTGGGATGGCGTGCGGAGCCTGACCAGCGCCGATGCTCGGTTGCGGGTCGCCGACTGCTTCGACGGCCTGGTCAGAAGTTCTCCCTATTTCGTCGAATACGAGCGAAACCCGGAGACGTGGACCATGGAGTTGGGGGCGATCGACGGAGAGCCTGTCCTGATCGTGCTCTTCCAGCGAGGCGACCGGTGGCAGGTCGCGTGGCCGGTTCGTGTCCATGTCGCCGGTCGCGTCATCGATCGCATCGAAGATTATTATGCCTGTCCATGGATGTTGGAAAACGCCGCGGAATCCGACCTGAAACTCATGACTGGGCCGCTTTGGGAAGAGCATAAGGCGACGATTTCTCACTCTGGCTTGGCCGAGTCACGATGGTGAATTCTCAACGAAAAATCGTGGCGTGCCTCGGGTCGAGCAGCACGGCGGGCAAGGGCCAGGCATTCGATTGGATGGCGGAGCTCCGCCGGCGGCCGGGCAACGGGCAATTTGAGTTCCGGAATTTTGGTGTCGGCGGCGACTTGGCCTACAACGCGCTGCAGCGCTTGCCGGATGTGCTCGCCTGTCGTCCCGACAAGGTCATCGTCTGGGTCGGCGGGAATGATGTTCTCACGCTCGTGTCACGCAAAGTGCGGCGGTTCTTTACGTTTTGGAAGCGTCTGCCCCGCACGCCTTCGCCCGATTGGTTCCACGAGAATCTGGCCGAGATAGCACGCAGGCTGAGGCGCGAGACGGCGGCGGAGATCGGCCTTTGCTCGCTCCCTCCGATAGAAGAAGCGCCGGATTCGGACGACCCGTTCCAGAGCGAGCTCAACCGGCGGATCAAGGAATATTCTGCGATCGTGGCGGCCATCGCGCACGAGGAACGCTGCGGCTATGTCCCGCTCCATGAGGCGCTCACCGAGGCGGCTCGCGCCTCGCCTGGCCGGCCTACACGGCGTTCATCTTTCTTCCATTCTATCGCGATGCTTTTCGCGTACTGGTGCTGCGGCAGCGTCCGGATGATGTCGCCCGCGTAAATGGCTGGCTATTTCACACAGACGGCGTGCACTTGAACAGCCGGGCAGGGCTGATCGTGGCGGATCGCCTACAGAAATTCGTTCAGGCCTGAACCCTGAGCGGCAAGGCTGTATCCGATTTGCGCACCTATCTGAATGTCTTATCGCGCAGGCTGGCGGCCGGTTTATCGACCTAGCAACATCGCCACGCGCGATGCCAAAAGTTTAACGACGAACCCTAGAGGATAACCCCGGTGGCTCGGCACGTCGTCAGGAATGACATCGCTGTCCGACTTGAACTTCGTGCAAATCCGCAGCTGCAGTGGCGGGAGTTCTCCGTGAAACCGCGCTCTGTATACCGAGACCCAATGCGGACCTCTATCGAAGTTCATTAACATCGCTGAATTGCAGCACATGGCGATGACCCTATTCGTGGCTGAAGTTTCCTTAAGCTTGTAACCCCTCAGCAATTCGGCCCCCTTGGAGCACTCGATGCGGTCCTTTCGATAGAGGATGTATGCGGTGCCGCCATCGGGATCGCGTATGGCGCCAGCACCTGGCAAAGCTTCGATCTGATCAGCTCCCTTCCGGCAGTCGTCGCAGTAGCAGGCACTGCTCACGATCGGCCTGCCAAAGGCTTTGAGTTCGACGCCACCGCAAGAGCAAGTTGCGGTCATGATAGGTGAGTGCGTCATCTGCTGGTGATCATCATGCGATTGCCCTCGCTGTCCCGAAATTCCGCGATCGTGCGCCCCGGTTGCCATGGCGCGGGGCGCGGTTCTGCTATGATCTCGGCGCCTCGCGATTTGAGTCTCTGAACGGTGACTTCGATTTCGTTGTCAACCAGCACGAGGACGGGCCCCTCAGATGGTGTTTCGTCCTTGCGCCTTAGGAAGTGGAGGGTGGTTTCGGCCCCTGGAAATCCGAGTTCGATCCATCGCCAGCCATCATTGCTCATGGGCTGATCGGCGACGATGCGGCAATTCAGGTGATCGATGTAGAACGCCTTGGCGCGTTCCTGGTCGAACACTGGAAGCTCCGCGAACTGGATGTGCATTGTCGATCTCTCCCCATTGCATCTCGGTCCAAATCAAACTAGACGGTCCAGTACCCATGAGTCAATCGGCAGCGGACACGCCAGGAGCATGACCACGACGCGTTCAGCAGGTGCTACAGAAGAACTCGAACCGCACGGACGGTCGGCGAAAAAGCGCCGGGCCATCCTCGATGCGGCTACAGAGGTGTTTCTGCAAAAGGGCTATCTGGCCACCAACATGGACGAGATCGCGGCGCTTGCGGCGGTGTCGAAACAGACCGTCTACAAGAATTTTCCGAGCAAGGAGACGCTGTTCGTAGAGATCGTGAGCAGCGTGACCAATCGAGCCAGCGATAGGGTCCACAGTAAAATGCCCGAACTCGCCGAGGGCGAAGATATTGCCGATTATCTTCAGCGCTATGCGTACCGACAGCTTGCCACCGTGCTCACGCCGCGCGTCATGCAGCTGCGCCGTCTGGTGATCGGCGAGGTCGGCCGCTTCCCGGAACTGGCAAAGGCACTCTTCGATGGCGGACCCGGGCGCGCAATTGCGGCGATGGCAGTGTTGTTCGAGCGTTTGGCTGATCACGGCCTGCTTGCGATCGATGATCCGGCCGTCGCCGCTTCCCAGTTCAATTGGTTGATTATGGGCGAGCCATTGAACAGGGCCATGCTGTTGGGTGACGAGTCGATTCCGAAACCGGCGAAGCTTCGACGGCACGCCGCGGCCGGCGTACGGGTGTTCCTTGCGTCATACGGCAAGTGAGGCACGCCACGGCGACGAGCGAATGCCGGGCGCAACCGTGCGGACCGCTCGGCCGTGTTTGACGGTCCTTTTTTGGTCCCCAGTGGGTCGCGGCTTGTTGCGGCGCGGCTGCCGAAAATAGACCGATTGTTGTCGATAGTCGCCGAAACCGAGCCGATCCCGAATCGCCGAAATTCCCTTTTGAAATCAAGAGCGCAGATTTCTGACGGATCGCAGAGTCGGTTCTTTAGGGCGTGCAGAAAAGTTTGTGCTGCCGCGTCAACGCGTTACGATGGCTCAAAACGATCGAGTGGGAGTGAGGGGAGCGTAGTTTCGGATACTTCGGGAAACTGTGTCGTAGTGTAGGCGGCTCACACATCTCGATAGATACCGAATAATGTCCGCTTGTGGTGCCGTTCACGCTTTTGGATTGGTCAGGGCTGGGCGTGCCATCACCTGCTCTCATCGAAGTAGGCATGATGATGCCTCGGGGACTGCAATCAAGGCCCTGAATCCAATGCATTTCCCTTTCGACAGACATCTCGATCCCCACTGCGTCCCTTATTGAAAAGGCAGCCGCAGCCTCATGGTGTGTGCCCACACAATCTTCATTCGAGCTTGGTCGGTATGGACCGCGAAAGATGCGGGGCTGCATCCCTTGACCAATCTCATGCCATCCCCTATTATTGAGTATCCACTCACTCAATATCGTTAGACGGAAATATGGCGCGTCCCCTCAGTGAAGAAAAGCGACAGGCACTGCTCGATGCAGCGGCCAAGTTCGTCGCCAGCCTGGGCACAGGCGCGTCCACGGCCAAGATCGCAAAGGCTGCTGGCGTGTCTGAGGGAACGCTGTTCACTTACTTTCCAACCAAGGACGATCTGCTCAACCAGCTCTTTCTCGAGATCGAGGCCGACTTGGTAGAGATGATGCTGGCGCCATATCCGGCGGACGCCTCCGCCAAAGACCGACTATTCGCGGTCTGGAACCGTCTGATTGACTGGGGACTGGCTCACGCCACGGCGCGCAAGGCCCTTCGTCAGTTGAAGGTGTCGGATCGCGTGACAGCGGAAAGCCGGAACCGGTGTCACGCCATGCAGCGGGATGCGCGGACGATGGTGGAGGAGTGTCTCGCCGGCCATGCCGCGCCTGACAGGATCGCCTTCTACATCGATACCATTCTCTTCGACTTGGCCGACATCAGCATCAACGCGGTCACAGCCAAACCTCAGGAAAGTGACGCCATCCGGCAGGCCGGGTTCGACCTGTTCTGGAAGGGGTCTGCCGCCTGAGTTTTAGCCCATAAATGAGTATGTAGTCACTCATAGATAAGGATCGAAAATGTCGAATTGCAAGGGTTGCACCGAAGCTAACGTTCCCAAGCAGACGGGAAAAAGCTTCATCGTCACAGGCGCCAACGCCGGCGTCGGGTTCGAAATCGCGCGGGTGCTTGCCGCCAGGGGCGCGCGCGTCCTGCTTGGCTGCCGCGAGCAGACCAGGGCGCAGGACGCCATCGCGCGGATCAAGCGGATCACGCCGAATGCCGATCTCGTCTGGTTGCCGCTCGACCTCGGTGACCTGGACAGCGTTCTCACCGCAGCCGAGATCGCGGCGAAGGAGCCACGGATCGATGCACTCATCAACAATGCCGCGATCATGAATCCGCCGCTGACGCGCACGAAGCAGGGGTTCGAATCGCAGTTCGGCGTCAATCATCTCGGCGTGTTCGCGCTCACCTCGCTGCTCCTGCCCAAACTGACGGAGACGCCGGGATCGCGGGTGGTCGTGACCTCGAGCATCGCGCATCTGAAGGCCAAGATCGACTGGGACGACCTCAACGCCGACAAGAGCTACATCAAGACCGATCGCTACGGCGGCAGCAAATTGGCGAACGCGCTGTTCTTCTTCGAACTGGATCGTCGCCTGCGCGCGCCGAAGTCACCCGTCACAGCCATCGGCGTTCACCCTGGCGTCGCCAATACAAGTCTTGGCCGCCACATGGGGATTGTCCAGATCGCAGGCCCAATCGTCGGCCTGTTGCTCAATAGCTCCGACAAGGGCGCGTGGCCGGCACTTTTGGCTGCGACCGGCAAGGTGAAGCCCGGAGGCTATTACGGTCCCACCGGCCTTGGCGGAATCCGCGGTGTAGCCGGCGAAGCAAAGCGCGCGCCGCATGCCGAAGATCCCGCGCTTGCGAAGCGGCTCTGGGACGTCTCCATCGCCATGACCGGCATCGATCCAGGCTTGCCGGCCACCTGACTTCACGGCGACACGGTGCGTCAGGCCCTCGTGTAGGCTTGCTCTGGGGCGCGGATTGGACGAGCCTCGCCCGGGCGACGAAACCTTGCTATAAGAGACATGACGGTACTTTTCCGCTGTTAGCGGAGCGGCTCCCAGCCGCTAAAAATCGGTTCTCAGAGGCAATCGACCTCGATAGATGCCGGAATCATGCGAAAAATATTCAGTGAAAAATCTGTTTAAAATCAACAGCGTAGATTTTTGACAGCCCCCATGTCGGCTTATTGTCATCTAAACTGAGAAATTTCGAGGGAAATCAGATGCTTATGGTCCGTCCGAACAATCGAGTGGGAGTGAGGGGGCGTGCGGTAGAGTAGGTTGGAGTACTGTGGGATATATTCGGAAATTGTTGGTCAACGATAGGAGGCGATAGTTCGCGGGCGATTCTGCAAGAACAAGCAGCCGTTTTGCAGGTCGGCGATAGACCTTCGATTATGTGTAGAGATGCTCAAAGGGATCGATCCACCGCGCCGTTCACAGCACATGCTTTGGATTGGGATCGGAGCGCCGATCCAATTCCTCGGACAATAGACATCATGTTCCGTGGATTTGTATCATGGTCTAAGCCCCGGGGCGGGACCAACGAGACGAGCACACAGCCGCCGAGCACAGCGGGGACGGCGCCGTAGCTGAATACGTTCTCGTGCCTCGCATAGTTTCAGAGTGCTCCCGCAAGCGTGGATCGTGCGCATGCCGTGCGCCAGATCCCTGTAGACTTAAGCGTGCCATGCTTCAGCAGCTTGGCCGACAGCGGACCCGAGTTGGCGAACGGCACAATTTGGTCGTCCTGCTACGCGACGAAGCGGACCACGCCACCATCCACCCGCAAAGCCGCGCCGGTGGTCGCCGAAGCCTGCTCCGAGCATGTGTAGATGATCATGTTGGCCACCTCATCGGTGGTCGCGAAGCGGTGGATGAGGCTCGTCGGACGCATCGCCTGCAGGAAGCCCTGCTCGGCTTCGTGCTGCGTGATTCCATTTGCGTCAGCCTGTTTCGCCATGAAGTTGCCCAGGATCTCAGAGCGGGTAGGTCCCGGCAGGACGGCGTTGACGGTGACGCCCGTGCCCGCGACCGCCTCGGCAAGCCCGCGTGAGACCGCGAGTTGAGCGGTCTTGGTCATGCCATAGTCGAGCATTTCCTTAGGGATGTTGACTGCGGATTCGCTACTTATGAACACGATGCGGCCCCAGCCTTTCGCCACCATCCGCGGCAGGTAATGACGGCTCGCGCGCACGCCACTCATTACGTTCAACTGGAAGAGGTCAAGCCAGTCCTCATCGGGGATATTTGCGATATCCTCGACGCCGTTGTAGCTCCGGATGTGTGCTGTACCGACGTTGTTCACAAGGATATCGGCGTCAGGCGCATGCGCGATCAAGGCCTTTGCCCCCTCCGCTGTCGCAAGATCAGCGGCGATACCCGAGATGTCGCTGCCGGGGAAGGCCTGCCGCATCTGCCGCACCGCCTCATCGACCCGAGCGTTTCCACGGCCGTTGACGACGACCGATGCACCGGCACGTGCCAACCCCTCCGCCGTCGCGCGGCCGATACCGGCGGTGGATCCGGTAACAATGGCCTTGCGGCCTTTGAGTTCGATATTCATCTCATTCATCTCCAAAATTAAACAGGAAGCGCAATCAATCCACTGTCGTCTTCGCTGTTTCCGCCTCCGCTGCGTGGGCGAGGCTTTCGACCCAGTCTTGGTGATACCGATAGAGTGCGCCGGGATGTTTGCGCCCGAGTTCATCGAGGAAGAAGGGGCCCTGCTGCGTTTCCTCGGTCAGCACATGGCAGCCATGGTCCGTAGGCGTGATGACCCAGCCATGGTATGCGCTTGAGCCGGTCTCGTCGCCATCAACTGTCGTCGCCCATGCGAGCCTGCGAAGGGGCTCGCATTCCGTCACGACCAGACTCATCGGAAATCCAACCGTCACACGGCTGTATCGCGTTCCGAGCGCCAGTTCCGGCTCCCCCGTCAGAATCTTGACCTGATCCTCGGCGGGAAAGTAGCTCGACCAATTCTCGGCTTCGACGAGCAGCTTCCAGACCGCTTCAGGCGGCGCCTTCACGTCAATGTCGTTGAGTGCGTAGATGGCCGACGTTTTCGGATCATATCGCTCGGGCCAAGTCACATGGTCGTACATCGATTACTGCTCCTTCTTGAACAAATCCTGGAAGATGAGCTGGCCCCAAGTGCGGCCGCGCGCGTGCACCAGCGCGCCACCCTCGTTGAGCTTTCCCAGCTTGACGGGTGCGAACCCGAGTTGTTTGGCCAAGGCCGCCACGGGAGCGGTCGCGTCCTCGTCGTCGCTCGACAGAAAGACGACACGGTGCCCGCCCTGGACGATCGGATCGGCAGCCAGAGAGGCCGCACCCAGATGATTGAACCCTTTGACGAGCTTGGCGCCGGTGAACGCCTTCGCGACGAAGGCGGAGGACGGGAGACCGTCCAGCTCTTCAGGCACTGGAAACGCGTTCATCGCGTCGATGACTGTCTTGCCTTCCCAGCTCGGCAGAGCCTTCGCAACCTCGCGATGCTCCCCGAACGGGACTGCCAAGATGATTGTGTCGGCCTCGAGTGCATCCCGCAGCGACTTGGCGACTACCGTGGGTCCAATCGCCCGAGCCTGCGGCGCCAACGCCTCGGGCGGTCGGCGGCTCGCGACGGCCACGTCGATGTTTTTACGGGCGAAGGCGTGGGCGAGGGCCTGGCCTATCTTACCGAATCCTACAATTGCGTAGCTCATGATCTTCTCCGATCCGTGTTGGTATTGATTTCCCCGGCCTTCAACGGCGCTGGGTTAGCGCGTCAGAGTTGCGCAAGACCGCCGTCAACGGCGACCTCGCTGGCAGTCATGAAGCTGCTGTCCGACGACGCGAGAAAGGCCGCCGCCGCCCCGATCTCCGCCGGATCGGCCATGCGCTGGAGCGGAGTCATCGAGGCGAAGACCTTCTGGCCCTCCTCGCCTAGCGCTTCCTTCGCTAGCTCGGTCGCAGTGGCCCCGGGCGACAGCACGTTTACCCGGATGCCGGTGCCCTTTAGGTCCTCCGCCCAGGTCCGCGCGAGGTTGCGCACTGCCGCCTTGCTCGCGCTGTAGGCGCTCATCCCCGGGGCGCCCGTGGTGCCAGCGCTCGATCCGGTCAGGATTATCGAACCGCCCTCGCTCATCAGCGGCAGCGCCTTCTGGATCGTGAAGATCGTACCCTTCACATTGGTGTCGAAGGTTTCGTCAATGTGCTCGGCGGTGATCTCGCCGAGCCGAAGCTGGCTTCCCGCCCCGGCATTGGCAAAGACGATGTCGAGGGTTCCACGCTCGGCCTTCACCGCAGCGTAAAGTCGGTCGAGGTCGGTCAGATCGGAGACCGAGCCCTTCACCGCGCGGGCATTGGGCCCGAGGTCGGCCACAGCGGCGTCGAGCGCTTCCTGCCGACGGCCGAAGATGAAAACGAAGGCGCCCTCCTCGATGAAGCGCTTTGCTGCGGCGCGGCCGATGCCGGTAGCGCCGCCGGTGATGACTGCAACCTTCCCTTCAAGCTTTCCCATGACTTATCCTTCCAGGCCTTCGCCTTTGGTTGTGCGGGGACACCCCCGAGAACCTCGAAATGGGTCCGCCGGCGTCAGTTGTTGAGTGCGGAAGCGCGCACATCGGTGGTGCGAAATCGATCCGGCTGGGCGACTGACGCCAGCCGCGACGATCGGCGTCCGCCGTTCGGAATTGAGCTGCGCGCGTCGACATAGGCTATGATGACCGCCCGTACTGCTGTTCGATGTGTTAGATACGGGCTTTGGAAGGCGCACCGCGCGGTGCCGGATTGCACCATGATCGACTGGGATGACGTTCGCTACTTTCTTGCCGTCGCGCGCGGAGGCTCGGTGCGGGCCGCCGCCGAGCGCCTCGGTGTGAACCACTCGACCGTGCTGCGACGTGTCGCCCAGCTCGAGGAACGCCTCGGGGTGCACATGTTCGAAAAGCTGCCTTCGGGCTACCGCCTGACGACTGCGGGCGAGGAGGTCCTCGAGTTCGCGGACCAGATGGAAGTGTCGTCGCACCTGCTGGAGACGCGGGTCTTCGGGCGCGACCAGAGCGTGCGCGGGCTTCTGCGGGTGACGCTGGCACCGCCCCTCGCGACACACCTGCTCATGCCGGACTTCGCCGACTTCGCGCGTCTGCATCCGGACATCGAGATGGAAATCTTGTCGTCCGGCGAGCTGGCAAATCTGACCAACCGAGAGGCCGACGTCGCGATCCGCGTCGTCTACGACCGCAAAACCCTGCCGCTCAATCTTCACGGCCTGAAGGGACCGGAGCTGTTCGGCGGCGTCTATATGTCCTGCGATCGACTAGCCGCGTGGCGTGCGGGCGCACCTGATCCCATCCGGTGGATCGTCATAAGCATTCATGGAATTCCGGAATGGGCCAGCGAGGGTGAGGTTCGCACCACGGCGGTTCCCTTCAGGACCACGGACGCCGAGGCGCAGATCGTTGCTGTACGGCAAGGGCTCGGGATCACGACACTGCCCTGCTTCGTCGGCGATGCCGACCCCCTGCTGGCGAGGGTGCCGGGCACCGACCTGCACATGTACGGAACGCTCTGGCTTCTCACGCAGGGGGAGACACGCAAGACGAAGCGCGTACGGCTCTTCACGGAGTTCGTATCCCGCAGGCTCGCCGCGTACGCGCCGCTTCTCGCGGGGCTGTCCATATCGCGCGACTGACGCCTGGCAGGTCGCCGATGGCGCTGTCTCGAGCGGTCGGCGGCCGTCAGAAAGAAATCGACCGATTGATACCGATAGTCGCCAAAACGAGCAAATCGTGGACCGTCGAAATTGGTGTTTGAAATCAAGAGCGCAAATTTCTGACGGATCGCAAGAGGGTTCTTCGTCATGCGCAAAGGATTTGCGATAGCCAAATCAGCGAGTTACCATAGCTATGAACCATCGAGTGGGAATGAGGGGGAGTCTTAGCGAGCTGCCGAGAGCAGAGTGGCGGAAGCGATAATACCCCGGCAGATGTAGGCGATTGTCCTTGCATGGTGGCCTCTAGTCCCTCAAGGCGACGAGAAGGGCCATTCTCGGCGTTGAAAAACAATTGCTCTTTGAAGACTGTGGCGCGTACAGCTATTTCGAAATCCCATGATTGCTATGAGAAGCTTTGCCCGAGCACCGCGCCGCACGAATGATGACGCGCAGCGCAACCAAATTGGGGAGGATTCAAAATATTAGTATGCGATGTTTGATTGTCACGGCTCATCCACTCAATCCAAGCCTTTGCCAAACGCTTTCGAACGCAGCTATCGACACCCTGGTGGATGCGAAGCACCAGTGCCGACATGTTGATCTGTATCGATCTGGCTTCTTCCCGGCTCTTACACCGGCGGAGCGTGCGAGCTACTATTCCGGATTCGAGACCACAGAGGTAGCTAAAGAGATTGAGGATCTTCTCTGGGCCGAGACTATCGTCTTGATTTTTCCCACGTGGTGGTTCGGACCTCCAGCTATATTGAAGGGCTGGTTCGACAGGGTATGGGTGCCTGGTATTGCATACGATCACGCAGCCGATCTTGGTGCCATGCAACCGCGACTTCGCCAGTTAAGGAAGGTGGTTGCAATAACAACTTTGGGCTCACCTTGGTGGGTCGATTGGCTGATCCTCAGGCGGCCAGTGCGGCGTGTTCTCAAGACAGCTATTCTGAATACCTGTGCTCCTCAAGCCTCGCTTACGTTCCTTTCATTTTACAAGGTTGAAAGTCTGCCTAGGCAAGGCGTCGATGCTGCGATAAATCGCATTAGATCAACGCTACAGCGTCTATAGCTAAGCCCCGTCACAATGCTCCTTTTCCTTGAAGGGCGCACGTAGAGCAATGCCCGTGGGGACAGCGCGGCTCGTGACCGCTGCCCTTATCGGTATGTACGCGCATCACCACCGGTAGATGGCAGCACCGCGGATATCTACCGTCACGACATGGCATTCCTGGGCGCAGCCGCCACCGGCATCATCAACGAGGTGCGCGGCATCAACCGCGTCGTCTATGACGTGACGAGCAAACCGCCAGGCACAATCGAATGGGAGTGAGGGAAACGGCGATGATAGGCGGCTCTAGCGTAGAATTTCGCAGAAAATACAATGATTTGCGGGCAGGGCAGACTGCTAGCCAGGGCACCTTATCAATGCAATTGACAAACCTATCAAATCATTGAAATAGTTAAGTTTATCGGAGCGCCTGGCGCGGCTCGCAGCTTGTAGCAGATCACTCTGACGGTACTTTTGACGGTACTTTTCGTATCCGACAGAGCATTCTAAAAAGTACCGTCATTCGTTTTTGGGATTTGACGGTACTTTTCTGTGCGTCAACGCTTTGAAATATAACGAAAATTGCCCGTACCATGACATTTCTGCGCTGACGGAACTTTAGTTATCGACATACATAGTTTCAGCTTTGGCTGCGGTACCGATCGATGTTCCGGACCCGATAGCATATCGTCGGATGGCACCGTCGCATCACCTATCAAATGTTGTCCCGACTGCTGCCGGATCTGCGATGGAGAGAAGCGTCGACCGCATCCAGGCGGGAGCTTGGACCGCGGTAGATGCGAGCGTCTTTTTGTCGTTGGGAGAAAGATGAGGTGCCGCGATCTGTGCAAGCTCGGCCGCGCGCCGGCCCAATATGACGAAGCGCCTGGATACGGTCCCGGCCAAGCTGCCCGGAGCAATCAAATGCTTATCCGCCCGCGTGGTCGTTGCCACCGTGCGCGGCGATGAACATGGCGATGGCCGACCGGCAATAGGATTCGATTTCGTTGTCGTCTTCTGCTCTCGCCTGATCGAAGCGTGCGATAATCAGGAGATCGGATCCTTTGAAAAGCGCGGCAAACAAGCGGGCGGACCGGAGAGGATCGGGCACGTTCAGAACCGCCTTCGCGTGCAGCTGGCGCAACAGGGCCTCGATTTGGGCGATGACATGGGCGGGGCCGGCTTCGTAATGGAGCTTGCTTAACGACTTTTGATTCGTCTTGTCGGCCATGACCATGGCTTCGACACTGCGGACGTCTGATCTCAACAGCGTGCGAAGCAGTGATGATCCCACCGCCATGAGCTGATCGTCGACCGAACCGTCGACGCCTTCAAGAAGGGCCTGTGGTGCAAACAACTGATGGCAGCCGGCCGCGATGGCCGCGCTGTACAGCGCCTCCTTGTTCTCGAAGTGCCGATAGATGCTGAGCTTGGATATCTTCGCCCGCTGGGCGACCTTGTCCAATGTCGTCGCTTGAAAACCCAATTCCACAAAGAGTTCGCAAGCGGCGTCGAGTATCGTTTGGCCAAGCGCCTCGTTGGCGGGCCGGCCGCGCCGGCCCTGGCTGTTTTCGGTCACGACAATTCCAGTCCTTGACAGTATCCTAATTCTTGAATTACGATACCATGTAGTTTCCGAAATGTGCAAGCTAGCGGGTGGATTTCAACCTGTCCTCCAAATCAAGTTTCCCCGGGCCGCCCGGCGATATCGAATGCGGCATTGTCCGGCCGGCCAACACAGTGATGGGCGACTTTCTCGCCGATGCCGAAGCCCTGCTCGCTGCCCGTCTCGAGCGCGTATCGCTGGACGATATTTCGCGCCAGGCCCAGCCCACTCCCCTCCATCAACAACACGGAGCCCATCACCATGGATGACGTCATCATCATCGGCGGCAGCTTTGCCGGTCTCGCCGGCGCCCTGCAGCTCGGCCGTGCCCGCCGCAAGGTCACAGTTCTCGATACCGGCCTGCCGCGCAATCGCTTCGCCGGCCACTCGCATGGCCTGCTCGGTCACGATCACAAGCCACCGCTGGACATCCTGGCCGAGGTGCGGCAGCAGCTGGCGCGTTATCCCACGATCAGGCTGGTCAGTGCCCGGGCCGACAGCGTCTCCGGCGCCATCGACGATTTCTCCGTCCTCACTGGCGATGGCGAAAGCCTTGGGGCGCGGCGCCTGATCCTGAGCTATGGCGTCGCCGACCAGATGCCTGATGTTCCGGGCTTTGCCGAAAGCTGGGGCACGTCCATCGTACCCTGCCCCTATTGCGACGGCTTTGAGGCCGCCGGCCAGCATTGGGGCCTCGTCTGGTCCGGCCCGCAGTCGCACAATTATGTCAGGCTGTACCACGATTGGACCGACACGTTGACGCTCTTCGCCGATGGTCACGACATTCCACCCGATATCCGGGCCGATCTGGCGCGCCGCAACATACCTGTCGTCGATGGCCGGATCACCGAGATCGCCCATCACGGGGGCCATATCGCCACCGTCAATCTCGATACCGGCCGCAATGTCGCGGTCGACATCCTGTTCGCCCATCCGCGCAACAAGCCGTCCGCAAGCCTGCATGAATCACTGGGCCTCGCCACGGTCGATACGCCCCTCGGCATCGCACTCAAGGTCGACGAGCGCCGCGAAACTAGCATTCCCGGCATCTACGCCGCCGGCGACCTCGCCAACCCCCTCATGGCCTCGGTCACCCTGGCAACATCGCATGGCGCGACGGCGGGTATCTCCGCCCAGCAGTCGATGCTGGTTTGAGAGCACAGATTCCCTTCTCCGGTTGCCGCGGGCTATCATATTCTGAAGGTTGCGGGCCGGTGCCACGGAACGCGGGGCCCCTCTCCCCTGAGGGCCTTGGCCGCCTGAGCACCGTCATGTGTCCGCCGCTCCGCTAAACACGGGGGCTGCGCGGCGGACACGCCAACGTCAACGCAATGCCACGCCATTTTGCAGAACTTGACGCACACAACTCTCGGAGCGGGTGGGTCTTGAGGTGTCCAGTTTATGCTGCCGGGAGTGTCCAGTTTGCACTGCCAGCGGTATCCAGTTCACCTACAAACGGAGAGGGATGGCGCTTGGATGACGCTGCCGCGGCGGGTCGCGTTGTGGCGCGCTGTGCTATGAAAGTTAGTGACGGTACTTTCTTGGTTCGCTGTGAAACCCACCTGAGTTGCCCAAAGTGGGTCGGGAAAGGCGATCGACTTCGATAGATGCCAAAACCGCACAAAAAATTTTCGTGCTATTTTTCCATTTGAAATCAAGACTGTAACGTTTTGACGGCCCATGGGTCGGCTTCTTGCGCGGCAACGAATAAAAAACCTAGCTATATCAATGGCCTAACTAGATTTAGAACAATCGAGTGGGAATGAGCTCAAATTCGGTCCGACGGACGTTAGGGTGTCGGGTGGGTTGTGATCAGGCGGGGAACGTACGTCACTCTGATCGCGTCCTCGCCAACCCGGTCGCTGGCCACGAGACGCAGCGTTGAAGTGGCGATGGAGCGCCTCGCCCGGCATCGGCAGCCCGGGCCGGCCCTCGGCGCCAGCGACATAGTCGTCGAGCGACTGCATCATTCCGAACACAAGCTTCGCCATGCACAGGCTCCTATCGATCGACGACGATCCGAAGGGATCGCATTCATTTATACCTCGCCCTTACTTCGTCGGTTCGTTGGCTGCACACATTCTCTGACCTGTTCACGTTGGCCGGTAAATCTGCGCCACCGCGGCCCCCGGAAAGGCTTTCGAGCTCACCAGCTTGAGAGACATCGGCGCGGCGAGTTCGGAGAACAGCGGCAGGCCTTTGCCCAGCGCCACGGGGCCACCATCAGGGCGAGCTGGTCGACCAGTCCTTGGGCGACGAGACTGCGGGCGAAGCTCACTCCGCCGTGGGCGATGATCGGCTTGCCCTCTTGGGCTTTCAACTTCGCGACTTCCTCCGCCAAGTCACCGCTCGCCACATAGGCCTCCGCCCAACTTTCACCACCGGGCTGCAATTTCGCCGGCTGGTTGCGGCTGAGGCAACTGCCGCCCGCCAGGTGGCGAGAGGCATGTGAGACGAAGCCGCTGCACGCCGACTGATTTGATTCCCAAAACCGGATACGGGTCTTTCCGTAACGGCGCCAATCAGCTGGTCGATTTTTCTCGGCCGGGTTCTCCTTTCGTCGCGCCCAGGCGGGTAAGCAGATTGAGCGTGATCCTGCCGACATCGTTCATGGCGCCTGCGGCTGGCAGCGCGCCGCACCAGGCAACCGAGCTTGCCGAAAAGATCAAGCCGCCTGCTGCGAGCTTTCGCAGGGTCATTTCGGCGCAGCGGCGGGCGATGCGTTGCTTATCCCCGCCCTCATACCAGCGCGTCGGATCCTGGAAGAAGCTGTCGGGAAAGCTCGTCGCCCGCGCGATCACGACGGTGTCAGCGGAAGTGCCGAGGGCTGGATCCGTCGCATCCACTTCGTAGCCCGCGGCACCGCCCAGCACCATGCCGTCGGTGCCGAAGGTCGCATTTTCAACGCCTTCGAACAGCCATGCGCATCCTGCTTCATGGCTTTCCTCAGTGCGCGTGAAGGGGCGTGCGCCATCGAAACCCATCAATGAGATTGCACCGCCGATCAGCGAGAATTCGCCTCGGCCGCGGCAGCGGAGATAGCCGCCTGGTTCGTTGGTGATCGACAGCGCCTGTTCGGCGACCGGGCCGTCCCAGGTGCGGCCGGCCTCCAGCGGCGAGCGCCGCAACTCCATCAGGTCGTCCTTGAAAGCCACAGTGGCAGCAAAGCCGTTTCCGCCGAGATAGGCGATGCTGCCGCCTTCGGCTACAAACTGCCGCAGCGCCTGCTCCATCTCGATCGACACATATTCGGGATGACTGCCGGTGACGACGGCTTGATGTCGACGCAAACCGTCTATGCCGCATTCGTGCAACTCGTGATCGGTCATGACGTCAAACACGATTCCATTGTCGTGGCAGAATCGGAGGAAATGCAGATCGACCGGCAAATTGTGTGGGCAGCCGCAGAGCGGATAATCGTAATCGTCCCTGAGCGTCACTTTCGGCTTTTTGTAGGAGCAGATGGAAACACCGCTAAGGTCGGAATGGTAGTCGTAAAGGGATTTCAGATTGTTGGCGATCGCGAAGCGATGTCCCCGGTCGTCGCCTTTCCATTCATAAAGATGATCCGGGAGATATTCGTCCGCATAAGCGAGATAGGTGGCCGTCGGCACGAGATACAACAGCGGCGACGAAACCTGTGAAGAGGTGACGAAGAACACCACGCGTTCGTAGCCACCCTCCCATTCGGCCTGGAACGCGTAGACGCCTGGGTGTGCGTTTTCGGGGATCGTCACGCGGTGCGAGACCGGCCACTCAAGCGGGCCGATGTCGTCGTCGTGGCAATGGATAGCGTCGTAGTGCGACGGCACCAAGCGAGGCTCGAAGCTCGATCCGTCCCAGCGTGCCGAAGTCACGCAGAAGGCTGGCTGATTGATCACATCTAGGAGCAGCGGATCTGCTCCGCCCGACGACAGGATCGGTTGCGTTGGTAACAGCGTCGGGAAATCCCAGGCAACAGTCCCCTGTGGGGTGTCGAGCCGGATCGCAGCAAATTTCGCGTTGAGGGTAGGTTCGTGGTTGGTGGCACTTGCGCCGAAATGGATGCCGTGCGCCTGGAGGTTCCGCGCCGGGCCGCCAAAACCTTCATGGAGTTCGTAAGGCGCGAGACGGTCATGGGATTTGATGCGCAGACGCGATTGTTCCTGCCGCAGATCCAATTCGACGGTGAGCCACACACCAGTTGGCGCCTTCTTCTCGACAAAGGTTTCGTCACCGATTTCCACGACAAATGCGCCGTCGTCGCGGAGGCGCAGCCCGAGGGCGCCTGCTTCCAGGATCGTGCGCGCACCTTCGTTGCGCGTGAGGAACAGCTCGAAACGAATGCCGTGGACGGCTTGTACTTTGGCCAGTTCGCCGGCTCGCACGAACAGGAACGACCCCTGGTCGAAATGCCGATGCCGTGCTTCACCTATCGTTTCGATGGGCCAGGCGAGAAATTCCGGAGCCGGCTTGTCGAGCCGGCAAATTCGTGTGGCCTTTATCGGCCGATCGCATGACAGGCTGAGGTTGATCCGCTGGCCTGCTTTGGCACTCCAGGGGGTGGTATAGCCGACCACGCTCATCGCGTCGTGGTCTACTGCGCGCTTCATCTATCCCCTCCCGATGAACTCCAGATGGGCTGGGGCGAACCGCGTAGACCGGTCCGATGTCGGTCAATGCGCTGCCGCTCTGACAAGCAAAGTTCCGCATGGCGCACTACAGCCATGATGTACATGCTTGTATAGATAAGCTGCATTCGGATAGTCTCGACGCGATCGGTCCAAGCGCGACATTACCAAGGAGGATGACATGCGCAACGCATCTCTCTTCGATCTGTCAGGCAGGAAGGCGCTTGTAACCGGCGCAAGCCGTGGCATCGGGCGCAGCATCGCCGAGGCGCTCAGCGCGGCCGGCGCCGACGTCGCGGTCGCGGCGCGCAGCGTGGCCTCGCTCGAGAAGACGATGGCCGCCATCCGCACCGCCGGCGGGGTCGCGCACGCCGTCGCCCTGGATGTCACCGATGTCGACCGCTGCCGGGCGGCGACAGCCGAGGCCGGCAGCCTGCTCGGAGGTCTCGATATTCTCGTCAACAATGCGGGGGTGGAAGAGGTCCGGCCTTCACTCGATGTCGACGAGGCCTTGTGGGACCGGATTGTCGATACGAATCTCAAAGGCGCCTTCTTCTGCGCCCAAGCCGCCGCGCGGCAGATGAGAGACGCCGGACGGCCCGGCGTCATTATCAATCTCTGCTCGCTGACCTCCGAGGTTGGGGTTCCCACGGCGGTGCCGTACGGCTCGTCGAAATCAGGCCTCCTCGGCATGACGCGGGCGCTTGCTGCAGAGTGGGCCGATCTCGGGATCCGGGTCAACGCCATTGCGCCTGGCTATTTCAGAACAGCGATGACAGACGTGTTCTACAGCAACGAGGCATGGCAGCAATCGATGCTCGCCAAGATTCCGCAGCGCCGTTTTGGTGATCTCTCGGACCTGCACGGAATCGCGGTGTTCCTCGCTTCGGATGCGGCAGCCTACATAACCGGCCAGTCCATTCCCGTGGATGGAGGCTTTCTCGCATCGATTTGAAGGCTTCAGGGGCCGGAGACGTGTCCCAGAAGTGATCGACAAGCGCTAATCGTAATTGCGTTCTAACAAAAGGAGCCGCCATGTCTGACGTCAGCTTCCACCGCCTGTCATCCCTCAGCGTCGATCAGCGGGCCAGTTTACTGAAACGCGCCGAAGGAGATCTGTCTTCCTTCATCGAAAAGGTCCGTCCAATCATTCAGGCCGTCAAGGATGAAGGTGACGCGGCA
The DNA here is from genome assembly GCF_040321995.1 of Mesorhizobium sp. M0207. Classification (NCBI taxonomy): domain Bacteria; kingdom Pseudomonadati; phylum Pseudomonadota; class Alphaproteobacteria; order Hyphomicrobiales; family Phyllobacteriaceae; genus Mesorhizobium; species Mesorhizobium sp. M0207. Next base: position 33,423 of record NZ_JAMYSQ010000040.1, read on the forward strand.
CTGCTCCGGTTTGCACGCGAACTCGACAAAGCCGATGTTGCCGACGGTGGACTGAAAGTTTCGGAAGCGGAGTTCGACGCGGCATTCGACAAGGTCGAAAAGGATGTCGTGGAGAGTATCCGGTTCGGCATTGAGAACATCCGGCATTTCCACGAGGAGCAGCGCCCGGAAACGATGTGGCTCAAGGAAGTTCGGCCGGGCGCCTATGCGGGTGACCGATACACACCGATTGCTTCCGTTGCGCTTTATGTGCCGCGCGGCAAAGGCGCCTTTCCCTCGGTGACGATGATGACCTCGGTTCCGGCGGTGATTGCCGGGGTTCCCCAGATCGCGATTGTGACGCCTGCGACTTCGGATGGTTCCGTCGACGCCGCGACGCTGGTTGCTGCCCGCATCGCCGGCGTGGAGACCGTGTACAAGTGCGGCGGCGCCCATGCGGTCGCCGCCGTCGCCTATGGGACCGAGACCGTGAAGCCTGCCGTCAAGATCGTCGGGCCGGGGAGCCCCTGGGTGGTGGCGGCAAAGAGCGTGTTGTCCCCGATCATCAACACAGGTCTCCCCGCCGGTCCTTCCGAAGCGATCATTTTTGCCGATCACAGCGTCGACGGCGGCTTGGCCGCTCTTGACCTGTTGATCGAGGCCGAGCACGGGCCGGATTCCTCGGCCTACCTAGTGACGCACAGCCGCAAGGTCGCCGAAGCCGCGTTGATTGCGATACCGGAACACTGGTCCAGGATGAGCGAACAGCGTGTGGAGTTCTCACGCGCGGTGCTGACTGGGAAGCGCGGCGGCATCGTGCTGACCGAGTCGCTGGAGGACAGCTACCGGTTCATCAACGACTATGCGCCGGAGCACCTCGAGATTCTGTCAGCGGAGCCATTTGCGCATCTCGGACGTATCACGGAAGCTGCCGAGATCCTCATGGGTCCGCATACGCCGGTGACCCTCGCCAACTTCGTCCTGGGACCCAATGCGGTGCTGCCGACCAGCCGGTGGGCGCGAACCTTTGGACCGCTTTCCGTGACGGATTTCGTCAAGAGATCGTCGGTCGGCTATGTGACCTCGGCGGCCTATCCGGAACTCGCCCTGCATGCCCGCAGGCTCGCCCGCTACGAAGGATTCAGCTCGCATGAGAACGCGGTTTCGGAGATCCGCGATCGCTATCTCGCCGGCTGAGCGGAAACGATGACGATGAGGGCGGCGCGGCTCCATGGACCCGGCGACCTGCGCGTCGAGGATATCGCCGCGCCAGGCGCTCCCGAGCCAGGCTGGGTGAAGCTGAGGGTCGATGCCGCAGGCATTTGCGGTTCCGATCTCCACAACTTCCGCACGGGCCAATGGATAAGCCGATCGCCTTCCACGGCCGGCCATGAGCTGACAGGCACGGTGATTGCCATCGGCGAGGGCGTGGATACCGTCGGTGTTGGCGACCGAGTGGTCGCCGATTCCCGTTTCTGGTGCGGAGAATGCGCGCAATGCCATGCAGGCAAGCGGCATCTTTGCACGTCGCTGGGCTTTGTCGGCGAGATATGCGACGGCGGATTTGCCGAACAGGCGGTCCTGCCCGCACGCCTCCTGCACATCGTCGAAGCCGTGCTTGACGAACGGGTCGCGGCGATGGCCGAGCCGCTGGCTGTAGCGTTGCACGCAGTGCGGCGTCTGCCGAAAACGGCCGGTTCCGTTCTTGTCGTCGGCTGCGGGACCATTGGCGGGCTTGCCGCACTGCTGCTTTCCCGGACATTCGCAGGTACCGTGCTCGTCGCCGACCGCAATCAGGGCCGCTGCGCCCGCGTGGCGCGGGTCACCGGCGCCAGCATCGTCGATTTGAACCGGAACGCCATCGCCGCCGCCACCGCGGATGCCCCCTTGCTCGCTGCCGTCGAAGCGACCGGCAGCATCGCAGCACTCGGCCAGTTGCTCGGCGTTCTCGACGCCGGCGGCACCGTTGCGATGGTCGGCATATTCCACGGCCGCCTCGATATCGATCCCAACATCCTGGTTGAACGCGAAATCGCATTGCTGGGATGCCACGCCTTTGCCGATGAGCTTCCCGACGCCATCCGGATGCTCGGCGAATTGAGCGAGCCCATGGTCGAACTGATCGACCGGGAGATCGGCCTGGATGATGTTCCCGCAGCCTATAAGCGGTTGTTGGCGGGACAGGGCGATGGCTTGAAAACAATCATCCGGATGCGGTCTGCCGGGCGCGTGTGATTTCCGAACCTTGCCGGAAAGGATTTTTGTAATGATCACTTTGCCCGACACCGCCAGCCCTCTTTACGAGAAGGTCAAGGACTACATCCTGACGAATATCGGAACGGGGCGATGGAGCAAGGACCGCAAGCTGCCGTCCGAAAATGAATTCGTGGCGACACTCGGCGTGTCTCGGATGACGGTCCATCGTGCCTTGCGAGAGTTGACCTCTGCGGGTTTTCTGATCCGGCTCCAGGGCGTCGGCACATTCATCGCGCCGCCTCGACCGCAATCCGCACTGATCGAGATCAACAACATCGCGGCGGAAATTGTCGCGCGGGGAAACAGGCATCGCTCCGAGGTTATCGTCCTCGAAAAGATCACGCCGACAAAGGAGCTCGCGCTTTCGTTTGAGTTTGCAAAGCGCGTGTCGGTCTACCATTCCATCGTCGTCAACTTCGAGAACGACCTGCCTGTGCAACTGGAAGAGCGCTTCGTCAACCCGGGCCTGATACCCGACTATGACAAGCAGGATTTTTCCAAGACAGCGACCTACGACTACCTCATGCAGAAAACCCCCGTGACGGAGGTCGAGCACATCATCTCGGCGACCCCTGCCGATGCCGAGACGGCGCGGTATCTGGGCATCGACGTCGGCAGCTGCTGCCTGTTTCTGCATCGCCGGACATGGACGGGCGCCGTCGTTGCCACGATCAGCAAGCTGACTTACGTTGGCAGCCGCTACTCGCTTGGCAGTCGATATTCTCCATCCAAAAAAACCTGATCGCAGTGAAGCGAATCAGAGTCGGAAGGAGGGGGGCTAACTTGTATATGCATGTATGTATTTAGCCTTGACATCCGCTGTTGCTGACGTTGAAGTGTCGTCGCACTTTCGTTGAACGGACAGCTAAGATGCCGAGGCACGGTGCCGCAAGAGCAGAAGCCCGCATTCTCACCAGGCCGGATGTTTGGCTCAAAAAAAGCGGCCTGATCATCAAGGGGAACAAGATGATGCGTAACCTAGCAGGACAATTTCGGGCACTCGTTATGGCTGCTGCCGTCGGGTTTGCCCCGGCGGTCTACGCGGCCGACACGACAATTCCGGCGACGCCTGAGGCAGGAACATTCAAGATAGGCATCGAGCCATGGCTTGGCTACGGCCAGTGGCACGTCGCCGAAGCCAAGGGTCTGTTCAAGGCAAACGGGCTGTCTGACGTGCAGATCGTGAACTTCGCCGAGGACAAGGACATCAACGCCGCCCTGGCGAGCGGCCAGCTCGATGCCGCCAACATCGCGACCCACACGGCTATGGGCATGGTTGCGGCCGGCCTGCCGGTGAAGATCGTGCTTCTGCTCGACGTCAGCATGACGGCGGACGCCATGATCGCCGGCAAGGACATCGCCTCCGTCGCCGACCTCAAGGGCAAACAGGTGGCTTTCGAGGAAGGCACGACGAGCGACATCCTGCTCAAATACGCGCTCGCCAAGAACGGCATGTCCATCGCCGATGTCCAGCCGGTTCCAATGCCGGCGGCGGATGCCGGCAGTGCGTTGATCGCCGGCCAGGTCCCGGTCGCGGTTACCTATGAGCCCTATCTCACCGCGGCCAGGGCACAGAACAAGGACGTCAAGCTGCTCTTCACCGCAGGCGAAGATCCCGGCCTGATCAGTGACGTGTTCGTGGTGCGCGATGAGGTGATCAAGTCGCGTCCCGGCCAGGTGCTTGCCATGATCAAAACCTGGGATGCGGCCCTGAAGGCTTACAATGCCGACACGCCCGACGGCCGGGCGATCATCTCCAAGGCGGTTGGTTCGAGCGTCGAAGACCTCAACACCGCCTTTGATGGCGTGCGTTACTATACTCTCGCCGAAAACAAGGATGCGCTGACGGGCGAATTTTCCACCAAGACATTCGCCGATGTCGAGGCAGCCGCCAAGAACGCCGGGCTGCTTCAGGCGGACGTGACGCCGGAGCAGATGATCGACCCGTCATTCGTCAAGGCCGCGAAATGACGAGGGCCGGCTCGCGGTGGTGACGCAAATGTCCGAGCAGCGTGCGACCAAGCCAAGCCCGTCTCACGCAGCGCCGGGGCAGGTGATCAAACAGCCGATGCGCCGTGGCCCCACCAACGGGCTGGGCGGCCCCCAGCCACCCACGCGCGTGCGGATGTATTAACTTGGGGTTTTTTTAAGGCGCGGCCCCGCCAGGTGGGGGGGGACCGGGGTGGGGGGGGGTAAGCCCCTTT
>NZ_JAMYSQ010000041.1:0-37797 GCF_040321995.1 Mesorhizobium sp. M0207
CCTCGCCATCGCGGGGACCTTCGAGGTCGACCTCCATGATCTGCAGCGGCTTTCCGGCGGCAACGGCGACAGCGGCGCGCGTTTTCATCAGGCAATCCTCCCATGACGACCCATAGAGTTTCTCATTCCGCCATTGCTGCGGATGAGACCGCAATACGCTCATTCATCGCCGTATCCACGCGAAAAGGAATAGGACTAAAGCAGACACGTAAGTCCACTTGCGGGGCTTTGATAAATCTTGTGGCGTCCGCTAAGCTCATTGTGGGCACCTTGAATTCGCGCTGGTCCGGGAACAATCGGACTTTAGTGCAAGAATGGGCAGTTTTATCGATGACGAGCGCGGTGCCAGGCACTCTCGCGGCCTTTTTGTGCTTTTTTTTCCAGACCGCCAACGTTACAGGCGTGATGGCCCAGGAAGTGACGGGCAAGCAACCGCTCGCTGCCGACAGGCCGGAAAGAAAGATAACCGAAATCAGAATAGGTTATTTGCGGGCCTACGCGCCGCAACTGGCGCTTTCCCTGCTGGACCTGCCGCCACGCGACGAAGGTGTCGCCGGCGCCAATGTGGCGATCGGCGACAACAACACGACAGGAAAGTTCCTCAGCCAGAAATTCAGCCTCGACATAGCCGAGGTCAAGCCGGACGCCGACGCGGTTCAGGCGTTCAACGATCTGATTGCCAAAGGTGACCGCTATGTTGTCGCTGACCTCTCGGCCAGGCAATTGCTGTCGATCGCCGACATCGCCCGCGACAAGGGCGTTCTAGTCTTCAATGTCGGTGCCACAGACGACAGCCTGCGCGAGGAAGACTGCCGCATAAACATCTTCCATGTGGCGCCGACACGAAGCATGCTGGCTGACGCGCTGGCGCAGTATCTCGTGGTAAAGAAATGGCCGAATTGGGTGCTGCTCTATGGTTCGCATGAGCGGGATCATCTCTATGCGGCCGCGTTGCGCCGCGCGGCGGCTCGCTTCGGCGGTCAGATCGTCGCCGAGAAGGAGTTCAAAGACACTGGCACGGCGCGCCGCACCGACACCGGCGCCACGCAGATACAGCAGCAGATTTCCGTGTTCACGCAGGATCTGCCGGAGCATGACGTGGTGCTTGTCGCCGATGAGAGCGAGGTGTTCGGAACCTATGTGCCCTACCGCACCTGGACACCGCGGCTGGTCGCTGGCACGGCCGGTCTTGTCGCATCGTCCTGGCATCCCGCGAGCGAGCAATGGGGTGGCATTCAAATGCAAAGCCGTTTCCTGAGGACGACCGGCCGGCGAATGCTGTCCAAGGATATGTCGGCCTGGACGGCGGTGCGGGCGGTGGGCGAAGCCAGCACACGGACCAATGGCGACGATCCGAAGAAGATCAGCGACTACATCCGCTCGGACGATTTCTCGGTCGCCGCCTTCAAGGGACAGAAGCTGACCTTCCGCAAGTGGAACCATCAGCTTCGCCAGCCAATCCTGCTCGGCGACACCAAATCCGTGGTCTCGACATCGCCACAGGAGGGTTATCTCCACCAGATCTCCGAGCTCGATACGCTCGGCGTGGACCAGCCGGAAACGAAATGCGTCCTTAAGTAGAACCAATCGGGAGGAATTTTCGTGCAGAGACGAGCTTGCGCACTCGCCATTCTCGGCTTCATGGCCAATCCGGCGTGGGCTTACACCGTGTATGTCTCCAACGAGAAAGACAATACGATAACGGTCGTCGACACGGCGACGATGCAAGTGGTGAAGACCGTCGAAGTCGGCCAGAGGCCGCGCGGTATCACCATCTCGCATGACGGCAAGTTCATCTATTTGTGCGCCAGCGATGACGATACGATCGAAATCATCGATACCGCGACGCTGCAGATCGTTGGCACGCTGCCATCAGGCCCCGATCCCGAACTGTTCGTGCTTTCGCCCGACGGCAAGACGCTCTACGTCGCCAACGAGGACGACAATCTCGTCACCGCGATCAACGTCGAGAGCAAGCAGGTCATGACCGAGATTCCCGTCGGGGTGGAGCCTGAAGGCATGGCCGTCAGTCCCGATGGCAAAACCATGGTCAACACCTCCGAAACCACCAGCATGGCGCATTTCATCGACACCGACAGCCATGAGGTGACCGACAACGTCCTGGTCGACACGCGTCCGCGCTTTGCGCAATTCAAGCCCGACGGATCCCAGATCTGGGTCAGTGCCGAAATCGGCGGCACCGTCAGCGTCATCGACAGTCTCAAACGCGAGGTGGTGAAGAAGATCCAGTTCGCGATTGCGGGACTGCGGCCCGAAACCATCCAGCCGGTCGGCATCGCAATCAGCGCGGATGGCAAGAAAGCCTATGTCGCGCTCGGCCCAGCGAACCACGTCGCCGTCATCAACACCGAAACCTACGAGGTGAAAAAATACATCCTAGTCGGCCAGCGCGTCTGGCATCTCGACTTCACCCCCGATCAGAAGACGCTGATCACCACCAACGGCAATTCCAACGACATCACCTTCATCGACACGGCGACGGACGAGCCGGTTCAATCGGTTACGGTGGGCCAGCAGCCTTGGGGCGTGGCCATATCGCCCCACTAGACCGCAGCAATGATCAGGGAGACCGACGTGATGAATATTTGCCGTGGGGATGTTGCAAGTGCACTAGATGACCAGCGCGCCCCGAAGGAGCCAGCGGCATGCAGCATGTGAGGACAAGCGGAGCTGGAGATGAGGTGGCAGCGCTCGATGTTGCCGGCGTCAGCCATTCCTATGGTCCGAAGCGAGCGCTCCAGGACGTCTCATTCTCGATCGCGCCGGGAACTTTCACCGTTCTGCTCGGCCTCAATGGGGCCGGCAAGACAACTTTGTTCTCACTGATCAGCCATCTCTACGGCACCCGCCGCGGATCGATCCGCATCTTCGGCCATGACGTCAGCCGCGCTTCGGGCGAAGGGCTCAGGCGTGTCGGCATCGTATTCCAGGCGCGCACGCTCGACCTCGACCTCAGCGTCCACCAGAACCTCTCCTACCACGCCTCGCTGCATGGCATTGGCGGACACCAAGCCCGGCAGCGCATTGCCGCGCTGCTCGATACAGTCAACATGCAGGGCCGTCAGCATGACAAGGCACGCAGTCTTTCCGGCGGCCAAATGCGGCGCATCGAGATCGCGCGGGCGCTGCTCCACCGCCCTTCCCTGCTGCTGCTCGACGAGGCGACGGTCGGTCTCGACATCCAGTCGCGTGCGGGCATTCTGGCCACCATCCGCAAACTCGTCGAGACCGAGGGCATCGGTGTGCTGTGGGCGACGCATCTGATCGATGAGGTCGAAGACGGCGACCATGTCGTCGTGCTGCGGCAGGGCGACGTGGTTGCCAAGGGTAAGGTGGCCGATGTCGTTGCGACGAGCGGTGCCAGTTCGATCCGCGACGCCTTTTCCAGGCTCAACCGTATCGAGACAAGCGGCATCGCGGAGATGTCGCCATGAGCGCTCCCGCAATGCCCGCAAAAGTCGCCGCCCTCACGCCGGTGAAGCTCGAACAGTTTGGGCTCCGCCACTACCTCGTTTGCCTCAAAGGGATCGTCGTGCGGGAGTGCCTGCGCTTCCTGCATCAGCGCGAGCGCTTTATATCCTCGCTGGTTCGGCCGCTCGTCTGGCTGTTCATTTTTGCCGCCGGATTCCGGCAGGTGCTCGGCGTATCGATCATCCCGCCCTACAAGACCTACGTGCTCTACGAGGTCTACATCACGCCGGGCCTGTGCGGCATGATTCTGCTGTTTTCGGGCATGCAGTCTTCGCTGTCGATGGTCTATGATCGCGAAATGGGCAACATGCGCACCCTGCTGGTCAGCCCCTTCCCGCGTTGGTTTTTACTGATCTCGAAGATGCTCGCCGGTGTCGCCGTGTCGATCGCGCAGGTCTACGCGTTCCTGATCGTTGCCTGGTTCTGGGGCGTCAAAGCGCCGCCGCTTGGCTATCTCACCGTGCTGCCGGCGCTGTTCCTGTCAGGCATGATGCTGTGCGCGCTCGGCATGCTTCTGTCTTCGATGATCAAGCAGCTCGAAAACTTCGCTGGCATCATGAACTTCGTCATCTTTCCCGGCTATTTCGCTTCTCCGGCACTCTATCCCTTGTGGCGTATCCAGGAGGCTAGCCCCCTGCTCTACAAAATCTGCCTCGCCAATCCATTTACTTACGCCGTCGAACTGATCCGCTTCGCCTTCTACGGCCAGGTTGACTGGCTGTCGCTGGGCGTCGTTGCCGGCTGCACGCTGCTGTTCCTTGCCGCCGCCATCATCGCCTACAACCCTTCGCGCGGCCTGATGACCCGCAAACAGGACACGGGAGGAAATGCCTGATGGCGCGAATGATCCATGTTCGCGGTCTGGCTCTGCTCGCCATGCTCGCGCCGGGCGTCAACGCCATGGCAGCCAACCCCGATCCAGACTGGCCCTGCATGCAGCGCAAGGTGCCGCAACTCTCGCTCGGCCAGATCTGGAGCGGACCGGACCTTCCTTCAGCCGCGAAGGACTGGTCGAAGGACCCCACCATCTCCGCCCTGATCGAGGAAGTGTCGGCTCGCCGGATGCCGATTGCGGAAGCTCAAAAGAAGATCAGGGATTTCGCGGCCTCCTTGCCGGCCGAGCAACGTGCACCCAAAATGGCGATGATGGTGCAAGGCATGTTCGACCACCTGGACGCCGAGCGCTCGCAGGTGATCTCCGGCATTTCCCGCTACGCCCACAAGCAGCTCGAAATGGCCGCCGCGTTGCGCAAGGAAGCGTCCGAGGTCGATGCATTGCGGGCAAAGCCGGATGCAGATCCCGAAGAGATCGATCGGCGAACCGAACAGCTGAAATTCGCAACGCGAATTTTCGATGAACGCGTCCAATCACTGACCTACGTCTGTGAAGTGCCGACAATAATCGAGCAGCGGCTTTATCAATTGTCCAAGGCCGTCTCGGAAACGCTCGCCGCGAAGAAATAGAACCTCATTCGATCTTCGCGGCGGATATCATGATCCACGGCCGGGCAGCACGCGCCAGCGCTGAACGAAATAACCGGGATGCGTCTCGATCCACTGGGCGACCAGCGATTGCGCCTGCATGAAGGCGGTCCCGGGATTCATCGCCAGGCCGTCCACCATCTGTTCGCGTTGTTCACAGGTCTGCGGCACAGCCGTCAGGCAGACCATCATAACGAGCGTGTAAAGCATTGCCCCTTGTCCCCATCGATCCCGAACCCCATGCCCGGGAGGTTTCCGTGATTCCGACCAGTCTGCAGCGATCGCACATACGGATCACTTACGTGTGTGACAGGAACGTGACCCCCGCTCTTTCGCGCCGCAATATAACATAGCGCTAATCTAACGCCAACGACCGCAGGGCGTTCTGCAGAGCAATCGCGTCAGGTTGCGCCGCGCCAATGTGGTGCCGATGTTTCCAGCGTCCATGATTCCGATCTTCACGGGTGTTCGTCGATGTCATCAAACCGAGAGCCCGAGTTGCTTTCGCAGGCTTTTGTCGAATGCGGATGCGGGGACGAAACGGCGCAGGAAACTGACCTGGCGCGCCATTTTTCCAGCAGCATAGCGCCCCTTCGGAGCGGGATCGGTCGCAGCCGCCAAAACGGTCCTGGCCACCACTTCCGGCGCATCGCCTTTTTCCATCGCTTTCCGCACAGCTGCATTCATGCCGGCGCGCGCAGAGTCATAGATATCGAGCAACTGATCCGGCCTGGCGAGATTTTCTTCAAATGAGGTGCGGGTATAGGCGGGCTCCACCAACACGACGCGAATTCCGAAAGGACGCAGTTCGTGGTCGAGCGATTCGGAGTAGCCCTCAACGGCATGCTTGGTCGACGAATAAAGCGCGAAATAGGGAGCTGGAATGAACCCCTGCACCGAGCTCAAATTGACGATTCTGCCCTTGCCTTGGCGGCGCATTGTCGGCAACACCGCTTTGGTTACTCGCATAACGCCAAAGACGTTCACGTCAAACAACGACTTGGCCTGGGCCATCGAGGACTCCTCCGCGCCACCAAGCAGGCCAATGCCGGCATTATTGACAAGCAGGTCGATGCGCGCGGTCTCGGCCAGCACGTCCTGGACAAGTTTCGCCACGGACGTGTCATCGGTCACGTCACAGGCCAGCATGGTAATGCCATTGGATCGGTCGACGACCGCGCGACGGCTGGTTCCGAACACGCGAAAGCCCGCGTTCTGCAGGGCGTTGGCCGTTGTGTGCCCGATACCGCTGGATGCCCCGGTCACCAGGGCGACGCCTAGATTGGTCTTGCTCATGGAGGTCACTTCTTTCTTCGTTTTGGATTGGCGTGGGAGAAGCACGAAAGCTCGGAGCGAAAGGCGTCAATCATGAGCGCCTCCGGTACTCGCGCCGGCCAGATCATCCGTCCAGCGCCGGAACAGCGCGCTGGCATTAACGCCTCCGAAGCCGAAGCCATTGGCGATTGCATAGCCCATCGCCATCGGCCGAGCCCGGTTTGCGACGAAGTCGATCCCGTCGCCGGCCGGATCGGGAGCGCTCAGATTGAGGGTCGGCGGTGCCATCTGATCCCTGAGCGCCAGGATTGCGAAGATTGCTCCGAGCCCGCCGGCGGCTCCGAGCAGGTGTCCGGTCGCCGATTTCGTTGCACTGACAGCTATCGCGAAATCGCGCCCGAACACGCTCTTGATCGCTTCGATCTCACCCAGGTCGCCCACCGGCGTGGAGGTCGCATGGGCGTTGAGATGACGAACCTCGCGGGGCGAAATCCCCGCTTGGGCGACTGCGATCTCCATGGCCCGGCGCGCACCGTCGCCGTCCTCGGGACCGGAGGTGACGTGATGGGCATCCGCCGTCGTGCCGTAGCCGACAAGCTCGGCCAGCGGTCTTGCGCCGCGCGCCAGCGCGTGGCTCAATTCCTCGATGACCAGCATGCCGGCTCCTTCGCCCATGACGAAGCCGTCCCGCGACTTGTCGAACGGTCGGGAGGCCTCATCAGGACGGTGATTGAAGGACGTCGAAAGAGAGCGTGCCGCGGCAAACCCACCGAGGCTGACAAGATTGATGCATGCTTCCGTCCCGCCGCACACGGCAATATCGGCCTCGTCGGCGCGGATTAGGCGAGCCGCATCGCCGATCGCCTGAATGCCGGCCGCGCACGCCGTCACGGGTGCACCGAGCGGACCTTTGAAGCCATAGCGGATCGAGACGTGGCCTGCCGCGAGGTTCACCAGGAAGGACGGCACCGTAAAAGGTGATAGACGGCGGACGCCGCGCCGGTCGACCGTGCGCACCGCCTCGGTTATGGCCGGGAACCCGCCGACGCCCGAGGCGATGATCGTGGCCGTGCGCAAGCGATCCGCTTCCGAGACGGGGACCCATCTTGCTTGGGCGAGCGCCTCTTGTGCCGCGGCCAGCGCAAAGAGAATGAACCGGTCTACCTTGCGCTGGTCCTTCGGCGGAAGGATGGCTTCCGGATCGAAACCAGCGTCCGGATCTTCTTCTGTGGAGGGCACCACCCCGCCGACCTTCGCCGCCAGGTCGCACACCACATCATCCGCAAGCCTCCGGATGCCCGAGCGGCCGGCCAGGAGACGCGACCAGGACGTTTCAACATCGGCAGCAAGGGGCGTAACCGCTCCCATGCCCGTAACAACAATCCGTCGCATCTATTTTCCTGTCAGTTCGGGCGCGCCGCAGGCGCCGCGACGCCGTTCAAGCGCCGGCTGATTCACGAACCTGATTGGCCGCCGCATCCAGAAAGGCCTGCGCGAGGTCAGGATCGTTGATGACGCGCGATAACATCAGCGCACCGACCATCGTCGAGAGAATGGCCATGGCCCTGCCATCGAACTCCCCGCCACCGGTCTCAGCAATGAAACGGCCGAGGATCTCGAGATGCTCCTTGATCCCGGCTTCGAACGGCGCTTTCACGTCGTTGCCCTGTCTGGCGGCATCCGAGCCGAGCGCCACGATCGGGCAGCCGTCCATCTTTTCTCCGCGATGGTCCATACTGAGGTAGAACGCGATCACCGCGCCAAGCGGATCATCAGAGTTTGCCGCAGTCGCGGCCGACCATCGACGGGTGGCGCTCTCCATCGCCCGCCTGGACGCCTGCGCCGCCAGGTCGTCCTTGGATGCGAACTGCTTGTAAAACGCGCCTTGGGTCAGTCCGGCACCCTTCATCAGATCCTTAAGGCCGATACCGTCAAAGCCGCGCTCCCGAAAAAGGCGGCTTGCCACGTTGATGACGGTCTCGCGATTTTCTGCTGCCTGAGTACGACTTACGCGCATTGTTGACCTCTTTTTTAGATTGCGTTCGTAATCTATAGCCTATATAGAGTTCGAACGCAATCTAAAAAGGAGATGCGAAATGATCCGCAAAACCCTGAGCGCATCGCTCCTGGCCGCGCTGTTTCTTGCGACCCCGGCTTTTGCCGAGGAAGCCACCATCGGACGCCCGATCGAGGGCGGCAGCCTGCACGAGGGACACCTTGACATGGTTGTCTACTACGTCCCGGTCGACGACGGCCTCCTGGAGGTCACCGCCACCTTCGCGCCTAAGACGGGGGGCGATCCGCTGCGCATCGTCATGGGTCTCGCCGACGATGACTCCGTGGCTTTTTCCATGCCCGGCCACCGAGGCTCGCTCTACGCGTTCTCAAGGTCCGGGGATGAGGTGACGGTGTCGACCGAGACTGACATGCATCTGCGGGCCGACGCGACAATACGCTGAGCCAGAGTTCGGACTACAGCCGGCGTGCTGCTGGCCGTGGGCTCTCGCATCCGCTCGGCTCGCCACACGGTGCCTCGATCACGCCATCGAATAAGTTTGGGGAGAGGTCAAATGCTATACAGTTATTTTGTCGAGAAATCGATCCGAGAGAGCTTCGACCACGTCAACAACCATCGCTGGGATGAGGCGGTGAAGGCACTCGCGCTGCATGTCCATCACCGCGTTTCGGGCGTTCACGCGCTTGGTGGTGAGCGCCACGACAAAGAAGCCATGCGCCGCTGGTTTGAGCGCCTCGGCCGCGTCCTGCCCAATCTCCATCTCACGGTCAACCACATCTGGGTGAAGGGCTGGCCGTGGCATACCACCGTGTTTGCCCAGTGGGACGGCACCGCAACGCTGCTCAATGGCGACGCGTCGTACGTCAACCGTGGTCTCCACGTGTTCACCCTGCGGTGGGGCAGAGTCTATGCACTTGAGGAATTTTACGATTCACAAGCAGCGGCCCGCGGTCTTGCCGCCCAAGCGGCAGCTGGCCTCGAAGAAGCTGTCGCCGAACCAATTGTAAGCTAGCAGACGCTCAATCAAAGCCCACCGTTCCGTGAACGCGGGGCCGCTACCCCGTGGCCCCAGCGCTGGAGGGCGGTCGCCTCGCTCCGCAAATGCGTGCCACCAGCGATGCCTCCCTATCCTCGGCTCGTGGACGTCGGTCTGGAGATCACAGCCGATCAGCCGCTGATATGCACCATCGTTTGTCTGAAGCGTTTGCCTGGACCGCGCGCGCCCTAAGTTGCGCGACGTTTGGTGTTCGGCTCCTCGTGCGGATAGAGCTTGCCGAACAGTGGCAGGTACATCGCGCCCTTGCGCATCAGAAAATCGTGGAAGGTCGCCATCGCCGGCGAAATCGCGTGATCGCTGCGCATCACCGAAAACCATTGCCGGCGGATCGGCATGCCGACAACGTCGAGGATAACCAGCCGGCCGGCTTCGGTTTCGGCAGCGATGGTGTGGGCAGAGATGAAGGCGATGCCGAGCCCGGCCATCACCGCCTGCTTGATGGTCTCGTTCGAGTCCATCTCGACGCCGAGATCGTCGATGCGGCCGGGCACGTCGCTCAGGAATATTTCCAGTGAGATGCGCGTTCCGGAGCCGGGCTCGCGAATGAGGAAATGCTCCTCGGCGATCCGCTCCTTGGAAATGTCGCGTGCCGACGCCAGCGGGTGATCGGGCGGTGCGATGATGACCAGCGGGTGATCGCCGAAGACCGAGGCACGCACCGGGACTTCCTTGGCCGGGCGTCCCATCAGCGCGATATCGATGTCGTGGTTCTTCAGATTGTCGATCGTCTCGGCGCGGTTGCCGATGGCAAGGCGCATGTCGATATCGGGATGTTCCTTCATGAAGGCGGCCATCAGCCGCGGCGCGAAATATTTGGCCGTGGAAACGACGCCGAGCCGCAAGCTGCCGGCGCGCACGCCCTTGATCGCATCCATCTTGTCTTCGAGCAGACGAAGCCGCTCCTCGATGGCCTGTGCCGTTTCGACGAAGGCCAGACCTGCGGCAGTGGGACGCATGCCGTCCGACGTCCGGTCGAACAAGGCCAGTTGGAACTCCTCCTCCACTTGCCGCAACTGGATCGTCACCGCTGGAGGAGACAGCCCTAACACCTTGGCCGCGCTGACGATTTTTCCGTGGCTGATGATTGCCAGAACGGTCTTGAACTGCTTGAGCGTGAGGTTTCTCATATGGCATACTAAAATTTTTTTACTGCCTGAGTAAAGTTATTGAATTTTACTTATCCAGCGTCGTTTGTTCTCCTTTCCCAATCCGGCCGACCCGAGGAGAGGCGGCTGGATGGGGAGGTTACGATGCCAGCGGCAACGCTCGACGCTTTTCTGAACTCCTATCTTGGCGAGCCGGACGAACTGCGCTCCGCCGTCGTGGCGACCATCCGTCAGCTGACGCAGGCGGCCACCACGATCCGCAACACCATCAATCAAGGGGTGCTCGGCACCGCCTTTGCGGGAACCCGCAGCGCCAATGCTGACGGCGACATCCAGAAAGATCTCGATGTCTTCGCCGATGATATCTTCCTCGACGCCATGCGCCACGCTCCGGTCGCGCTCTACGCTTCCGAGGAACTGGAGCAGCCGGTGCTGCTCGACAGGCAAGAGCCTCTTGCCATCGCCATCGACCCGCTCGATGGCTCTTCCAACATCGACACCAACGTGTCGATCGGAACGGTCTTCTCGCTTCTCCCTGCAACTGGCGCGCCGGATGGGAATCCGGCCGCCTCGTTTT
The DNA here is from genome assembly GCF_040321995.1 of Mesorhizobium sp. M0207. Lineage (NCBI taxonomy): Bacteria > Pseudomonadati > Pseudomonadota > Alphaproteobacteria > Hyphomicrobiales > Phyllobacteriaceae > Mesorhizobium > Mesorhizobium sp. M0207. The sequence goes on from NZ_JAMYSQ010000041.1 coordinate 11,007, forward strand.
TGCAGGCAGGGGTGAACCAGCTGGGCGCCGGTTTCTTCATCTACGGGCCGCAGCTGGCGCTGGTTCTGTCGCTCGGCAGCGGCACCCATGTCTTCGTTCTCTCGACCAGGCTCGGCACCTTCGTCCAGGCCTACGAGAGCCGGATCATCCCACAGCGAACCCAGGAGTTCGCCATCAACGCCGCCAACTACCGGCACTGGGACGAGGCGGTGCGGCTCTACATCGATGACTGCCTTGAAGGCACCGAAGGCCCACGCGAGAAGGACTTCAACATGCGCTGGATCGCCTCCCTGGTTGCGGACTGCTACCGCATATTGATGCGAGGCGGCGTATTCCTGTATCCAGGCGACAAGCGCAAGGGCTACAGGCAGGGGCGACTTCGCCTCGTCTATGAGGCAAACCCGATCGCCTATCTCGTCGAACAGGCGGGCGGTGCCGCCACCGATACGATGACCCGCATCCTCGAAATCGAACCCGAGAGCCTGCACCAGCGCGTGCCCATGGTTTTCGGATCGGCGCGGGAAGTCGCGCGCATCACCCGCTACCACACCGAGCCGAGTGCCATCGGCGAGCGCGCGCCGCTGTTCAGCCGCCGCGGCCTTTTCAGGGCCTGAAGACCATGTCGGCAAAGCACCCCATCATTACCATCACCGGGTCGTCGGGCGCAGGCACCACCTCTGTCAAGCGCATCTTCGAATTGATCTTCCGGCGCGAGAACATCGGGGCCGCCTTCATCGAAGGCGATGCTTTCCATCGCTACGACCGCGCCACGATGAAGGCGAAGGTGGCCGAGGAGGAAAAGGCGGGCAATCCGAACTTCACCCACTTCCACGCCGAGGCCAATGAACTGGCAATCCTCGAAGAGGTATTCGAGGAATATGGCCGCCGGGGAACCGGAAAGACCCGCACATACATCCATGATGAGGATGAGGAGAAGCAGTACGGCACGCCGCCGGGACATTTCACCGAATGGCGCGAATTTCCGCCGAGCGACCTGCTCTTCTACGAGGGCCTGCATGGCTGCGTCGTCACCGACAAGATCAACCTGGCCAGGCACGCGGATCTCAAGATCGGCGTGGTGCCGGTCATAAATCTCGAATGGATCCAGAAGATCCATCGCGACCGCGCAACGCGCGGCTATTCCACCGAGGCGGTGATGGACGTCATCCTGCGCCGCATGCCGGACTACGTCCGCTACATCGTCCCGCAGTTTTCGCAGACCGCCATCAACTTCCAGCGCGTGCCGATCGTCGACACGTCCAATCCATTCATCGCGCGCTGGATTCCGACGCCCGACGAATCGATGCTGGTTATCCGCTTCGCCAATCCCCGCGGCATCGATTTCCCCTACCTGCTTTCGATGATCCACGACTCGTTCATGTCGCGGCCGAATTCCATAGTGGTGCCCGGCAACAAGCTCGACCTTGCCATGCAGCTGATCCTGACGCCGCTCATCCTGCAATTGATCGAACGCAAGAACCGTGTGTCGTGAGGAGGACGCCATGAACAGCCAGGCAGCAGCACTGAAGCCCGTCGCCGCCGTCTCGGAGCGCGACATGGCCAACGCCATTCGCGCACTGGCGATGGACAGCGTCCAAAAGGCCAATTCCGGTCATCCGGGCATGCCGATGGGCATGGCCGATGTCGCGACGGTGCTGTTCAGCCGCTTCATCAACATCGATCCGTCTGCGCCCAACTGGCCCGATCGTGACCGCTTCGTGCTGTCGGCCGGGCACGGCTCGATGCTGCAGTATGCGCTGCATTACCTGCTCGGCTTTGAAGACATGCCTATCGAAGAATTGCAGCGGTTTCGCCAGCTGGGCAGCCGCACCGCCGGACATCCGGAATATGGCCATGCGCTTGGCATCGAGACGACGACCGGCCCGCTTGGACAAGGCATTTCGACTGCTGTCGGCATGGCGCTGGCGGAGCGCATGCTGGCGGCCCGCCACGGCGTCGATCTCGTCGACCATTTCACCTACGCAATCGCCGGCGACGGCTGCCTGCAGGAAGGCATCAGCCACGAGGCGATCGATCTTGCCGGTCACCTGAAGCTCTCCCGGCTGATCGTCTTTTGGGACGACAATGCGATCTCGATCGACGGGCCCACATCGCTGACGACATCGATGGACCAGCCGGCGCGGTTCAAAGCCGCTGGATGGCATGTCCAGTCGGTGAACGGCCACGACACGGAAGCCGTTGCGGCGGCAATCGAAGCGGCGCAGCAATCGGACCAGCCGTCTCTGATCGCCTGCCGCACGGTGATCGGCAAGGGCGCCCCAAATCTGGGTGGTTCGGAAAAGACGCATGGCGCGCCGCTGGGCGATGCGGAGATCGCCGCGACGCGCGAAAACATCGGCTGGGCCTTCGCGCCGTTCGAGGTGCCGGACGATATCCTTTTCGCCTGGCGCGCGATTGCCGCCCGCGGTCAAGCGGCACGCCGCGCCTGGGAGCAGCGGCTTGCCGCCTCACCACGGCGGCAGGCCTTCGAGAGCGCGGTCGCCGGCGCCCTGCCCGACGCGGCCTTCGAAGCACTCGACGCTTTCCGCAAGGAGCATGTCGGGAAGGCGACCAAGGTTGCGACGCGAAAAGCCTCGGAAATGGCACTCGCTGCGATCAATGGCGCAACCGAACTGACCGTCGGCGGCTCCGCCGATCTGACCCATTCGAACCTGACGATCACCAAGGGTATGAACCGCATCGCGCCGGGCGACTACGCCGGCCGCTACATCCACTATGGAATCCGGGAGCACGGCATGGCCGCAGCCATGAACGGCATCGCACTGCATGGCGGCTTCGTGCCTTATGGCGGCACGTTCCTGTGCTTCGCCGACTACGCGCGCGGCGCGATGCGGCTCTCGGCGCTCATGGGCCAGCGCGTCATCTATGTGATGACGCATGATTCCATCGGTCTCGGCGAGGACGGCCCGACCCACCAGCCGGTCGAGCACCTGGCGATGCTGCGGGCGACGCCAAACCTCAACGTCTTCCGTCCGGCCGACATCATCGAAACGGCGGAGTGCTGGGAACTGGCGCTGAGAAGCGAGAAGCGGCCGAGCGTGCTGGTGCTCTCGCGCCAGAACCTGCCGATGCTGCGCCAGGCACCTAGCGGCGAGCCACACAGCGACGAGAACCGGTCGAGCCGGGGCGCCTACATCCTGCGCGAGCCAGCCGGACAGCGCGCGGTGACGCTGATCGCCACCGGCTCGGAGGTCGAGATCGCGGTTGCCGCTGCCGAACGGCTGGAGACCGGGCACGGCGTCGCCGCCGCGGTTGTCTCGATGCCGTGCTGGGAGCTTTTCGAGGAGCAGGACGCCGGCACCCGCAAGGCCGTCCTCGGCTCGGCGCCCCGCATTGCCATCGAAGCCGCAGCACGGCTCGGCTGGGACCGCTGGATCGGCGACACCGGCACTTTCGTCGGCATGGCCGGTTTCGGCGCCAGCGCCCCTGCCCCGGATCTCTACCGGCATTTCGACATCACGCCCGAAGCCGTCGCGGCAGCGGCGCTGAAGCTCATCATCTAGGAGAAACCGACAATGGCCCGCATCACCCTTCGCCAGCTTCTCGACCATGCCGCCGAGCACGGCTACGGGGTGCCGGCATTCAACATCAACAACATGGAACAGGGCCTCGCCATCATGGAGGCCGCCAGGGCCTGCGATGCGCCGGTTATCATCCAGGCCTCACGCGGCGCCCGTTCCTATGCCAATGACATCATGCTGGCCAAAATGATGGAGGCATTGACCGAAATCCATCCGGCCATTCCGCTCTGCATCCATCAGGATCACGGCAACAACGAAGCCACCTGCCTGTCGGCGATCCGCCACGGCTTCACCTCAGTGATGATGGACGGATCGCTGATGGCCGATGCCAAGACACCGGCGAGCTACGATTACAACGTCGCCATCACCGAACGTGTCGCACGCATGGCGCATTGGGTCGGCGCTTCGGTCGAAGGCGAGCTCGGCGTGCTCGGCTCGCTGGAGACCGGCCAGGGCGAGGCCGAGGACGGGCACGGCGCCGAAGGTGCGCTTTCCCATGACCAGCTTTTGACCGATCCCGATCAGGCGGTCGACTTCGTGACCGCCACCCGGGTCGACGCACTGGCGATCGCCTGCGGTACCTCGCACGGCGCCTATAAATTCAGCCGCAAGCCTGACGGCGGCATCCTGGCCATGCAGGTGATCGAGGCGATTCACGAAAAGCTGCCCAACACGCATCTGGTCATGCACGGGTCTTCCTCCGTGCCGCAGGAACTGCAGGATATCATCAACAACTATGGCGGCGAGATGCCCCAGACCTTTGGCGTCCCGGTCGAGGAAATCGAGCGTGGCATCCGCTACGGCGTGCGCAAGGTCAACATCGACACCGATTGCCGAATGGCCATGGCCGGGCAGTTCCGCCGCGTTGCGACGGAGGATCCGCGCGAATTCGATCCGCGTAAATTCCTGAAACCCGCCATGGACGCGCTGCGCGACCTTTGCCGCGATCGCTTCGAACGCTTCGGCACCGCAGGCCACGCGTCGAAGATCAGGGTGATCGCCATGGATGAGATGGCGAAACGTTACGCCGCAGGGAAGCTCGACCCCCATATCGCAACCGCGAAAGCCGCCTGAGCGGCAAACAGGAGACCTGCCATGAACAAGATCGACATGCCCTCAGCAGGCACGCTCAAGGAAGGCAAGGAACGCTACAGGTCGGGCGTCATCCCCTACAAGAAGATGGGCTACTGGGAGCCGGACTACCGGCCCAAGGAGACCGACCTGATCGCCATGTTTCGGATCACACCGCAGCCCGGCGTCGACCACGAGGAGGCGGCCGCCGCCATCGCCGGCGAATCCTCTACCGCGACATGGACCGTGGTGTGGACCGACAGGCTGACCGCCTGCGAGCTCTACCGCGCCAAGGCATTCAAATCCGAGCCGGTGCCGAACACAGGTCCAGGCACCAGGATCGAGCAACAGTACTTCGCCTATATCGCCTACGACCTCGACCTGTTCGAGCCCGGCTCCATCGCCAACCTGACTGCATCGATCATCGGCAACGTGTTCGGCTTCAAGGCCGTCAAGGCCCTGCGGCTCGAGGACATGCGCGTCCCGGTGGCTTACCTCAAGACCTTCCAGGGCCCGGCGACCGGCATCGTGGTGGAACGCGAGCGGCTCGACAAGTTCGGCCGGCCGCTGCTCGGCGCGACAACGAAGCCGAAGCTTGGCCTGTCAGGCCGCAACTACGGCCGCGTCGTCTACGAGGCGCTGAAAGGTGGCCTCGACTTCGTCAAGGACGACGAGAACATCAACTCACAGCCCTTCATGCATTGGCGCGACCGCTTCCTCTACTGCATGGAGGCTGTGAACAAGGCGTCGGCCGCCACCGGCGAAGTCAAGGGCCATTATCTCAACGTTACCGCCGGAACGATGGAGGACATGTACGAGCGCGCCGAATTTGCAAAACAGCTTGGCTCCTGCATCGTCATGATCGACCTGGTCATTGGCTACACGGCGATCCAGTCGATGGCCAAGTGGGCACGCCGCAACGACATGATCCTGCACCTCCACCGGGCCGGCAACTCGACCTATTCGCGCCAGAAGAACCACGGCATGAATTTTCGCGTCATCTGCAAATGGATGCGGATGGCCGGCGTCGATCACATCCATGCCGGCACGGTGGTCGGCAAGCTGGAAGGCGACCCGCTTATGATCAAGGGGTTTTATGACACGCTGCGCGAGGAGCGCACGCCGCAGAACCTCGAAACCGGGCTGTTCTTCGATCAGGACTGGGCCTCGCTCAACAAGGTGATGCCCGTCGCCTCCGGCGGCATCCATGCCGGCCAGATGCACCAGTTGATCCATTATCTCGGCGAGGACGTCATCCTGCAGTTCGGCGGCGGCACGATCGGCCATCCGGACGGCATCCAGGCCGGCGCGACGGCCAATCGCGTCGCGTTGGAGGCGATGATCCTCGCCCGCAACGAGGGCCGCGACTATCTGCGGGAAGGAACCAAAATCCTCGAACAGGCGGCCAGATGGTGCACGCCGCTCAAGGCGGCCCTGGAGACGTGGAAGGACGTCACCTTCAACTACGAATCGACCGACACGGCCGACTTCGTGCCGACCGCAACGCCGAGCTTCTAGACGAAAGGAACCGTCGCCATGATGACCAATCCCGGAAACAAGGTCACGCAGGGACAGTTTTCGTTCCTGCCCGAGCTAACCGATGAGCAGATTTCGGCGCAGATCAAATACGCACTGAAAAACCACTGGGCGGTCAGCGTCGAGTACACGGACGATCCACATCCGCGAAACACCTATTGGGAAATGTACGGCAACCCGATGTTCGACCTGAGGGACCCGGCGGGCATCCTGCTTGAAGTCAACAATTGCCGGAGAGCTATGCCCAACATGTATGTCCGGGTCACCGCCTTCGATTCGACCAAGGGCTGGGAAGCACCGCGCATGTCATTCATCGTCAACCGGCCACCCAATGAACCCGGGTTCCGGCTGCTGCGCCAAGAGCGTGACGGCCGCAGTCAGGGCTATTCGATCGTGCCTTATGCGACCGACAGGCCCGAAGGCGAACGGAGCTAGGCGAACCATGCTGGACGCGATAGCTAAGAGCGCTGCCGCGCAGGGCGAATCGGTTGATCTACAGGCCGAGTTCGAGGCGTCCAACATCGAGGAGGTGATGGACAGGCTCGACCGCGAACTCGTCGGCCTGAAGCCCGTCAAGACCCGCATCCGCGAGATCGCGGCGCTGCTTCTGGTCGACCGGCTTCGCCGCAAGTTCGGGCTGACCTCGGGCGCGCCGACGCTGCACATGAACTTTACGGGGAATCCCGGTACCGGAAAGACCACCGTGGCGCTCAGAATGGCCGAAATCCTGCATCGTCTCGGCTATGTCCGCGAAGGCCACATGGTCGCGGTGACGCGCGACGATCTCGTCGGCCAGTATGTGGGCCACACCGCGCCCAAAACCCGCGAAGTGATCAAGCGCGCCATGGGCGGGGTGCTTTTCATCGACGAGGCCTACTATCTCTACAAGCCCGAGAACGAACGCGACTACGGCCAGGAATCGATCGAAATCCTGCTGCAATGCATGGAAAACAACCGTGACGATCTGGTTGTGATTCTTGCCGGCTACAAGGACAAGATGGACCGCTTCTTCGACAGCAATCCCGGCATGCGCTCGCGCATCGCCAATCACCTCGATTTTCCGGACTACGGCGTCAGCGAACTCAAATCAATCGCCGAGATCATGCTGGCGGAACAGAATTACCGTCTCAGCGAAGCGGCGGCCAAGGCGCTCGAAGAGTATCTCCCGATCCGCATGCGGCTGCCGCATTTCTCCAACGCCCGCTCCGTTCGCAATAGCCTCGACCGGGCGCGGCTTCGCCAGGCCGGCCGGCTTTTCGCATCGCGCGACCGGGCGTTGACGAAAATCGATCTTATCACCATCGAGGAATCCGATATTCGCGGCAGCCGCGTGTTCGCGGAAGGTAAGCTCGAAGGCGAACCGGAGACGAAGGCGCGCTGACAAGATGACGGCGATTGGTGTGCAGCGACCGGAAACGGACGACAGAATGGGAGCCGACGACCATGGATAGCAAGACAATCATCGCGCCCTCGGTGCTTTCCGCGGACTTCTCGCGGCTCGGCGACGAGGTCGAAGCGGTCGTCCGGGCGGGTGCCGATTGGATCCATCTCGATGTGATGGATGGCCATTTCGTGCCCAACATCACCTTCGGTCCGCCGGTGGTCAAGGCGATCCGTAATCGAACGGACAAGGTCTTCGACTGCCACCTGATGATCGCGCCGGCCGACGCCTATCTCGGCGCCTTCGCCGATGCCGGCTGCGACATCATTACGGTGCATGCCGAGGCCGGACCGCATCTCGACCGTTCGCTGCAGGCAATCAGGAATCTCGGCAAGAAGGCCGGCGTGTCGCTGAACCCGTCAACGCCGGAAAGCGTCATCGAATATGTACTTGACCGGCTCGATCTGGTGCTTCTGATGACGGTCAATCCGGGCTTCGGCGGCCAGGCCTTCATCGCGGCGGTCGTCGACAAGGTCAGGCGGGTCAAGGCGCTGGTCGGCCATCGTCCGATCGACATAGAGATCGACGGCGGCGTCACGCCCGAAACCGCTCCGCTGGTCACCGCGGCCGGCGCCAATGTGCTGGTCGCCGGCTCGGCCATCTTTAAGGGCGGCACCGAGGCGGCTTATCGCGCCAATATCGGCGCCATCAGGCAGGCGGCCGACGGGGCGATCCGGAAAGCGGCGTAAACCCTTTCATCGGAGGGCAAACATTTCATCGGAGGAAAACTTGGCGGCAATCCCACCTGTCTGCGATTTCGGCTGGCGAGCCATCGACGCCGTTTTGCCAGGCGTCGACGGCGCATCGCATTCGATCTTAAGCCACGCCGGCCCGAACGGGCTGGTGGTGGCCTTCATCTGCAACCACTGCCCCTATGTGAAGGCGGTGATTTCACGCATGGTGCGCGACGCCAATGGCCTCAAGGCCGAAGGCATCGGCTTTGTCGCGATCAACTCCAATGATAGCGACGCCTATCCAGATGATTCCTTCGACAACATGAAGCTCTTTGCCAGGACGAACGGCCTCACTTTCCCCTATCTCCATGACGAGCACCAGACGGTGGCGCGTGCCTACGGAGCCGTTTGCACCCCGGATTTCTTCGGGCTCAACAGCGAGTTGACGCTGCAATACCGCGGCCGGCTGGACGCGTCGCGACGCGACGCCGAATCGCCCAGGCTGAGGCGCGACCTGTTCGAGGCGATGAAGCAGGTTGCCCGAACCGGCGACGGACCGCTTGACCAGATCGCTTCGATCGGCTGTTCGATCAAGTGGAAGGATGCTGCATGAACGTCGGCGCAGTCAGGCCGTTTCGCTCGCCCAAGGCGATCCTGTTCGACCTCGACGGCACACTGGTCGATTCGGCGCCTGATATAGCGGCCGCCGTCAACGAATTGCTGGCCGGCCACGATCTGCCGCCGCTGCGGCTGGATCAGGTCAAGGCCATGATCGGCGGCGGCATCAGGAAACTGGTCGAACGAGCCTTCGCGGCTTCCGGCACGCCGCTCCTCGGCAGCGCGCTCGATGAGGCCAACCGCGTCATGGCGCCGATCTATCGCAGGCATCTGACCGGCCGCACGGGGCTGATGCCTGGCGTCAGGGAGGTTCTCACGCACTTGCATTTGAGCGGAATAGCCATGGCCGTGGTGACCAACAAGCCGCAGCTGGCGGCGCGGGAAATACTGCTGCATTTTCGGCTGACGGAATATCTCGGCGCGATCGTCGGCGGAGACGCGGTGACATACTTGAAACCGGCGCCAGACGCGCTGTTGCTGGCGCTCGACCTGCTTCAGGTCGAACCTCGTGACACGCTGATGGTCGGAGACAGCAGCGCCGACGTGGCCGCCGCCCGCGCCGCCGGCATGGCCGTCATTCTGCTGCGTGGCGGATACAGCCAAATTCCCGTTGAAGAGCTTGGCGCCGACCTCGTTTGCGACAGCCTGTTCGATCTGCCGTCCGCGATGCAGAGGCTGCAAGACGCTGCATGACCCCAAGCGCAGCCCAGCCAACGCCGGCCGAGCGCAGTCCGACGGCCGGCAGTACCGCGTTATTTTGAGAATTGTTTCAGATAAGCAATGACGTTGGCGATGTCCTCGTCCTTCTTGAGGCCGACAAACGCCATCTTGGTTCCTTTGACCATCGCCCTGGGATCGCGAAGGTAGGTCGTCAGCGTGGCCTCATCCCATTTGACACCGGACTTGCCGGCCTCGGTCATGGCCTTGGAATAGCTGAACCCCGGATGCGTCCCGGCCGTTCGGCCGATAACGCCGTTCAAGGACGGGCCGACCTTGTTCTGGTCCTTGTCTGCGACGTGGCAGACCTTGCATTTGGCGAAGACCTTCTCACCCGCCGCGGCATCCTGTGCCTGAGACTGGGCAGTGACAAAGGTGGCGACGGACACGGCGGCGAAAAAAGCGACTGCGCGCATGGCATTTCCTCATTGATCGTGTGAGTGCCCGGGACACTTTACGCGTGTCGATGCCTTGATCGCCGGCATTCGTTTTAAAGCGGGAGAGCGAACCATTCGTCCTTCCTCCCCGGACTGGCAGCACCTGCACGCCTCGAAAAGCTAGACTGCCGATGAAGGAAGTCAATCGTACAAAGGTCCTGTTTCGTTTCCCGACTGCGCGAAGGGAAGTGTGTAGCGACACGCGGTCCACATCATTGACGCCTGTTGGCCGAACGCGTAGCCTCACTCCAACCGGTTTGCTGTTTGGGCACCTTCAGGAATCCGCGCAACTCCAAAGCACGAACTCTGGAGAGTTCGCCGCGCAGGCGACGATAAGTGCCAAATGGACATGGTCGATCTCATATTAACGGTGTGCCTTAGCGCCAATCCGGGCAATTGCCGAGATGAACATCTCTATTTCGAGAGCCGCGGCTCTCTGTTCCAATGCATGTTCCTGGCGCCCGCCGAGATCGCAAAATGGTCTCAGGAACATCCGAGTCTCAAGGTCGTGCGCTGGAAATGTGCCGTTCCGAGCAAGGAACGAGCGATTTGATCGACATTCCTGGTTCGTCGATGGCCCTGAAAGAGGAGACGCCATGATGATTTCGCGGCGTACGACGCTGCGCTTGGCGGCTCTGGGGGCCATCCTCGCCTCAAGGCCGGTTGCTGTCTTTGCGGCCGCTAAGGTCCGAATTGGTGTCCTGAAGTTCGGCACCGTGAGCTGGGAACTCGATACGCTGAAACGCCACAAGCTCGACGAGACCAACAGGATCGATCTGGAAATTGTCTACTTCGCCGGGGAGGATGCGACCAACGTCGCGCTGCTGGCCGGCGCGATTGACATGATCGTGACCGACTGGCTGTGGGTCTCGCGCCAGCGCTCCGAGGGCGGCGACCTTACATTGGCCCCTTATTCGACCGCCGTGGGGGCAATCATGGTGAAGGAGGAATCGCCTATCCGGACGCTCGCCGACCTCAAGGGAAAGAAAATCGGTGTCGCCGGCGGCCCGCTCGACAAGAGCTGGCTACTGGTCCAGGCGCTGGCCAGACGCGAGCACGGCCTCGACCTGCCGACAGCCTGTGACGTCGTCTTTGGCGCGCCGCCGCTGATTTCTGAAAAGGCGATGCAGGGCGAACTCGATGCCGTGCTCAATTTTTGGCATTTCTGCGCCCGGCTCGAGGCCAATGGCTTTCGCCGGTTGATCGGTGCGGATGACGCGACGAAAGCGCTTGGTGCCTCGGGCCCCGTGTCGGCACTCGGCTACGTCTTCCACGACCAATGGGCGAGCGACGATCCGGATGCCGCCCGGGGGTTTTTGAAGGCATCCAAGCAGGCCAAGGACTTGCTGGCCAAATCCGATGATGAATGGCTGCGCCTGGCGCCGCTCATTCGCGCAGAAGGCAAGGAGCTGGAAAAGCTGCGCGACCGCTATCGCCAGGGCATCCCCAGACGGCCGGTCGCCGAAGAAGCGGCCGATGCGGGCAAACTCTATCACGTGCTGGCCGCGATAGGCGGCGAGAAGCTGGTTGGCAGGGCGCCCGAGATGGCGCCCGGCACGTTCTGGCCGGAACTCGCGAAATGACCGCAACGGAAGACAAGTCGCGTCCATCCGGCTTTGCGACGGCGCTGACACCGGTGCTGACGGTAGCGGTTTCCCTGCTGGGACTTTGCCTGCTGTGGAGCCTCGCGGCCAATCTGTGGCAAAGCCGAGCTTTCCCCTCACCAGGGCAGGTCTGGCAGGTGCTGCTCAGGGAAGCGGCGAGCGGCGACCTTTTTTATCACCTTGGCGCGACGCTCGGACGGGTTGCTGCGGCGTACGTCGTCGCAATGATTATCGGCTCGGTCATCGGCGTCATCCTCGGCAGCCACCGCGGTGCGGACCGGTTCTTCAGTCCATGGGTGGTCCTGTTTCTCAACATTCCCGCGCTGGTGGTCATCGTGCTCGCCTATATCTGGTTCGGCCTCAACGAGGCGGCGGCGATTGGCGCAGTTGCCGTGAACAAGATCCCGAATGTCGTGGTGACGATGCGCGAAGGCGCCAGGGCGTTTGATCCGCGTTATGCCGAAATGGCCGCCGTCTACCGCTTCGCCCCACTCGAGCGCGTCCGCCATGTCCTGCTGCCGCAACTGCAGCCCTATTTTGCCGCGGCCTCGCGGTCCGGCATCGCCCTCATATGGAAGATCGTCCTGGTGGTCGAACTGCTCGGCCGCTCCAATGGCGTCGGTTTCCAGATCTATCTCTATTTCCAGCTCTTCGACGTCGCCGCCATTCTTGCGTACACGCTGGCTTTCGTGGCGGTGATGCTTGTCATCGAACTTCTCCTGGTGCAGCCCATTGAACGACATGCAACCCGTTGGCGCCGCCGTCCCGCTTAGGGTCGACATCGCCGAAAAGACCTTCAGGTCCGCGCAAGGCGTGTCGATCACGGCGCTTCAGGGTCTGTCCTTCGAGGTCCGGCAGGGCGAATTCGCTTGTCTGCTTGGGCCGTCGGGCTGCGGCAAGACCACGACGTTGCGCATCCTGCTTGGACTGGACAAAGACTTTTCCGGCTCTTTCCAACTGCCGCAAGGCGGCTCGAACCGCATCGCCGCCGTGTTCCAGGAGCCGACTTTGCTGCCGTGGCGGACGGTGGAGCAGAATGTCAGGCTGGCGCTGCCGAAAAGCCTAAGAGCGAAGAGTCTCGACGAGCTGTTTGACACTCTCGGCCTCGCCGGCGTGCGCTCGCTCTATCCGGCGGAGCTTTCGCTCGGCCTTGCGCGCAGGGCAGCGCTTGCCAGGGCTTTCGCCACCGAACCGGCGGTGCTTTTCCTGGACGAACCCTTTGCCTCCCTCGACGAACAGACCGCCGAGCGGCTTCGGCAATTGCTTTTGACCGTCTGGTCGGCGCGGCCTACGACCGCCTTGATGGTCACGCACAATCTGCGCGAGGCGCTGATGCTGTCGGACCGCATCATCGTGCTTGCGCAGCGCCCAGCCCACGTGCTCGGCATGTTCGACGTAAGAGTGCCGCGGCAGCATCGCAATCCACAGGTGATCAGCGACCTTTTGCAGTCGTTCCAGCAAAAATTTCCGGGTGTGGCCTGATCGCCTTACGGCTCGAATGCGGATTGCAAGGTATTTCGCAGCCAATGGCCATAGAAACGGCGGGACTGTGAGGCGCACGGCCACGCGTGCCTGTTCCGCCTGACTAAAAGCAACGTACGTCGGCTTCGGCCTGCGCGCGTTTCAGTTCCGTGCGCGCCGCCTTCGCTGGCGCGCTTTCGCGAAACAACCCTGCCGCCTCCCCTGTCGTCAGCGACATGCTTTTGAAGGTCTCCGCCCTCTCATAGTGATCGTAAGGAAGGATCGAGGCGATGACATCGATCGAGCAGGAACAGCTTTCAAGCGCCTGACGTGTCTGGCCATTTGTTTGCATGCAGCCGAGCACGTAGTCGGCAATCGTTGCCGTCGGGTAGTCTCCCGCGGCGTTGGCCAAGTTCGCAAAAGCCAGCGTCGCCGCAAAGGCCGCCGGCAAGGTGAGAGATCCAACAGACCTTATCATGAGGAACCTCCAGTTGGCCTGGACACCATGCATCCAGACGGGGTCATCGCTCCAATTGGCGACGTGCCGCAAAGCCAGTCAAGCTCCCATGGCCTGCGTATAGGACCAAAGGAGGAATGCCCTATGGACCGACAAGAGCCCGCTTCATGACCCGCTGCGCACCCTCCTTCATGCGTTCATTTCATGCTTCGCTCACTATCGGCAACGAGCGAGACGCCCGCATACTTACTCGTAAGTGCCCCGCAGAATATATCGAAATAAAGTCAAATGTGTATCACCTCGAGAATACGCGAACAATATGTTTGCTATATATCTCGCGGCTGGCGGTCATCCTCTTATTAGTTTTTCACGCGGCGCTTATTTTAATTGTTTCTAAATATTGCATCGCACCATATCGATATTGCAGCGCAGCGACCCATTGTAGGTTTTTGCTTGCCTGGCCTTTTACGATGACATAGCTTTTTCCTGTTTCCGGCTTCAAGAGCGCCACCGTCATCAGGGAGCGGCGGCAGTCTTTCGAAGACCAAGGGGGGCGGGCGGTAACGGTGCCCTCTGCTTCGGGGTAGGTCGTGACAGCTGCCGGAAAATAACTTCCCAACATGAATTGCTTGGGCAAGCCCTTGTGGGGCTTGACGGTCGATTCTTCACTGCGAACCCGGGAGGATTTTGGATGCGTGTACTTGCGAAAACTACTTACATTCTGACGACCGCGGCGTTTTTATCGCTCGGCGCTGCCTATACGGCTTCGGCCAATGAAGACCTTGCAAAGCTCGCATCGGATGCGAAGAACTGGGCGATGCAGACGGGTGACTACGCCAACACCCGCTATTCCAAACTCAACCAGATCACTGCCGACAATGTGAAGAACCTGCAGGTCAAATGGAGCTTTTCCACCGGCGTGCTGCGCGGTCACGAAGGCGGGCCGCTGGTCATCGGCGACGTGATGTATGTCCACACGCCTTTCCCAAACAACGTCTATGCTCTGGACCTCAAGAATGACGGCAAGATCCTGTGGAAATACGAGCCCAAGCAGGACACGAACGTCATTCCGATCATGTGCTGCGATACGGTCAATCGCGGTGTTGCCTATGGCGACGGCAAGATCATTCTCAACCAGGCCGACACCACCGTCGTCGCGCTCGATGCCAAGACCGGCAAGGTCGTCTGGTCTGTCAAGAACGGAGACCAGACCGACGGCGGAAAGGGCGAATCCGGCACGTCGGCACCCGTAGTCATCAAGGACAAGGTGCTCGTGGGCGTCTCCGGTGCTGAATTCGGTGTTCGCGGCTGGCTGGCCGCCTACAATCTGAAAGACGGCAAGCTCGCCTGGAAAGCCTATTCGGAAGGTCCTGACGCAGACACCCTTCTCGATCCCGAGAAGACCACCCATCTCGGCAAGCCTGTCGGAAAGGATTCCGGCACGAACACCTGGGAAGGCGAACAGTGGAAGACAGGCGGCGGCACGACATGGGGATGGTATTCCTATGATCCCAAGCTGAACCTGGTCTATTACGGCACCGGCAATCCCTCGACGTGGAACCCGGTCCAGCGCCCCGGTGACAATCGCTGGTCCATGACAATCATGGCTCGCGATGCGGATACCGGTGTTGCCAAATGGCTCTACCAAATGACCCCGCATGATGAGTGGGACTATGACGGCATCAACGAGATGATTCTCGTCGATGGCATGGAGGTCAACGGCGCCAAGCACGACGTGCTGGTGCATTTCGACCGCAACGGCTTTGCCTACACAATGGATCGAGCCAGCGGCGAACTTCTCGTCGCCAAAAAATACGATCCGGCAGTGAACTGGGCGACGGAAGTCAACATGGATCCCAAGAGCGACCAGTATGGCCGCCCGCAGGTCGTGGCCAAGTATTCGACCCAGCAGAACGGCGAAGACAACAACTCGACCGGTATCTGCCCGGCCGCGCTTGGAACCAAGGACCAGCAGCCGGCCGCCTACTCGCCGAAGACCGGGTTGTTCTACGTGCCGACCAACCATGTCTGCATGGACTATGAGCCTTACAAAGTGAGCTACACCGCCGGTCAGCCCTATGTGGGCGCCACCGTGTCGATGTATGCGGCGCCCGGCGGTGACGGTAACATGGGCAACTTCATTGCCTGGGATGCAGCCAAGGGTGAGATCGTCTGGTCGAAGCCCGAGCAGTTCTCGGTGTGGTCGGGCGCATTGGCGACAGATGGCGACGTCGTCTTCTACGGTACCCTCGAAGGCTACATCAAGGCGGTCGATAAGGACGGCAAGGAACTCTACAAGTTCAAGACCCCGTCCGGCATCATCGGCAACATCACGACCTACGAGCATGACGGCAAGCAGTACGTCGCCGTTCTGTCCGGCGTCGGTGGATGGGCCGGTATCGGTCTGGCAGGTGGGCTGCTTTCGCCCGACAACGCCGCCGCCTGGCATGGCGCCGTTGATCAGGGCCGTGCGCAGGGCGATCAGGCCGCGGTCGTTGGAACCGCCGGTCTGGGTGCCGTCGGCGGTTATGCGGCACTTGCCGACTATACGACGCTGGGCGGCCAGCTCACCGTCTTCGGCCTCCCGGACTGATAACCGGGAAGAGCCTTACGGCTAGGTTCGAAAACGAGAGCCCGGGTCACCCCGAAGCCGGGAACCGGGCTCTCGATTGCGCCGCGCACCCAACTCCGATCAATGCCGCTGCACGACGGCAGCCAGGGTTTCTGGCAAACGAAGGAAGAGCCTGAATGATCGTTCGCATTGCAGTTTCCGCTCTCGCCCTGGTCCTGCTGCCTCTGGCCAGCTCAAGTCTGGCACGGGCCGAAGACAGCATGGAGAAAGCCAAGGCGGTGAAGCAAGAAGGAGGCAAATATTTAGATGCGGACGGAAATCCGACCTACAAGATCGAAAACGGAACCGTCGATTGGTACACCTTCAGCGGGTACCGCCGGTATCACTCAGATTGCCATGTCTGTCACGGACAGGACGCCACAGGTTCGAGCTATGCGCCTGCCCTGGCTAATAGCCTGAAGACCATGGATTACGCCACGTTCCTGTCGATCGTCGCCGAGGGCCGCAAGAATGTCGGCGGCGGCAAGGAAAACGTCATGCCCGCCTTTGGCGACAACAAGAACGTCTATTGTTACCTGGACGATCTCTACGTCTATCTGCGCGCGCGCGCCGATGGCGCGGCACCCCGCGGCAGGCCGCCGAAGCACGAAAACAAGGCTCAGGCAGCCAAGGATGCCGAAGCATCCTGCATGGGTGGATGATATGACCGGCTGCACTGCATCGAAGCTGCGTGTCGTTCTGCCGATCCTCGGCGCGCTCGCCTTGCTGCCGTCGAATGTTCTGGCGCAAAATGCCAGGCTTGGCGCTGCGGGCGAACTGGTCGATCCCGACATTCTGCGCGTCTGCGCAGATCCCTCGAACATGCCCTTTACCGACAAGAACGGCCAAGGCTTCGAAAACAAGCTGGCTGAACTGGTTGCCAAGAAGACGGGGCGAAAATCAGTCGCTTACACGTGGTTTCCCACTGTCACCGGCTTTGTGCGCAATACGCTGGGGGCCAATCGATGCGACATCATCATGGGCTACGCCCAAGGCGATGAACTGGTGCAGAACACCAACGCCTACTACCGCTCCGCCTATGTGCTCGTATACCCCAAAGGCAACGGCATGGAAGGCATCGAGACGATCGAAGACCCGAAACTTTCCGGCAAGAGAATCGGCGTCGTCGAAAGCACGCCGCCAACCGCCAACATGGCCGCCAACAAGCTTCTGCGGACCGCCAAGATCTACCCGCTGGCGGTGGATACGCGCGTCACGCCTTCCATGGGGGAGGTCATGATTAAGGACATGCTCGCCGGCAAGATCGACGCGGCGGTCCTGTGGGGGCCGATGGCGGGCTACTATGCCAGGGAACTCGGAGCCGATGTCACCATTGTTCCGCTGTTGAAGGAAAAAACCGGCTCGCGCATGTCCTACCGCATTACCATGGGTGTACGTCCGTCCGACCAGGAATGGAAACGGACGCTAAACCGGGTGATCAGGGAAAACCAGGCGGAGATCACCAAGCTCCTGCTGGGTTACAATGTGCCGCTGATCGACGAGCACGACAATCCGATTACGCAATAGTTGGGATGGGTCAGGAGGAGGAAAAACCTACGCGATGAACAATTGAAGAGAAGACTACAGCTACTTTCGATACTTTTTTGTTTTTCGGTCTTTCAAAACCTTGTGTTCATTTGTCCATTTTGAGAACGTGATGGACGAGCCATTGCTTCGGTGCCCTGCAATGGTTGGCTAACCACCGGATCGGCCCCTTCGGGCTGGTAGAAGAGGAGAAATGTTATGAAGAAGAGCTGGACAAAACCGACCATGTGCCAGGTTGCTGCGGGCTTTGAAATTTCGCGCTATCTGCCTGCTGAAATTACTCCCAAGAAGTAGGCCGCAGAGGTGCGTGTCCCTGGCAACAGGGGCACGCATCCCCTTGCCGTATGGGATTTTCGTGAAAGAGTTTGAGGCGCGCAAAGCGGGCGGGCCGTTTTTTGCGGCTGCAAATTGGCTGCTGGTCAGAGAAGCCGCGGGGCGGGCGTTTTCATGCGCTTGAGAATCATCGGATCGGCGGCCGGCGGCGGCTTTCCGCAATGGAACTGCAATTATCGTCTGAGCCGTGCGGCTCGCACCGGGGTAGCTGGTGTGCATTCACGAACCCAATCGAGTGTCGCCGCGTCGGCGGATGGCCTCGGCTGGGTTCTGTTCAACGCCTCGCCCGACATTCGCCAGCAGATCGCGGCAACGCCTGAATTGCAGCCCGCGCACGATGCGCCGCTGCGCTCGACGCCTATTCGCGCGGTAGTGCTGACCAATGCCGATGTCGATCATGTCGCCGGCCTGCTCAGCCTGCGTGAGCGGCAGCCTTTCGCTATCTATGCAACGACACAGGTTCTGGCGACGCTGGAGGAGAATTCGATTTTCAATGTCCTCGATCCGGCGCTCGTGCCGCGACGCATCTTGCCGCCGGCGCAAGAACTGTCGATCTGCGACGCAGACGGCCACGACACCGGGGTGGCTGTCGAGAGCTTTCCCGTGCCCGGGAAGATAGCCCTCTATCTCGAAGAAAGAGGCCAGCCGGATGCCAATTTCAGCTCCGATGCCGGCGACACGATCGGCGTCCGTATCGCCGGTGCCGGCAGTCGCGGCTCCGTCTTCTACATCCCCGGCTGCGCCCGCATCGATGCGACCCTGCGCACGCGGCTAGCCGATGCCGCATGCCTTCTGTTCGACGGCACGGTCTTCACCGACGACGAGATGTTTGCTGCCGGCGTCGGCCAAAAGACGGGTGCACGCATGGGGCATCTGGCAATGTCGGGAGACGCGGGGTCGATCGCCGGCTTGGCCGATGTGAGGATCGGCCGCCGTGTCTTCGTCCACATCAACAACACCAATCCTGTTCTGGACGAGAATTCTGCCGAGCATGCAGCCGTCGAAGCGGCTGGCTGGGAAGTGGCCTGCGACGGGATGGAGATAGAACTTTGAGTGATTTCCACGACGCGGCCAGCAACGGCCTGTCCTCAAGCGAGCTCGAAGCAGTGCTGCGGCAGGTCGGTGCCGAGCGCTATCACAACCGCCATCCTTTCCATCACAGGATGACCAGCGGTGCGCTGTCGAGGACCGAGATGCAGGCCTGGGCGCTGAACCGCTATTGCTATCAGGCGGTCATTCCGCGCAAGGACGCCATGATCCTCGCGCATGCCGAGGATCCGGCGTTTCGCGCCGCCTGGCGCAAACGCATCGAGGATCATGACGGCGAGGACGGCTGGAGCGGCGGTATTGCGCGCTGGTTGCACCTGGCGACCTCGCTCGGTCTCGATACCGACGCGGTGAAGAGCGAGAGGCTGGCCCTGCCGGCGACACGTTTTGCGGTTGGCGCTTACCTCTCCTTTTGCACGAGCCGGACCCTGCTGGAGGCGGTCGCGTCGTCGCTGACCGAGATGTTCTCGCCGCTCATCATCGGCGAGCGGGTACCCGCGATGCTGGCCAAATACGATTATATCACCGAGGACACGCTGGCCTATTTCACCCGACGCCCCGAACAGGCCTCGCGCGACGCCGACTTCGCCCTCGCCTATGTGCTCGAACATGCCGACGCGGCGGAACGCCAGCAGCAGGCGATCGATGCACTGGTGTTCAAATGCGATATACTCTGGGCCATGCTCGACGCGCTTCAACACGCCTATGGCGAGCCGGGCAATATCCCGCCCGGCGCCTTCCGTCCCGAGGCAGCCCAATGATGGCACTGCGCGAAAGAGCCATGGTGTCGCTGCAGTCGGTTCCATCGCTGCCGAAGCACGTGCGCATACAGCATGACCCCGTGCGCCAGGCGTTCGCCGTGCTTTCGCCCGAAAAGGTGTTCTGGCCAAACGACATCAGCCTCGACATATTGCGCCGCTGCGACGGACGGTCCACGGTCGGTGACATCATTGCCGGCCTTGCCGCAGATTATGATGCCGAACGGGAGGCTGTGGCGGCCGATGTCGTCGCCTTCCTGCAGGAATGGTCGGACAAGCTGCTGGTGAAGCTATGAGCGAGCCCCCTCTCCCCCCGATCGGCATGCTGGCGGAACTGACGCATCGCTGCCCGCTGCAATGCCCCTATTGCTCCAATCCGCTCGAATTGCTGAGGGCCAATCGCGAACTCGACACGCAGAGCTGGCTCGACTTGTTCTCGCAGGCGGCCGACCTTGGCGTT
Source organism: Mesorhizobium sp. M0207 (assembly GCF_040321995.1). Lineage (NCBI taxonomy): Bacteria > Pseudomonadati > Pseudomonadota > Alphaproteobacteria > Hyphomicrobiales > Phyllobacteriaceae > Mesorhizobium > Mesorhizobium sp. M0207. The sequence continues at coordinate 31,319 of NZ_JAMYSQ010000041.1, forward strand.
CTCCAGGTGCATCTGTCCGGCGGTGAACCGACGCTGCGTCGCGATCTCGAGCAATTGATCGCCGGGCTTTCGGCGCGCGGCGTCTACACCAACCTGATCACCGCCGGGGTCGGCATTGCGGATGGCCGCATCGAGGCATTTGCCGAAGCCGGGCTCGACCATCTGCAACTGAGCTTTCAAGGCGCACGGCCGGCGACCACCGAGCGCATCGGCAATCACAGGGGCAGCCACGAAAAGAAGCTGGAGACGGCACGCCGCGCTCGCGCGGCCGGCTTGCCGCTTACCATCAACGCGCCGATCCATCGCCACAATATCGAGGAGGTACCGGAATTCATCGATCTGGCCCTTTCGCTGGGTGCGGAGCGTCTCGAGATCGCCAACGTGCAGTACGCCGGCTGGGCGCTGACCAATCGCGATCAACTGATGCCCGAGCGTGCGGCCGTCGACCGCCAGGCGGAGATCGTCGCGGCGGCGCGCGAACGGCTCACCGGCATCATGAACATAGATTTCGTCACGCCGGATTATTTCGCCGTCTATCCCAAGCCGTGCATGGGCGGCTGGGCGCGCGACGCCTTCATGGTGACGCCGGACGGCACCGTACTGCCATGCCATGCCGCCCAGACCATACCGTCGCTCGGCTTCGAGCGTTTTGGATCACGCAGCCTGGCCGCGATCTGGACCGATTCCCCGGCATTTAATGCCTTTCGAGGCACGGACTGGATGCAGGAGCCCTGCCGCAACTGTGAGCGGCGCGAGATCGACTGGGGCGGCTGTCGCTGCCAGGCGATGGCAATCGCCGGCGATGCCGCCGCGACGGACCCGGCTTGCGCGAAATCGCCGATCCATGCGCGCATGGCAATGCTGATCGACGAGGCCCAGCGCGCTGCGACGGTTCCTTCGAAGGACGAACCATTCGTCTACCGGCGCATCGGCGTCGTCACCGAGCCCGCCTGACTGCCGACCAATTCCTACGGCCTACCCTCGTGAAAGCCGTTGGGCATGCCACGTCATATGGTCATGCATGAATGTCGAAATGAAAAAATAGGAGTGATCGTATTCGTCCTGCATCCGCAATTTCAACGGAATGCCTGCCTTGGAGCAGGCGTCTTCGAGCAGCCAAGGCCTGAGGCCCTCCTGGAGGAAACCGTCTGACGTTCCCTGATCGACCAGGAATTCCGGGAAACGGTGCCCATCCTCGATGAGCGAAGTTGCATCGTAGCGCCGCCACGAGGCCTCATCCAGGCCGAGATATTTTTCGAAAGCCGGCTTCGACCAGCCGGCTGTGCTTGGCTGCACGATCGGCGCAAAGGCCGAGCAACTTCTGAAACGCCCGGGATTGTTCAGTGCGATCGTCAGCGCGCCATGCCCGCCCATCGAATGGCCGAAGATCGACTGGCGCGCCATATCGGCGGGAAATTCGCGCCCGATCACGGCTGGCAGCTCCTCGACGATATAGGAATACATGCGATAGTTCTTGGCATACGGCTCTTGCGTCGCGTCAAGGTAGAAACCGGCGCCGCTGCCGAACTGCCAATTGTCCTTTTCATCCGGAATGTCGGCACCACGCGGGCTGGTGTCGGGACAGACAACGATCACGCCAAGTTCGGCGGCAATACGTCTGTATTCACCTTTTTCCATCACATTTGCATGGGTGCAGGTGAGCCCGGAGAGGTACCAGACCACGGGACAACGGCTTTCCCGTGCCTGCGGAGGCACGAAAATGGCAAACGTCATTTCGCACGAGCAGTTCGTGGAGAGATGCGAGTAAACATGCTGGGCGCCGCCATGCGACTTGGCAGTCGAGACGAGTTTCAGGTGCTCTGGCATATATCCTTCTCCACCAATTTTAACCGCCGACCGTAGGCTCTACGACATCAAGGGTGATCGCGGCAACCTTGGTGGCCCGGCTGGCGCGCGGGGCTCTTGATCGGAGCCGGGATGGCCTGCCTTCGCCGACCGTCTTGGCGCAGCAAGGCGCGAGAGGCCGCTCGCTGGCGCAGCGCCATACGGGCCAGGCTGGGCGATTGTTGGCGATGCTGGCTATAACAAGGACGCAGTCACTGCGCAGGCATCGGCGATGCTTCCGGGACGCCGAGCCCTGCGCAAATGCGGCTTGACGTCCAGTACTTGCCAAACCTGGTCAGCGGCGGTTTCGCAACCCACTGATCGACTTTTGCCCCGCAGAAACTGCCGGCCGGTTGACGACAACCATTCGCGGTGTTCAGCAACGCCCGGATCGCCGCGGCAAATTTTCGCGCTCTGTCTGGTACTGCCGGGCCAGAACCCTGGGAACTCGCACAAGGCCTTCACGCTCACGGCCACGATGTCCGCTTTGGCCAGCAGGTCGACAGCAATGGCCGCCTGCCCCTCATCATCGGCGACATAGGCGCGCAGCAGCACATTCGTGTCGGCCGTAACCCTCATTCCTCGCCGGACCCGGCCACAGCGCCCGCTTCCGCCATCGCCTCGTTGATCTCCTCGATGCTGAGCACCCGGCCGTTCGTCTTGCCTCTGAGGAAGCCGTGGAGGTCCCGGAACGACCCCTTCGCCCGTGCAGCCCTCAATTCCGCCCGACCGTCGGGCAGCAGATCAAGCTCGATCTTCTCGCCCGGCTTGATGCCCAGATGTTGCAGCACGTCCTTGCGGAACGTCACCTGCCCCCTTGTCGTCACTGTCAACGTTGTCATATTAAACGTTTCCTGTTTATCGCGATAAGACAATGCAAATCTGCATTATTATCAATGCAGATGGTCGGGGCCAAGCTTGGCGTCCATGCGGCGACTGAATCGCGACCAGCGCTCTGCCAGAGCGAAGTCGCCAACATCACCTGGAGGTCAGCATGCAAGCCAACACCACGGCCGCTATCCGCGTCGATCTTGCCGCAATATTTGTCTCGTTAGAACTGTCTCGTTCAATGGTTCGTCACTTCGCTTCGGCTGGTGTCGGGAATGGGGCGACCGCCGCCGGGAAGCGAGGCAAGGCAGCGTCAAGTTCGAGCCAGAGATTAACCAGAGATTAACAAGAACGAAGCCATCGCCGCATAGGCGTCTGCCTGCGTGGGTATGGACGGATTCACTCATGCGCAATATGAATCATGAATGGAGATGAGGCCTGCCGTGGCGCTCACATTTTTGCCGTGTCGCTAAGGCAGGTGACGCTCGTTCAATGACGCTGCGCAGGGCGGGTTGGCCTTCTGGTCTAACGCCGCCCGCAGAAGTGTCGATATCAGGGGATCTGGTCAATGACCGACAACAAGCCAGACGTTACCAAGGATTGGCAAGCGACGCAGGGCCAGAAGTCCTCCGCCACGCGTCTTCGCCTTTTCGCCGCACTCTCGTGGGTCGTCGCCATTGGCGGCGAGATCTACGGAATTATGCTGCTTCGCCAGAACAAGTTCGACCAGGGACACCTGCCGCTGGTCATCGGCCTTCTGGTCGGCATCGCGATTTTCGCAATCGCCGGCAACTTGCTATGGAAGGCGGCCAACAGGCACGATCCGGCTCGTGCATCCGACGCGGGTAGGTTCTTCTTCCAAAACCAGCTCGGCGCAATCATCACACTGATTGCCTTCCTCCCGCTGGTTTTCCTGATCCTCACTGACAAGAACATGGATCCGCGGACCAAGAAGGTTGCCGGCGGCGTCGGCGCCGCGCTGGCCGTGCTCGCGACGGTCATGGGGATCAGTTTCAAACCCCCGTCGGTCGAACAGTACACCCAGGATATGAACGCATGCGCAGCCCAGATCAAGTCGGGGCAGCCCACCACGGCCTGTTCGCCCGATGTCGCCGCTCAGGCGCAGGCGATTGCAACGGACACCGCCGCCGTGGCGGCGGCGACGCGGGACGCGAGCCACCCCGCCGGTCAGGATGTCGTCTACTGGATCGCGCCCGAAAACGGAGCCGCGAAGTCCAGCGAGCCGCATGTTTTCCACCTCTGCGCAGGCGTGAGCCCGCTGAAGGACAAGACTGTGAATAGTGGCTCCGTGACGGAAGCCTACGCACAGAACGCCATCCGCATGACGAAGCAGATCGATATGGAACAGAAGCAGTGCGGGTTCACCGCCACAACCAGCACCAACTGAACCCGTCTGCACTCGATCGGGTCCAGCCGTTGGTCTTGTCGAGAAGGATGGCGCGTAAGCGCAGGCTCAGTATTGACTCGCCGAAGCAATGCCAAATGCTGGGATCGCCCGGCTGGCCAATATCGTCCAGCTGCAAACTTATCCGCGGCGGGCAATGACCCGGCGTCTTACGCACCGCAGCTTCCGGCCTGAGCGCTTCGGATGGAGAATGACGTTAATGAAGCGCATTGCCGCCCGGGCAGCATTATGGGCCGGAAGCGAACCGGGAACTTCTGGCGCCAAAAAAAACGATGGCGGACATTTCACCTGGTGGGCCGCATCGACCAGAAGCGGATTGGGCAAGCGTTCCATGGCATGTAGCGTCGGGTATCGCGCACCTGCTGGACTCCTGTTGATGACTGACCGATGCCGGCCTGCTGGCTTGGAGGCTGGGGAGTGGGGAGTGGGGAGTGGGGAGTCTCGGGGCGAACTCCGCCGAGGGCATTCGGCAGCGGCATGGCCGGCCTTCAAAGTCCTTTGGCCGGGAAGTTGGTACGGATAGTCGGAATCAGGCAATACCCCTGTTTTCCGAGCTGGATTTTGAAGCCGTGAACGAGCGGCTATGATGAACGCGCCGAGTGCAAGTAAGGTCACGAAGGCCCCTACAATAAACTTTAGAGGAGACTACGTCGATGTCGAACGTGCGCGCCCTTGTCCTCGAACGCCAGCACGAACTCAAGCTGCGTGACATCGATCTGCCACAGACCGTCGGCCCGGGCGAAGTTCGCATCAAGATCCATACGGTGGGCATTTGCGGCTCCGACGTGCACTACTATACGCATGGCCGCATCGGCCCATTCGTGGTCGAAGCGCCGATGGTCTTGGGCCATGAAGCCGCCGGCACCGTCTCCGAAACGGGGGAAGGCGTCGAGCATCTGAAGGTCGGCGACCGCGTCTGCATGGAGCCGGGTATCCCCGATCCCAATTCGCGGGCGAGCCGGCTCGGCCTCTACAACATCGATCCAGCGGTCAGGTTCTGGGCAACGCCGCCGATCCACGGCGTGCTGACGCCCTATGTCGTCCACCCCGCCAACTACACTTTCAAACTGCCCGACAATGTCAGCTTCGCCGAAGGCGCCATGGTGGAGCCCTTCGCTGTCGGCATGCAGGCGGCTGCCAAAGCAAAGATCGCGCCGGGCGACACGGCGGTGGTGATTGGCGCAGGGCCAATCGGCACGATGGTGGCGATCGCGGCGCTCGCCGGCGGCTGCGCCCGCGCCGTTGTTGCAGATCTCGCCCAACCCAAGCTCGACATCGCCGGCGGCTATCAAGGCGTGATCCCGATCAACGTCCGCGACAGGAACCTGGCGGCGGAGGTAAAGCGCCTGACCGATGGCTGGGGCGCCGACGTGGTGTTTGAATGCTCGGGCTCGTCCAAGGCATGGGAGACCCTGCTCGATCTGCCGCGGCCCGGTGGCGCGGTAGTGGTGGTCGGCCTGCCGGTGGCGCCGATCGCATTCGATGTCGCCACCGCCTCGACCAAGGAAGTTCGCATCGAAACGGTATTCCGATATGCCCACCAATATGAGCGGGCAATCGCGCTGATGGGGTCGGGCCGGGTCGACCTAAAGCCACTCATTTCGGCGACCTTCCCCTTCGAAGATTCCATCAACGCCTTCAACCGCGCAGTCGAAGCCCGGCCCGCGGACGTAAAGCTTCAGATCCTTTTGCCGGATTAAGGCGAGTTCCAAAGCCCCCGGGCTGTCCTCCTGATCTCCTCGATGCGTTGCGTAGCCTTCCGGGCTTGTAGCAAGGGCATTGGCAACCCAGTTTTTGTTGGCATCAACCGAGCCTATCGCCTGAGCGGTTTCTCCTGAAAGGTGGCTTTCAACAACGCGAGCTGGCGCGCAAGCAAGGAGGAACACATGAACTGGGATCAAATCAAGGGAAAATGGACGCAGTTCAAAGGCAAGGCGAAGGAGCAGTGGGGTGACCTCACCGACGACGATCTTGATCGCATCGAGGGCAACCGGGACCGGCTTTTGGGACGTATCCAGGAGCGATATGGCATCGCCAAGGAAGAGGCAGAGCGCCAGGTAGATGACTGGTCCCGAAGCATCAGCTGAGCCTTTGGATGCAATGCCGTCTGCTGCGCCACCACCGGGGTAAAACTCTGCGTCGCCCGCCGTGCCGACTGGTGCGGTGGCTCTTTCGACAGCGAGGCCCGCGAGGAACCTTTAGCCGCATCTAATGTTCCACTTGCGTGGCGGGCTTCGCCCCGGCGTGCGCCCCGCCCGGAGGCGAAGGAGTGCAATGATGAACAACATTATCTGGCTGGTCGGCGCGATCGTGATCGTAATCGCCATTTTGAGCTTTTTGGGTCTGCGATAGGCCTTAGCCTCTCCTCGACCTCTTCGAT
>NZ_JAMYSQ010000042.1:0-33055 GCF_040321995.1 Mesorhizobium sp. M0207
CAAAATCGAGCCGATCGGGCCAATGATGCCGGTCGATGCCGCGCCAGGGCGACAGGGCGAGGCCTTAGACGCCTTCAAAAGACGCCCAGTAGGCCAATCAGGTGAAGCACACCCTTCATGCAAAGCCCTCCACAAGGGGGAGGGAACGCTGCCGCATGCCCTTACTTCCCCTTTTGGCGCCGAAAGGCAGGCAAATTTGCCGAGGTCAGCGCCAACGGAAGTCTCCCTCCCCCTTGTGGGGAGGGGTTAGGGGTGGGGGTACATCGTAGAGCGAAAGCCTCGGCTCTCCACCTGCGATGGCGCTGCCCCTCAAGGGGAGGGTCGCGGAGCAAATTGCCGCATGGCGGCATTTGTGACGCGGGTTGGGGTCGGTGCAACCTCGCCGACCCCACCCAGTCTCGCAGTCTCCGCTTCGCTCCGACTACTCGCCGACCCTCCCCTTGAGGGGGGAGGGTTAGGAGCCGCGCCTCAAATCGCCGCGGTAACAATAATCTCGACCAGATATTCCGGTCCGGCAAGCTTGGCTTCGCCGGTGGCGCGGGCCGGCGTGTTGCCTTGCGGTACCCATTTGTCCCACTCCGCGTTCATCTCGGCAAAGGTGCTCATGTCGGCCAGCCAGATGATCGCCTGCAGGATCTTGGTCTTGTCGGTGCCGGCCTTGGCCAGCAATTCGTCGATCGCCGCCAGAATGTCCCTGGTCTGGGCACCGACGTTTCCGCCCGGCTTGCCGACCTGACCGGCCAGATAGACGGTGTTGCCGTGGATGACGATCTGGCTCATGCGCGGGCCTACATCGATACGACGAATGCTCATTGGATATTCCTTCTCCTCTTGTCGCTGCGCCTGTTTAGGGGCCGGGTTCGCCGGGGGCAAGGCCGCTCGAGCGGAACTTCTTGAGCCAAGCCAAAGCACACAACAAGACGGCCCGGCCGCAATTCCGCCCGATTGGCTTGTTGACTAATGTAATAACATCACATATCGAATCCGCCCCTGCAGCACCGATCATCGCCCCATGGATCGTCACATGAGCCAAACCTGCCTGACCTTCCGCGACCTGACGCTGGGCTACAATAGCCATCCTGCGGTCCACCACCTCAATGGTACGATCCGCAAGGGATCGCTGACGGCGGTCGTCGGCGCCAACGGCTCCGGCAAGTCGACGCTGATGAAGGGCATTGTCGGCGTCCTGAAGCCGATGGCCGGCGCGGTGATCCGGGCGCCCGGCGTACGCGCCGCCTATCTGCCGCAGCAATCGGAGCTCGACCGCTCCTTTCCGGCCCGGGTCGTCGACCTGGTTTCGCTTGGCCTGTGGCCGCGGCGCGGCATGCTCGGCCGTTATACGAGGGAAGACCGCGACTCGGTCAGCAAGGCGCTGATGGCCGTCGGCCTCGGTGGCTTCGAGAAGCGCCCGATCGACACACTGTCGGGCGGCCAGCTGCAGCGCACGCTGTTTGCCCGCGTGCTGTTGCAGGATGCCGAGCTCATCCTGCTCGACGAGCCGTTCAACGCCGTCGATGCCAAGACGGTCGGCGACCTGATCGCGCTGATCAAGCGCTGGCACGGCGAGGAACGCACGATCATGGTTGTGGTCCACGATCTCGATCTGGTGCGGCAGAATTTCCCCGAAACACTGCTCCTGGCGCGCCAGCCGATCGCCTGGGGCGAGACCAAAGAGACGCTGCGGCCTGAGAATCTGTTGCGCGCGCGCCGCTTCCACGAAGCCTGGGAGGACAACGCGCCATGGTGTGAGCCCGGCGAGCATGATCACGAGCACGGTGGCCACGAGCACAGCCATGACCACGAGCATTATCACGGCTCCGGGCCGAGGGCAGCATGATGGAGGTGCTTTACGGTCTGTTCGTCGCTCCTTTCGCCGACTACGCCTTCATGCAGCGGGCGCTTGCCGGTTCGATGATGCTGTCGCTCGGCGCCTGCCCGGTCGGCGTGTTCCTGATGCTGCGGCGCATGAGCCTGTCCGGCGATGCCATGGCGCATGCCATCCTGCCGGGTGCCGCCGCCGGCTTCCTGTTCTATGGCCTGGAGATCCTGCCGATGACGATCGGCGGACTGATCGCCGGCATCATCGTGGCGCTCGGCGCCGGCGCCGTCTCGCGCTTCACCATCCAGCGCGAGGACGCCTCGATGGCGGCCTTCTACCTGATTTCGCTGGCCATCGGCGTGCTCATGGTGTCGATCCGCGGCTCCAGCGTCGATCTCATGCATGTGCTGTTCGGCACCGTGCTGGCGCTCAACAACGAGGCGCTGACGCTGATCGGCGGCATCGTCGTGGTGACGCTGGTCAGCCTCGCCACCTTCTGGCGGGCGCTGGTCGCCGAATGCCTCGACCCTTTGTTCCTGCGCTCGGTCAGCCGGATGGGCAGCCCGGTGCATTTCATCTTTCTCGGCCTCGTCGTGCTCAACCTCGTCGGCGGCTTCCAGGCGCTCGGCACCTTGCTGTCGGTCGGACTGATGATGCTGCCGGCAGCGGCGGCCCGCTTCTGGACCTCGCGCGTCGAGCCGATGTGCGTGCTGGCCACAGTAATCGGCTTTGCCTCCTGCATTGCCGGGCTGCTGTTGTCCTACCATGCGTCATTGCCCTCCGGCCCGGCCATCATCCTGTCCGCCGGCGTCGTCTATTTCGCCTCGATCCTGTTCGGCACGCGCGGCATCCTGCGCGCCCGCATCGTCCATCACCGCCACAGAACTGCCTGATCCCAACAAGGAGAAACTGTCCATGCTGAAATCGATCCGCGCCGCTTTGGCCGTGAGCGTTATAACATTAACCGCCTTTGGCGCATCTTCGGCCTTCGCAGAGCCGTTGAAAGTGGTCGCCAGCTTCACGATCATCGCCGATTTCGCCAAGAATGTCGGCGGCGACCGCATCGATCTGACCACCATCGTCGGGCCGGACGGCGACGCCCACGTCTACGAGCCGAGCCCCGCCGATGCTGTGACGATGGCCAAGGCCGACATCGTGCTGGTCAACGGCCTGCATTTCGAAGGTTTTCTGCAGCGCCTGGTCGACGCCAGCGCCACCAAGGCTTCGATTGCCGTGCTGACCAAGGGGGTCACGCCGATCAATTTCAAACCCGAATTCGCCGAGGCCGATGCCGCCGAAGGCGCGGAAACCGATGGCGGCAAGACGGTCACCGATCCGCATGCCTTCCAGTCGATCGCCAATGCCAAGATCTATGTGAAGAACATCGCCGACGCCTTTTGCACGGCCGACGCTGCGGGTTGCGACAGCTACAAGGCCAATGCAGCCGCTTATACGCAAAAGCTCGAGGCGCTTGAGGGCGAAGTGCAGGCGGCGATCCAGTCGATCCCGCAGGAGAAGCGCGTCGTCATCACCTCGCATGACGCCTTCGGCTATTTCGAGCAGGCCTACGGCTTGACGTTCCTGGCCCCGGAAGGCGTGTCGACCGAGTCGGAGCCCTCCGCCGCCGACGTCGCCAAGCTGGTCAGCCAGGTGAAGCAGGACAAGGCGGCGGCGATCTTCGTCGAGAACATCACCAACCCGCGGCTGATCGAGCAGATCGCCAGCGAGACCGGCATCAAGGTGGGCGGCACGCTCTATTCCGATGCGTTGTCGCAGCCCGACGGCCCGGCCGCGACCTATATCGACCTGATGCACAACAACATCGCCCAGATCAAAGGCGCGATCCTCGGCAGCTGAGCTGTCGAGTCACTCCATCCGGTCGGGCTGAAATTGCCCGGCCGGATTTCTATCTAATGGCTGTTGCCGACCGGGTCCGGGAGTGGCAAGACTGCCGCTAGCCAGATTGTGAGGACACTGCCATGGAATACCGTCAGATCAGCGAGGACTATTCGGTCTCGGGCCAGATCCAGCCCGAGGATGTCGCGACCATCAAGGCCGCCGGCTTCAAGAGCGTGATCTGCAACCGGCCGGACGACGAGCAGCCCGGCCAGCCATCGGCCGACACCGTCAAAGCGGCGGTCGAGGGCGCCGGGCTCGCCTTCCGCTACATCCCTGTCATCAGCGGCCAGATCACGGCCGAGAATGTCGAAGACCAGGCCGAGGCGCTTGACGAACTCGAAAGCCCGGTCTTCGCCTATTGCCGCTCCGGCGCCCGCTGCACCAATCTCTATGGGCTGATCAAGCAGTCGAAGGGGTGAGAGGCCTCACGTTCCGAGCGGAGGAAGTCAAGTTCCGCACTGTGGCGATCCTTCATACCCCCCTCCGCCATATCTAACGAAAAGCCGTCTGGGCTAAATCGGCAGCGCGCCGGTTTCCTTCAATGTCTCAAGCACGATCGCCGTCTTCACGTGCTGCACCGATTCGTGCGGCAGCAGCACGCCGTTGACGAACTCCGACAATGATTTGAGATCGGGCGTCACCACTTTCAATATATAATCCATCTCGCCGGTCAGCGCGTGCGCTTCCTGCACTTGCGGCAGCCGCGCCACCAATTCGCCGAAGCGCCGCGCATTGTCGCGGTTGTGGGTGGCGAGCGTCACCGAGATGACATTGACCAGGGAAAAACCGAGCTTGTCGCGGTCGAGCACCGCCCGGTAACCCTTGATATAGCCGTCCTCCTCCAGCCGCTGGCGACGACGCGAGCACTGCGACGCGGACAGGTTCACCCGTTCCGACAGATCGTTGTTGGTCAGCCGTGCATCGCCCTGCAATAGAGCCATTATCTTGCGGTCAAACTGGTCGATGCGCGCCTCATCCATGGATTTTTCCAAACATATGCACAATTCACGCATTATCTGATCATTTCAAGCGTTTGAATGCAAGCACCATGCACCGCGTCCGCGTTATCATTGTGTTGAGATGGCTTTTCCCGGCCAACAACAGCTTTGGAGGACACTGCCATGGGTCCCTTCCCGCACGACGCACCGCCCGCCACGATCAGCAAAACCAATCCCGCCGGTACCGACGGCTTCGAGTTCGTCGAATTCGCGCATGCCAAGCCGGAAAAGCTCGCCGAGTTGTTCACCCGCATGGGCTATGTGCCGGTGGCCAAGCACCGCAGCAAGGACATCACCGTCTGGCGGCAGGGCGACATCAACTATGTCGTCAATGCCGAACCCGGCTCGCATGCCATGAAATTCGTCGACAAGCACGGCCCTTGCGCCGCCTCGATGGCGTGGCGGGTGGTCGATGCAAGGCATGCCTTCGATCACGCGGTGGCCAAGGGCGCGACGCCCTATGAAGGCAACGACAAGACGCTCGATGTGCCGGCGATCGTCGGTATCGGCGGGTCTCTGCTCTATTTCATCGAAACCTACGGCGAGAAGGGCTCGGCCTATGATGCCGAGTTCGACTGGCTGGGCGAGCGTGACCCGAAGCCGGAAGGCGTCGGCTTCTATTACCTCGACCACCTCACCCACAATGTCTATCGCGGCCAGATGGACAAATGGTGGGATTTCTATCGCGACCTGTTCGGCTTCAAACAGATCCATTTCTTCGACATCGACGGCAAGATCACCGGCCTGGTCAGCCGCGCCATCACCTCGCCCTGCGGCAAGATCCGCATTCCGCTCAACGAGTCCAAGGACGAGACCAGCCAGATCGCCGAATATCTGAAGAAGTATAATGGCGAGGGCATCCAGCACATCGCCGTCGGCACCGACGACATCTACGGCGGCACCGACAGGCTCGCCGCCAACGGCCTGAAGTTCATGCCGGGCCCGCCGGAGACCTATTACGACATGTCTTATGCCCGCGTGAACGGCCATGAAGAGCCGATCGAGCGCATGAAGAAGCACGGTATCCTGATCGACGGCGAAGGCGTCGTCGACGGCGGCACGACCAAGATCCTGCTGCAGATCTTTTCCAGGACAGTGATCGGCCCGATCTTCTTCGAGTTCATCCAGAGGAAGGGCGACGAAGGCTTTGGCGAGGGCAATTTCCGCGCCTTGTTCGAATCGATCGAGCAGGACCAGATCAAGCGCGGCGTGCTGAAGGTGGACGGCAAGGCAGCGTAGCCAACTCGGCCGAGGTGCCTTGTGGTTTGATCAATTATGACCTAAATTCTGGTCATAAGAGGTCTGACCATGAATGTTTCAATTGCCGAAGCCAAGGCCAAATTGTCGGAACTCGTCAGCCGCGCGGAAGCCGGCGAGGAGATCGTGCTCACACGCCACGGCAAGGCGGCGGCGCGTATCGTACCTCCGGCAGTGGCCGAACCCCTGCCGCGTATAGGCGCGTTGAAGGGCAAGATCCGGATTGCGGACGATTTTGATGAACTCGGTCCCGAGTGGGATGAGTACGTGAAATGACGGTCGGCCCGTTTCTCGCCGACACACACATCATCCTCTGGTCGATTTCGGACGATCGACGTCTTAGCGAGCACCACCGCGTCATTCTGGCTTCGGAAGCGGTGGTGTTCGCGAGCGCGGCAAGCGTCTGGGAAATTGCCATCAAACGTTCGATCAGAAAACTTAATGCGCCGGACGATCTGCCAGCGCTGCTTCCAAGGATGCAATTTCAGCCGCTCGCCGTAACCTTCCAGCACGCGAACGCCGTCGGCGGCCTACCCCACCACCATGGTGATCCGTTCGACAGACTTCTGATTGCGCAGGCGCAAGTGGAGAACCTCACCATCCTGACATCCGACCCGCATTTCGCTCGTTACGATGTGGCTTTGGCATGATTATCCAAGCAGTTGGTCTCGCAAGCCCAGCCGCTCAACCTCCGCTTTCCTGAGTTTCAGATCATAGCCGAGCAAGAACTCGTCGAGTTGCGGCGGTTTCACCGAGGTGCCGGATAGCATCGCGTGCACCTGGCCGCGATGATGGATGTCGTGGATGAAGAGATGGGCGAGCAGGTCACCGATCCGTTCCGGTATCATGCCGTCCTCGCGCCGGTCGGTGAGAACGCGGCGCTCGAGATCGTCCGCCGACAGGCGGCCGCAAAAGGCGATCAGCCGCCGATCGGCCTCCGCCTGTGCAACAAAAAGCGCCTTGGCATCATTGAACGGCACAAAATCGTCATGGGCGGCGGCGCCGACGCCGCCCTCTTCGAGAAAATCGAGATAGAGGTGATCGACCGCCAGGATGTGGTTCAGCGTTGCCTTGATCGACGGAAAGAAGCTCGTCCGTTCGGCTTCGAATTCGCCGGGCTCAAGCTGCAGCACGGCGCGGTAGAGCCGGTCGTTGGACCACAGATTGTTGGCTGCCATGCGCCGGAAATGGTTCAGCAGGTCCATGACTTCACGGCGCGACCCGGAATAGCGACACACCCGCCCATAGAAGCGCAAACCCAGCCAAAACAGTCAGCAGCAGCCCGATCATGCGCCGCCGCATGGCTTGCGTTTCCTGGTCCAGCGCGACATTCGTGTTGGTGACGGTGTGGAACATCATCGCCTTGCGCGGAAAGCCGCTGCGGTTGGTCAGGCCGGGCGAGCGCGCCTCGATGCGATAGCTCAGCCGGATCGCCAGGATGAAGATCGCCAGCATGACAAGGGCCCAGACACCGCACAGCAGATAGAATGTCTCGCCCGTCATTCTCTTGCCCCCTCGTACTTCTCGACCTTCTGCTCGATGGCGCCGAAGATCGAATGCCCGCCCCTGTCCTTCATCTCGATGCGCACGCTATCACCAAAGCGCAGGAACGGCGTTTTCGGTCCGCCGGTTTCGATGGTCTCGATCATACGCAGCTCGGCGACGCAGGAATAGCCGGCACCGCCCGCCGAGACAGGCTTGCCCGGCCCGCCGTCGAGCTTGTTGGAGACGGTGCCCGAACCGATAATGGTGCCGGCGGCCAGCGGCCGCGTTTTTGCGGCGTGAACAATCAGCGCCGGAAAGTCGAAGGTCATGTCGATGCCGGCGTTCGCCCGGCCGAACGGTTTGCCGTTGAGATCGACCAGCAGCGGCAGGCTGACCTTGCCGCCGTCCCAGGCATCGCCCAGCTCGTCCGGCGTCACCGCAACCGGCGAAAAGGCCGATGACGGTTTCGACTGGTAGAAGCCGAACCCCTTGGCGAGCTCGGGTCCGGTCAGGCCGCGCAGCGTTACATCGTTGACCAGCATGACGAGCCGGATCGCCGCCCGCGCCTCATCGAGGCTTGCGCCTATCGACACATCGTCGACGATGACGGCGACCTCTCCTTCCATATCGATGCCCAAGGCCTCGTCGGCCATCCGGATCGGGTCGCGCGGTGCGAGAAAGGAGTCTGAGCCGCCCTGGTAGATCAGCGGGTCGGTCCAGAAGCTTGGCGGCATCTCGACGCCGCGCGCCTTTCGCACCAGCTCGACATGGTTCACATAGGCCGAGCCGTCGGCCCATTGATAGGCGCGCGGCAGCGGCGAATGGGCGTCATGCTCGTGAAAGCGGACAGACGGCACCGCATTATTCTCAAGCGATTCGGCCATGGCAGCGAGATGCGGCGCGATGCGATGCCAGTCGTCGAGTGCGGCCTGCAGCGTCCGCACCAGGAACGAAGCGTCGGTAAACCGCGTCAGGTCGCGCGAGACGACGACGAGCTTTCCATCGCGCGTCCCGTCCTTCAATGTGGCAAGCTTCATGCGTCCTCCCTATGCGTTTATTCGTAGTATTTGCCGGCATAGATAATTCTGGCCGCGGCTTTCCAAGGATTTTCATCCGCTAGAAACGCCGGGTCGCCGCGCCGACTGTCTTTGCTCCAGGTGACGGCCCAAGCGACAGCCGACTCAAGAAAAGTGGCTAACGAATTGTTTTCCCAGCCATTCCAGCTGATGTCAGGTCCTGCCGACCGCAACGCCTCCTTACGGTCGGCGTCCTCACGGTCGTTTCGCAGCGCATCGAGGAACCGGACGAAAGACGGCAGGTCTTCCACCCTGTCGAGAAACAAGGAGAGCTGCGCCCAGGATGTCTCCTCGGATTTTCGCACCTCTTCCGAAAGCTTGTCGTTGGCCATCTTCACTCCCCAAGCCCCACAACAAGGCCGTCGCGGGCGATCGTCAAGTCGCCGGCCCATGTTTTCCTGACGGCGGCAATCCAGTCGGCCTCGCCGATCTCGGGATCGTCGGCCGGAATGAGGTGGTTGACGACTAGCCTTTTGACTTTGGCATCACTAGCAATGCGGCCCGCCTCTTCGGCAAAGCTATGGCTGGCAAGCAGGTGTTCCCTCAGCCTTGCGCCGTTGCCGGTCTTCGCGACCAGCCGCTCGATGCCTTCTTCCAGCATGGCCTCGTGGACCAGAATGTCGGCGCCCTCGGCGAAATCCGCCAATGGCGGAAAGAACGCCGTATCCGACGAAAAGACGATGCCTTGCCCCGCATGATCGAAGCGCAGCGCAAAGCAGTCCGTCACCGGCGGGTGGTCGACACGCAGCGCCGATATTTTGAGACCGCGCTCTTCGGCCACCTGGCCTTCACCAAATTCGACGATCGAGACCAGGTCGCGGAGATCCGGCCTGCCTTCATCGGCGATGCGGATCTCGATGTCGAACTCCATCGCCTGGCAAAAGCGCTGCCAATAATGGCCGATGCCGGGCGGGCCGAACAAAGTGACGGGCGCCGCCAGGCCGGCGGTCCAGGCGGTGTGGATGAGAGGTCCGAGTTCCAGAACATGGTCGGAGTGCAAATGCGTGATGAAGATCAGGTCGAGCGCCTTCAGGCTGATGCCGGCATCGGTCAGCCCGCGCGTTACGCCCAGCCCGCAATCGACGACGATGGTGCGGCCGCCAATCTCCAGCAGCGACGAACTCGGCCACGGGCCGCCGGGTCGCAGCGCCGGGCCACCCTTCGAACCCAGAAGCACCAGACGATCCGTCACGCGACGGCGCTCAAGACCAGTCGCCCTCTGGCGTGCCGTTGAAGCGCTTCTTCAGGCCGGCCCAGCAGTCGATGTAATTGTCCTGCCGGGTTTCGAGCTCGGCGCCATAGCGGGTCACCATCTGCGGAAAGCGTGTCTCGAACATGAAGGCCATGGTGTTGTCGAGCTTGACCGGTTTCAGCTCCGCTCGCGAGGCTTTTTCGAAGCCAGACGCATCGGGTCCGTGAGCCAGCATCATGTTGTGCAGGCTGATGCCGCCGGGCACGAAGCCCTCTTCCTTGGCATCGTACTGACCATGAATCAGGCCCATGAACTCGCTCATGATGTTGCGGTGATACCAGGGCGGGCGGAAAGTGTTTTCCGCCACAAGCCAGCGCGGCGGGAAGATGACGAAATCGATATTGGCGGTGCCTTCCTCGCCGCTCGGCGCGGTCAGCACGGTGAAGATCGACGGATCGGGGTGGTCGAACAGGATTGCGCCGACCGGCGAAAAGGTCGCAAGATCATATTTGTAGGGCGAATAATTGCCGTGCCACGCCACCACATCCAGCGGCGAATGGTCGATTTCGGTGACATGGAACTGGCCACACCATTTCGCGATCAGCCGACAGGGCGTGTCCTTGTCCTCGAACCAGGCGCAGGGCGTCTTGAAATCGCGCGGATTGGCCAGGCAATTGGCGCCGATCGGGCCGCGATCCGGCAGCGTCAGCTTGGCGCCGTAATTTTCGCAGACATAGCCGCGCACTTGCGGATCGACCAGTTCGACCTTGAACACCAGGCCGCGCGGCAGCACGGCAATCTCGCCCGGCCTGAGTTCGATAACACCCATCTCGGTGACGAAGCGCAAGGCTCCAGCCTGGGGCACGACCAGCAACTCGCCGTCGGCGTTGAAGAAATGATCGTCGACCATCGAGCGATTGGCGACATAGACGTGTGCCGCCATGCCGGTCTGGCCGAGCACGTCGCCGGCGGTGGTGATCGAGCGCATGCCGGCGATGAAATCGGTCGGTTCCTTCGGCATCGGCACGGGGCTCCAGCGATACTGGCCGAGTGCGAGCTGATGGTCGCCGACGTTCGGCGCGCTTTTCCAAAGCGGATAATTCGCCGCTTTGAAGCGACCGGTGTGCCTGACGCTCGGCCTTATCCGATAAAGCCAGGAGCGCTCATTGGTGCCGCGCGGCGCGGTGAAAGGAGAGCCCGAAAGCTGCTCGGCATAGAGGCCGTAGGCCGGCCGCTGCGGCGAGTTTCGCCCTTGCGGCAACGAGCCCGGCAGAGTCTCGGTCTCGAAGTCGTTGCCGAAACCCGGCATGTAGGAATAGGCCATGGAATCCTCCCGAATTCATGGTCTCGGAGCATCGTTTGCGCATCCGCAAAGATGCTCCGAGTTGACCATACCGGTTTCATTTGTAACCATTGAAAATGTAACCATCAACGGTGATTTCGGCATGAGCCGCCAGCATGCCCAGTCAGGGCCAACCATGGAAATTCTCGAGCTGGAATCCTTCCTGCCTTACCGGCTCTATCGGCTTGCCGATGCCGTCAGCCGCGAATTCTCAAGGATATACAAGGACCGCCACGGCCTGACCCGGCCCGAATGGCGCACGCTTGCGGGACTTGGACAGCACGGCACGATGACGGCGACGGCGCTCGGCGAGCAATCGGCCATGCACAAGACCAAGGTTTCGCGCGCGGTCGCCGAACTCGAGCGGCGCCGCTGGCTGACCCGCACGCCAGACGAGAAAGACCGTCGCGTCGAGCATCTGACGCTGACCAAAGCGGGGCTTGCCGCCTATCGCGAAATGGTGCCGCTGGCGAAGGAGTTCGAGCGGGAGCTGCTGGAGAGGCTTGGTGCGGAAGAGCGGGCGGCGATTGTCAGTGGGGTAGCGGCGCTGGAGGCAAAACTCACAGTGGGTTGAAATCCTCCATGGGTTTGACCGTCGTAGAAATCAGATCGCTATTGCGGCAGGTAACGCTCCTAGACCGTAGTAGGCGCGTTCGGCTACAATGAAGCCTCTGACACGGCTTCGAAATGCTATCGGATCATCGATGTAGCCCAAGAGAAGCTGCGCCTGCGAAGCCGCATGTCTCTGAGCGCTTTCAAACAGCCGCCTTGCCGTTTCAAAATCACCAGCCAAACCGGCCGCCACCCCGGCGTGGAAGGCCGCCCACTCGCCGTAGGCGCCCGGCTGCAATTCATTCACGAGGATTGTCGCTGTCGCCTGCACGGAAGGGAACATTGATCGGTGAACCCGATCGATTTCGACGGCCTTCTTGGCCATTTGATCAACCGCGAGCAGAAACTGTGCCGGGCTCTCGAACGGAACGAACTGTCCAATGCGCTGAGGACGATCGAAGGTTACTGTTTCAGGGAGCGAACCCCAGAGCCAGTGGACTGCTACGTTAAGGTAAGTGCCTTTGGACCAAGAGCTGGGCTGGAACTCGACTACACTTAGCCAGAAGCCGCGATCGGCGATCCAGATTCGAGACTTCCCTTTGCGTTGAAATCCGGCGGGCTTCAGTCCGATCTTTGCCTGCGAGGCAATGATGCGACCGTGCTCACTATCCGCCATCTTGCACCGCTATATGCCTCACCAATCCATCACCACCTTGCCGGAATTGCCGCTCTTCATCGCTTCGAAGCCGGAAATATAGTCGTCGATGCCGATGCGGTGGGTGATCAGGCCGCTGACGTCGAGAGGACCCTGCACCAGCGCGATCATCTTGTACCAGGTCTCGAACATCTCGCGGCCGTAGATGCCTTTCAGATGCAGCATCTTGAAGATGACCTTGTTCCAGTCGATCTCGAAGCCGGTCGGCGCGATGCCGAGAATGGCGATCTTGCCGCCATTGTTCATGGTGTCGATCATGTCGCGGAAGGCAGGTGCGGCGCCCGACATTTCAAGGCCGACGTCAAAACCCTCGGTCATGCCGAGCGCCGGCATCACGTCGCGCAGCTTTTCCTTCGACGCATCGACGACATGCTGGACGCCGAGCTTTTTCGCCAGTGCCAGGCGCACCGGGTTGATGTCGGTGATGACCACTTTTCGCGCGCCAACGCACTGCGCCACCAGTGCACCCATGATGCCGATCGGCCCGGCGCCGGTGACCAGCACGTCCTCGCCGACGAGATCAAAGGACAATGCGGTGTGAACCGCATTGCCCAAAGGATCGAAGATTGCCGCGATCTCGTCCGGCACATCGTCGGGGATGGGCACGACATTGTGCTGCGGGATCGCAAGGTATTCGCCAAAGGCGCCCGGCCGGTTGACGCCGACGCCGAGCGTGTTGCGGCACAGATGCCCCCTGCCCGCCCGGCAGTTGCGGCAATGGCCGCAGACGATATGGCCTTCTCCGGAAACCCGCTGGCCGAGTTTGTACTCGGTCACCGCCGTGCCGAAATCGGCGACGGTGCCGACAAACTCGTGACCGGTTACCATCGGCACCGGCACGGTCTTTTGCGCCCACTTGTCCCAATTGTAGATGTGTACGTCGGTGCCGCAGATCGCCGTCTTCCTGATCTTGATCAGCACGTCGTTCGGACCGATTTCCGGCACCGGCACTTCTTCCATCCAGATGCCCGGCTCGGCCTTGGCCTTGACCAGCGCCTTCATCATGTTCGACATTCTTTTGTCCCCAGAACCTTAGTCGCTTGAATCTCTTGATCCGGCCGCTCAGGAAATCACGCCGAGTTCGCGACCGACTGCGGCGAACGCCTCAACCGCGCGTTCGATGTCGGCGCCGGAATGGGCGGCCGACATCTGCGTGCGGATGCGCGCCTGGCCCTTCGGCACCACCGGGAACGAGAAGCCGATGACATAGATGCCGCGCTTCAGCATCCGCGCCGCCACTTCCTGCGCCAGCGTCGCGTCGCCCAGCATCACCGGGATGATCGGATGGTCGGCGCCGGCCAGAGTAAAACCGAGCTTGCCCATCTCGGAGCGAAACCGCGCCGCATTGGCATATAGGCGCTGGCGCAACGCATCGCCATTGCGGATCATCTCGAAAACCCGGATCGAAGCGCCAGCGATCGCCGGCATCAGCGTGTTGGAAAACAGATAGGGGCGCGAGCGCTGGCGCAGCCAGTCGACCACCTGCTTCCTGCCCGACGTGTAGCCGCCGGACGCGCCACCCAATGCCTTGCCCAGCGTACCGGTGATGATGTCCACCCTGCCCTCGACGCCGCAATGTTCGGCCGAGCCACGGCCGTTCCTGCCGACGAAGCCAACGGCATGGCTGTCGTCGACCATGACCATCGCATCGTATTTGTCGGCGAGGTCGCAGACGCCTTTCAGATTGGCGATGATGCCATCCATCGAGAACACGCCGTCGGTGGCGATCAGCCGGAACCGACAGTCGCGCGCCTCTTTCAACCGCGCTTCCAGATCGGCCATGTCGTTGTTGGCGTAGCGGAAGCGCTTTGCCTTCGACAGCCGTACCCCGTCGATGATCGAGGCGTGGTTCAGCGCATCGGAGATGACCGCATCCTCCTCGCCGAGCAGCGTCTCGAACAGGCCGCCATTGGCGTCGAAGCAGGAGCCGTAGAGGATGGTGTCCTCCATGCCGAGGAAGTCAGAAATGGTCGCCTCGAGCTGTTTGTGTTCTTCCTGCGTGCCGCAGATGAAGCGCACCGATGCCATGCCGTAGCCGTACCGGTCGAGCGCCTGCTTGGCCACCTCGCGCAGTTCGGCGCTGTCGGCGAGGCCGAGATAATTGTTGGCGCAGAAATTCAGCACCTTCTCGCCGCCGACCTCGATCTCGGCCGATTGGGTCGAGGTTATCACCCGTTCGGATTTGTAAAGGCCGGCCGATTTCAGTCCTTCAAGCTCGCTGTCGATGTGGGAAAGGAATGCTTCGGTCATGATCAGGCCCTGTTGAGATCGATGAGGACTGTCGCGCCGCGCGGACGAAAAATCCATCGCAAAAGCGACCGCTTCGGTGGCGGCAATGGCACGGCAGAGGCCACGATGTTCAAATGCGGAGGCGCCGCGAAAGATTGCAATAACCACTTTGCGGATTTCTCGCCACGGTCGCCGCCGCCGGCATGCTGCCGTCCCAAACCTGTTAACACTTTGAAGCCAAAGGTTGTCGCACAAGAATTCGTTGGCGAGAGGGCCGCCTCAGAAAATGTCACAGCAGCCGGTGCACGCCGTTTCGGGCAGGCTCATACTCCTGATCAAATCCGGCTACTGGCTGGCTCTGCTGATCATCGCCGCCATGGTCGTGGCCTCCTTCATCCTGCTGCAGCAGATGATGGCGGCCCAGCAGCACAACCAGGCACTGCTCGATGTGGTCAGCACACAAAAAGCCCTATCGCAGCGCATCGTCTTCCTTGCCGGCGCCACCGGTACCGCCTCACGCGACCAGCAGCCGGCCCTGGTTAGCGCGCTCAAGCAAGCGACGGTGGAGTTCGAGGAGAACTACGATCTGCTGCTCGAACGGACCGCCGCCGATCCGGCGTCGCCGGCAAGGTTCGATCCGAGATCGATCGAGAGCGTACTTTTCGCCAAGCCGTACCATCTCGACTATTTCTCGGTCGGGCTTATCGCCAACGGCGAACGCCTGATCTCGTCATTCGAATCGCGGCTCAACATGGCCGGCAATGGTGGCTACAAGGGCGGAGAGGAGCGCGTCAACCTGAACGCTTCCGTTGCCAACGCAACATTGTCGGGCTATGCCGCACTTGGCCAGCGCATCAGCGCCTTTGCAGACCAGCGATCCGAAACACTTCTCGATCTTAACCGCACATTGTTCTACTCGACCATCGGCGTCATCGTGCTGGTGGCGCTTTTCATTTTCAGGCCAATGTCGAATGCCATCCTGCGCAGGACGCGCGAGCTGGTCGATGCGCGCAATTCCATGGCCTTTATCGCCGTGCACGACGGGCTGACCGGCCTGCACAACCGCACCTTCTTGACCGAGCATTTCGATACGCTGATCAATGCTGCGCAGCGACGGCGTGAACGGGTTGCCGTGGTGCAGTTCGATCTCGACCGGTTCAAGCAGATCAACGACACGTTCGGCCACGCCGCCGGCGATTATGTGCTGGTGGCGGCTGCGCAGCGCATGCGTGATTCGTGCCGTACGTCGGATCTCAACGTGCGTCTCGGCGGCGACGAATTCGTTGTGGTCCTCAACGACGCCGGCAGCACCGAGGACATCGATATCGTCGCCAGGCGCATGCTGGCCAAACTCAATGAGCCGATCATTTTCCGGGGAACGACGATCCATCCGGGCGTAAGTGCCGGGATTGCGGTCTACCCGATCGATGCCGACAATGCTCAGGACCTGCTCGTCCATGCCGATCTGGCGCTGTATTCCGCCAAGAAGCAGGGCGGCGGCAGCTTGTCGTTCTTCTCCGAGGAGCTGAGACGCGAACTCGATTATCGCAAGCAGCTCGAGCTCGACATCAGGACCGCAATCTCCGAGAAGGCGTTCGAAGTCTATTTCCAGCCGCAGGTGTCGGTGTCGAACGGCGCCATCAGCGGCATCGAGGCTCTGGTTCGCTGGAGACACGCCGAGCGCGGCATGATCGCGCCGGGCGAGTTCATTCCGATCGCGGAAAAATGCGGCTTGATGTCCGAGATCGGCCGCATCGTCATTGCCAAGGCGATCAACGAAGCAGCCGAATGGAACCGCGCAGGCATCGCCTTCGGACGGATCGCCGTCAATGTATCCGGCTCGGAGCTGCGCGAGACAGATTTCGAAGTCTTCCTGTTCGACATGCTGGAGAGGGCTGGCCTGCCAGCGCACAAACTATCACTGGAGATCGTCGAATCCGTCATTCTCGACGATGAGAAGACCGGTATCGCGGCAAAGCTGCGGCACATTCGCGCCGCCGGCATCCATCTTGAGCTCGATGATTTCGGCACCGGCTACGCATCGCTCAGCCATGTCAATCCAAACGAGATCGATCGGCTCAAGATCGACCGCCGTTTCGTCCAGAACATCAACGAGAACAGCGGCAACACCAAGATCGTGCGTGCCCTCACCGAGCTCGCCCGCGGTCTCGGCATCTCGATCGTCGCCGAGGGCGCCGAAACCGAAGCCGAGCTCGACTCGCTGATGGCGATCGGCTGCGACCAGGTGCAAGGCTATTCCATCGCTTTCCCGATGCCGCCGGACAGCGTGCGCGAATGGCTGGTGGCGCGAACGCCCAAGAAGGCCAGGCTGACAGTGCTGCAGGGCTGCCGGGCGTAGGAAAGTCGGAACTACTGCAATGGCGGCAGGTTTCTCAGCGGATTGAGCATCGGCACCCCAAGTGGTGCGAAATGACGCTCGTTATCCGTCAGTATCACCAGGCCGTGAACCTCGGCCGTAGCAGCAATCGCTATATCTTCAAATCCCGGTCGATGAGCCCTTGCGCGATCAAGAATAGAACCCGCGGCATGCGCGGCTCGCAAATCGAAGGGCAGAATCCTTGCCCCGTAAAGGTGCTCGACTGCCTGCCACCAGTCGCGTAGCAGCGCGGCCTTTGTGGTCGCGCCGTCGCGCTCCGCCTTCGCTATCCCCGCCGCGATTTCGGACGCAGTCACAACGGATAGGAACAGGTATTCGCTCGCCATATCGAGCCATGCCATCAGCGCCGCCCGATCAACCTTCCTGGCTGGAGCCATTGCCGAGATGATGTTGGTGTCCAGCAGAAACATCAGGGCTGGTCGCCGCGCTACAACGCAACCTTGCGAGCCGGCTTACGGGAACGAGGCGGAATGTCGTCCTTGTCCCCGGGAAAAGCCGCCAGCAGCCGCCCGAAGCTCGGCACCCGAGACAGCCGCTGATAATCTTCGAACGACAGGATGACGGCCTGCTTCCGACCGTGGCGTGTGATAATGGCAGGCTCTCCTGCAATTGCCTGATCGACGACTGCCGAAAGCGTCGCCTTGGCGTCTTTCAACTGAATTTCGCGCATGTTGCCACCCTCGCATATGACTACCATGGTCATATAACATTGCAGACGGCTTGGAACAAGGGTTGCGGTCCAATCGGTATCAACTGACATTGGCCCGCAACGCGGCCAGCACCTGTGCAAACTCTGCCAGCCTGTCGTCGGACAGTCCTTTCCGCAGCCGCTTGTCGAAGGCTAACGCGGCGGTGCGCAATTTCAGGAACAGCGCTTCTCCGGCTTGGGTCAGCTCCACCTGGTGAACCCGGCGGTTCTCGGGATCGCGGCGGCGCATCAGCAGGCCTTGCGTCTCCATAGCGTTGAGGTGGTGGGTCAGCGTTGCGCCCCGGATGCCGATCATGCCGGCGAGCTCGCGTTGATTGGCCAGCTCCCGCGACTTGACCGACAGCAACGTGACCCAGACCGGCAGCGTGCCGCCTGCCTCGACCAAGGCAGCGTCGAAAGCCTGCGCAACCAGCTTGGCGGTGCGCGCGAGATTCATCCCGATCGGCGGGCGGTCAAAGGGCGTCATGATCCGACACTAGAACAAGGGCAAAGCCTATGGAACCGGCTCGAGCTTATGCGTTGACATCTAATCATTTGATATCTATCAATATGCCTGACGGTGGGCAAGAGAGGAAATGCGGTCATGCAATATGTCTACATCATCGTCCTCGGCCTTCACGTCATGGCGGGTGTGTTCTGGGCCGGCACCACTATCGCGGTTGCGCGCGAACCGGAGATCAGGGCGGAACGTTTCTTCCGGCCGCAAATGGGCGCAGCCGGCGTGGTTTTCCTCACCGGCTTGCTGCTGTGGTATTTCTTCCACAACGGCTCTTTCGGCTCGATGGAGAAGGTCTTGGCGCTCGGCATCTTGACGGCGTTAATCGCCGCCGGGGTTCAGGGCGCGCTGGTGGGTTCCGCCAGCAGGCAGTTGGCCGGCGCTGATGCGGCGAAGCAAACCCAGTTGCGCGCCAAGATGACAAAGGGCGAACGCATCGCCGGCGGCCTGCTGGTCATCACCGTGTTCTGCATGGCCACCGCCAGGATGTTTTGAACGTCCTGCCGCAATCGCAAGATCGTACGGTGCCCGGCGATGGCCGGCGGCGTGCGCGGCGCGCAGACCGGACCGACGTACCGTGGTGGCTCTCCGTACGGAGGTTCGGCTGCGCGCCACCAATCAATCCAAAATATTCCTCAGATTCGCAAGCCGAACCTGATGCCGTCATAGATCGCAGCGTGGATATTGCGTGAAGCTACCGCGTCGCCGATGCGAAAGACGACGAAACCGCCTTGCGGATTGCGCGCAGGAAAGATGTCGCCGCCATTGATCAGTTTTTCGTAATCGATCGCGCCGGCGTTCTTCGACAGCGGCTTCAGCGCCAGGTAGAGATCGTCGAGCGGCAGCGTGCCGTGCTCGACCACCACCTGGTCGACCCGCCGCTCGCCGCGCCAGCCATCGGCGAAGTCGGAGGCGAGCTCGGCGATCAGCTGGTTGCCTTCACGCCGCACAGAACGTAGCCGTGTGTTGATGGTCACCGTGACACCCTTTTCCTGGAAGGCGCGCATGTAGGGCACATGATTCATGCCGCCCATTTCCGGGGCGAAGAAGCGCTCTGGTGAAACCAGCTCCAGCCTGGCGCCGCTATTGGCGATCAGTTCGGCGGCACCCATGCCCTGATGGCCGCCATTGTCGTCATAGAGCAGCACGTTCTCGGCCGGCTTGACGCTGCCGGCCATGATGTCCCAGCTCGAGGTGACGAGATCGTCGCCCGCCGTCAGAGGCGGGTTCTGCGGCAGGCCGCCGGTGGCGACCACCACCACGTCCGGCGACAGCGCCAGCACGTCGTCCGTCTCCGCCCATTTGTCGTAGCGGATCTCGACGCCCAGCCGGTCGAGTTCGGCCAGGCGCCAGTCGATGATGCCGATCAATTCCTTGCGGCGCGGGTTTTGCGTTGCCAGCCGCACCTGGCCGCCGGCCTGGCTCGATGCTTCCAGCACCGTCACCTGGTGCCCGCGCTCGGCGGCGACGCGCGCCGCCTCCAGCCCGCCGGCGCCGGCACCGACGACGACCACCTTCCGCTTCGGTCCCTCGGTTTTCGGAATAATATGGGGGATATCAGCCTCGCGGCCCGTCGCCGCATTGTGGATGCACAGCGCCTCGCCGCCCTCATAGATGCGGTCGAGGCAATAGGTGGCGCCGACGCAAGGGCGGATCTCGTGCTCGCGGCCCTCCATCACTTTTTTGACGATATGCGGGTCGGCAATGTGGGCGCGCGTCATGCCGACCATGTCCAGCTTGCCGGTGGCGATGGCGTGACGCGCGGTGGCGACGTCGGAAATCCGCGCCGCATGGAAGGTCGGGAATTTCGTCGCTGCCCTGATCTCGCCGGCAAAGTCGAGATGCGGCGACGACCGCATGCCGGTCACCGGGATGACCTTGGTCAGCGCCGCATCGGTCTCGATCGAGCCACGGATGATGTTGAGGAAATCGACCTTGCCGGAGCCGGCCAGCCGCCTGGCGATTTCGACGCCCTCCTGTTTCGACAGGCCTTTCTCGAAATCCTCGTCGGCGACCATGCGGATGCCGACGACGAACTTTTCGCCGACCGCGGCACGCACCGCGTCGAGCACCATTCCGGTGAAGCGCAGCCGGTTGTCGAGCGAGCCGCCGAAATCGTCGTCGCGCTGGTTGGTGGCCGGCGACCAGAAACCGTCCATCAGATGGCCGTAGGCTTCGAACTCGATGCCGTCGAGGCCGGCAGCCTGGCAGCGCTGCGCGGCCGCCGCATAGTCGGCTACGATGCGCTCGATATCCCAGTCCTCGATAGTCTTGGGAAAGGCGCGATGGGCCGGTTCGCGCACCGGCGAAGCCGACAGCACGGGCAGCCAGTCGGCCTTGTTCCAACCGGTGCGGCGGCCGAGATGGGTGATCTGTATCATCACCTTGCAATCGTGCTCGTGGCAGGCATCGGTAAGCTCGGCGAGCCACGGCACGATGCGGTCGTCATAGACATGCAGATTGCCAAAAGCGGCCGGGCTGTCGCGCGAGACGATCGCCGAACCGGCGGTCATGGTCAGCGCCATGCCGCCCTTGGCCTTTTCGGCATGGTAGAGCCGGTAGCGTTCCTTCGGCATGCCGTCCTCGGAATAGGCCGGCTCATGGCTGGTCGACATCACCCGGTTCTTCAGCATCAGATGCTTGAGCTGATAGGGCTGGAGGAGCGGGTCGTTGCTGGTCATCGTCTTCCTGCTGTTTCAAATTGTGCTAATGAGCGGCAAATTTTGTTTTTACGCATGTCGCTGTCCCAAAATCGCTGCGCAGTTTTGGGCGACATGCAGCAAGGAACCTGCTCATGACCGATACGAAAAACCTCACCCAGCTCGGCACCAACGTCGAGGCGCCACAGAGCCCTGAAGCGGCAGTCCTGGAAACCGTGCCGTTTTCGCGCGGCGACGGCCCGCCGGCCATCGTTCGCTTCACCTGCCCGGAATTCACTTCGCTCTGCCCGGTCACCGGCCAGCCGGACTTCGCCCATATCGTCATCGACTACGCACCCGATGCGCTGCTGGTGGAATCGAAGTCGCTCAAGCTGTTCATGACCTCGTTTCGCAACCATGGCGCCTTCCACGAAGAATGCACCGTCATGATCGGCCGCCGCATCATCGCCGCGACCAAGCCATTGTGGTTGCGCATCGGCGGCTACTGGTATCCGCGCGGTGGCATTCCGATCGACGTGTTCTGGCAAACCGGCGCGCCGCCGGAAGGTGTGTGGCTGCCCGACACCGGCGTCGCCCCCTATCGCGGGCGCGGCTGATCGGACGGAGCGGCTCACCTGATCCCGGTCCGGCACAGGTTGGTCTCCAGGAAAGGCATCACCGCGTCGCGGTACCGCTGTTGGTCATAGCGATAGAGATCAACATGCCGCGCGCCGTCGAACCAGACCAGCTTTGCGTCAGCGCCTGCCGCATCTTTCAACGCCAGTGTCTGGCTGCGAGCGACAAACGGATCCGAATTGCCTGCTAGCAGCAATATCGGCCGATCAATCGCGCCGATGCGATCGACCGGCCTGACATCATCTACCCCGAAGCCAAGGCGGAGCTGCATCTGCGCCAAGAGGATGGTCGCCTGTACGTCGCGCAACATAGGCAAGGGCGCTCGCAACGCCGTGGTTTCCAGCAAAGTCGCGTAGAGCTGCTCCAGGACATAGGCGTCGGCATGCTCCTGCTGAGCGCCAAATACAAAAGCAGCCGCACCGAGCGACGAGCCGATGGCCGCCACCTTGCGACCGGCGAAGCGTTGCCGCGCAAAGGCGAGGATGCGGCTGGCGTCCTGCCGTTCGATGTAACCAAAGCCTCTGATATCGCCGCCGCTTTCGCCATGTCCCGACAGATCGAACAGCACGATCGAGTAGCCGCTTTCGAAAAGCAGCTTCGCTCTTGGAACCATGGCCAGCTTGTTTGAACCACGTCCGTGTAACAGCACGATTGTTCCGCAACTGTCCTGCCGATCCGCCACCCAACCGGCAAGGTCGGGCGCGCCCTCCCGCTTCAGAACGATGCGCTCCACCGGTAACCCCACAGGCAGCGTGAAGCTTTGCTGAGGCACGCGGGCCACCGCGTGGCTTCCTGCCTCCCAGGTGACAGCGCAGGCCAGGACGCAAACCGCCGCGAATAAAGCAACCACGACAGGACCTCTTCTCATCGATCGGTCACGTGCACTTCGCATCAGTTGAGCGGCAGCCGCCGGTAGCGGCTGGGGCTGTTCGGGTCGCTGAAATGGTGCATCGGCCCGTGTTCGGCAAAGTGCGCTGACCAGCGTTTCATTGCCGCCGGATCGAGTTCGACGCCCAGCCCGTCACCCTCCGGCACGCGCACCGTATTGCCCGTCTGGCGAAAAGGACCGTCCTTGATGACATCGCCGATCTGCCAGCGAAACAACGACTGCGACGCCTCGGTGATCCACGGTGTCGCCGCCACGACGTGCAGATAAGCCGATGTCATGATGCCGAGATCGTTCGAATAGCACCAGAACCCCTTGCCCATCGCCTCACAGGCGGCGATGAATTTCAGAGTTTTCGACAATCCGCCGAGTGCTGCGAAATTGCAGACGAAGTAATCCGGCGCACCGAGCGCGACTGCCCGTCTGAGATCCGGGATGTGCGTCGAGAACGGAATGCGCGAATGCTGGCGCAGCGCAGCCATCTCCTCGAAGGTCGCGACCGGATCCTCGTAGTTGCGGATGTTGAACGGCTCGATCTCGCGCAGCACCCAGCGCGCTGTGGTCAGCGACCACTGCATGTTGGAATCGAGTTTGATCTGCGCTTTATCGCCAAGCGCCTCGCGCAGCATGCGCACTGTCCTGATCTCGAGCTCGGGATCGCCCATGATCAGCTTGCCCTCGAAAATCGTCGAGCCGTGCTGTTCTCGCATGCCGAGACAGTAGTCGACGATCGCTTCGGCGGTCATCTCGCCGCCGGCTCCGCCGTGAGCGGGGCGAAAGGCGAAATATTCCGAAAACGGAATGTCCTTGCGCACCGCGCCGCCGAGCAGCTTGTAGAGCGGCATGCCGAAGACCTTGCCTCTTATATCCCACAGCGCCAGTTCGACGGCGCCGAACGCCACCGTGGCTGCATTCTCGCCGGTGTTGGCGGTAATCTGCCAGGGCGGCACGCAGCGCGCCTCGCAGTCGGCGATGTCGAGCGGATCGGCGCCAATCAGCGCCGGCGCGATCTCGGCCTTGATCACCTCGCCGAAATGCCACCATGGCGCCTCGCCCAGTCCGACCACGCCTTCGTCCGTCTCGACCTCGATGATCGATTTCGAGGCGCCGCCGTAGAGACCAGCCGTCCACCAGAACGGAGCATCGAGCGGGACGTTGACGTGGGTGACGCGGATGTTGGTGATCTTCATCGGTTCCGTTCTCACTCACACTGGTATTGGCTTAGCGCCCATTCGCCGGTCACCGAGAGCAGGTCCGATATCTTCCAGTCGCCATCGATCTTTTTGAACTTCCATTCCAGCCGGTGCGGATTGCCGTAGACGACAAAAGCGACGACGACCTTGGCCTCGTCGCCCTTGATCGCTTCGATGGTCTTCAGGCTCTTGTCGATCTCCGCCTTTTCGTATTCGGAATTGTCGAGCGCCATGTTGGGATCGAGGCACTCGCCCTGCCCCGACTTCCGCAGCGCGTCGCTCTTGTCCAGCACCGACTTTGCCGGGTCGGTGAAATGGCCCCGCTGAGCCGGATCGACCTCGAGCCCGGCATGCTCGTAGAACGGCTTCACTACCGCGGTCGGCGAGCCCGGCTGCACGGGTGCGGCCGGCGCGTTTTCTGCCGGCGGCAAAACTGCCGGCGGAGGTGCCGCACTGTCGGCCGGCGCGTTTGCGGGCGGCGCGCCGAATAGGCCCTGAGCGGCGGCGCTGCTCAATCCGGCCAGCAGGCACGCAGTCGCCAAAATCCAGGGACGGCAGCGAAGCACGGCATCACTCCGGCGACTGTCCGGCCAGGCATTCGAGCGCACTCAGGGTCCAGCCGCTGGTCTTCGAGGTAATGTCGGCGACCTTCCACTGGCCGTCGATCTTCTTCAACGACCAGACCATTTCGCGTTTGGAACCATCGCCTTCCGGAAAAAGGTTGAACGTCGCCGTCACCTCGGCGCTGTCGCCATCCAGCGTTTCGGCCAGCGTCAGCGTCTTGGCCACGGTCTTCTCGTCATAGTCCTGCGCATCGAGACCAGGGGCGAAGTCGATGCAGGGAACTTCATCCGGATGGTTCTTTGCGGCATTGTCGTTCAGTTCGAACAGTTTCGTCACCGGTGCGGTGAAGCGGTCGCGATATTGCGCATCGGCCTCGAATTTGACCGACGGGACATAAAAGAACTTCACGGCGTTGGCAGCAGGGCCGGCAAACGCGGCCGCCGGCACGGCCATCGAAAGCGCGGCAACAAAAAGTGGCAGTTTCATGGGTGTCCCCGATTGTTCACTGACGGAAGCTATCAGTACCACGCATCTTGCCCGTCGGCTTTCTTGCGGTCCATGAAATCCTGCAACGTCTCGTCTGCTGGCAACTCAGGCGTTCAGCCAGACATCCTGGAGATCCATCTCGAAGGTTTGGTGGACACCGTAGTTCTTCACCTTCTCATTCATGTGGCTGAACAGCTTCTGCCAAAACGGCTGAATGATGACGCCCGAATCCTGCAGGATCTGCTCGATGTCCTTCATGACCTCGCGGCGCTTTTCCACGTCGATGAGCGAAAGAGCCTGCTTGAGCTTGGCGTCGAAATCAGGGTTCGAGTAGCCGGTTTCGTTCCAGGCCTCGCCGGTGCGATAGCCGAGCGCCAACACCTGTACGCCAAGCGGGCGCATGTACCAGATGGTCATCGAATAGGGGTATTTCGTCCAGTCGTTCCAGAAGGTCGACCCCGGCAGCACGGTGCGCTTCACCTTGATCCCGGCATCGCGCAACTGGCCGGCAATAGCGTCGCCGGTGTTCTTTTGCCAATCGTCCTCGACGGTGATCAGTTCATGCTCGAAGTCGTCCTGCCCGGCATCGGCCATAAGCTTCCTGGCGCCCGCGGCGTCGCGTGTCTTCTTGGGCAGCGCGTAGTATTCCGGATGAATCGGGCTGACGTGGTGGTTTTCACCAACAGTGCCTCGCCCGGCGTAGCCAAGTTCGAGCACCGCTTTGTTGTCGACGGCCATCTGGAGGGCGTTGCGAACCCGCTTGTCGTCATAGGGCTTGTTCGTGATGTTGGTCCGGGCGACGAGCGTGGTCGCTGTCGCGACCTCCGATTTGACCAGCCCCATCTTGTCGAGGATGTCTATGAAGTCGGCCGGCGTCTCGAAGTTGAGGTCGATTTCGCCGGAGTCGAATGCATTTATCGAGGCGTTGAAATCGGTTCCGTAGTCGATGAATTCGACGCCGTCGAGAAGCGCTTCACCGCCCCACCATTTGCCATTCTCACGACGCTTGACGACCGCTTTCTGGCCGACCGCATAAGACACCAGTTCGAACGGCCCGGTGCCAATCGGCTTCTCAATCGGATTGGCGCCGTCGGCGTCGAAGTTGCGATGGACCACCAGCGCCGGATAGTCGGTGAAGTTCGGGATCAGCGAGATGTCCGGTTCGTTCAGCTTCAGCTTCACCGTGTTGTCGTCGACCTTGGTGATCGCCCCTTCCCTGGCCTTGCCGGTCTTTGCATCGATCAGCGCACCGACGCGCGCGGCCATCGAATTGCCGGCGGCAGCCTTCTCGCACCAGCGCGTCAGATTGTAGGCTACGTCATCGGCGTTGAAAGCATCGCCGTTGTTCCAGGCGATGCCCTTGCGCACATGCAGCACGTATTCGGTGGCGTCGTCGTTGACCTCCCAGCCTTCGAGCAGAACCGGCTCGAATGTGAACTGGCGAGTGTAGCGGACAAGCGGCTCGAGCCAGCAGCGTGAAATGTTCGCAAGTTCCACCCAGTCGTAGGTGCGCGTGTCCTTTTGCGCCTTCACCGACATCGAAACGTGCAGCGTTCCGCCTTTCTTCGGCTCTTCAGCCAAAGCCCGCTCCGGCACGGCAAGTCCAATCATGCCGTAGGCAAGGGCCGTTGATGCGCCGAAAGCGCTTGCCAGGGCCAGAAACTCCCGCCGGTCGACGCGACCGGCGCGCGCCTCGCTGGCCATTGCTTCGATGGCGCTCGGTACGCGATCGCCGTTGCTTCTGAAGAGTGTCATTTTTTCCTCCCTTATGGTTCGCATCGGGTCTTCGCCCGTGATCAACTAACGCTGTCCGGCAGTTTCTCCTCGCGCCGCGCAATCAAATCTTTGAGACCATCGGCGATGCCCTCATCGAGCTTCGGCTCCTCATAATCGGCGAGCATGTTGCGCGCTTTCTCGCGGCCGCGGGTGTCGTGGTCCTTTGCTCCTTCCGCCTTCCACTGTTCGAACGAATTGAAGTCCATGATGCTCGGTATGAAGAAGGCGGACTCGAAATGTTCAAGCGTGTGCTGGGTGCCGAGGAAATGGCCCTGTGGTCCGACCTCGCGGATAGCCGCCATAGCCTCCTTGAAATCGTCGAATGGCAGCCCGCCAGCATATTTGTACCAGCCGACAAGCTGCTCGCAGTCGGTGGCAAATTTCGAATAGCCGCAGGTCAGGCCGGCCTCGAGCCAACCGGCAGAGTGCCAGATGTAGTTGGCGCCGGCAAGGATGGCGGCATGCATCAGCATGTTCGCCTCGTAGCCCGCCTGGGCGTCGTTCAGCTTCGAGCCGACATGGAAACCGGACGTGCGCCACGGCAGACGATACTTCCGCGCCAGCGCGCCCATGAGATACATCATCTGGGCCGCCTCCGGCGTGCCGCCCATGGGAGCGCCGGTCTTCATGTCGACCGTCACCATGAACTGTCCGTAGATCTGCGGCGAACCCGGACGCAGGAGCTGTGTGAACGCGACGCCCGCCAGCGCTTCGGCATTGACCTGCGCGACCGCACCGACGGCAGAGGCCGAAGTCGAGGCGCCGCAAAGGGCGAAGGGGGCGAGGATCAGCGGCTGGTTGTGGCGCGCATAGACTTTCATCGCGTCCAGCATGGTGGCGTCCCACACCAGCGGCGAATTGCAGTTGGTGATCGACACCAGGACCGGGTTGTCGCGGACATAGTCCTCGCCGAACACGATGCCTGCCATCGCCATCGTGTCTTCGGCTCGATCCCTGGAGGTCACGATGCCCATGAACGGCTTGTCGGAGTGCTTCAGCGCCGAATGGATGATGTGGAGATGACGTTTCGGCACCGCGATTTCCATCGGCTCGCAGATGATCGAGCTCGACGAGTGCAGCGCCGGCGCCATGTAGGCGAGCTTGTGGAAATTGTTGAGGTCGGCGAGTGTGCCGTAGCGCCTGTTGTTGTCGAGGTCGCGCACGTAAGGCGCCCCGTACATCGGCACGAAGATGGAGTTGTTTCCACCCACACGTACGGAACGCTGGGGATTCCTCGCATTGAGCGTGAACTCCGACGGGACCTTCGAGATGAGCTCCATCAGCAGAGCGCGGTCGATCCGGACCCTTGTCTCCGAGACATCGGCGCCCGCCGCCTTCCACATTGCGATCGCCTCGTCGTCGCGGAACTCGCATCCGACTTCTTCGAGGATGGAGAGCGACTCCTGGTGGATCAGCTCAACCGCCTCGTCCGGGACCATCTGATAGACGGGAATCTGACGGACCAGGGTTGGAAACGACGCTATGGGTGCGCCCCGCAGCGCCTTGCGCCCCAGGCGGCCGCCGCTGCGGCGGTTGGTGTGTTCGCTCACTTCAACGGCCGGTGCGTTCATGAAGGCTCCATCTTCCTGTCTCGACCAATCTAGCCAGACAAAATGCGGCTGTGACGCTGGAAAATCCTGATCTCTTGTATAAGCTCAGCTTATGCGAAGCTTGCGCCACCTGCTGCCGTCGGCCGGCAGCCTGATCGTTTTCGAGGCCGCCGGGCGGCTGTCGAGCTTTACCGCCGCCGGGCGCGAGCTCGGCATGACGCAGGCTGCCGTCTCCTATGCGATCCGTGGGCTCGAAGAGCAGCTCGGCGCCAAACTCTTCCAGCGCCGCCACCGGCAAGTCAGCCTGACCGAGGCCGGCGACCGCTTCCATGCCGACGTCTCGCTCGGCCTGTCGCACATTCGCAAGTCGGCGGAGGATCTGCGCCAGATCGCCGTCGGCGCGCATGTGACACTCGCCGCCTCGACCGCCTTTGCCTCGTTCTGGATGATGCCGCGCCTGCAGCAGTTTCGCGACGAATTGCCGGGCATCGACCTGCGCATCCAGACCGCCGACCGCGATCTCGACATCATCGCCGAAGACATCCCGCTCGGCGTCCGCGGCGGCGAGCCCAGGGAATGGACGGATTATCATTCGCTGCCGCTGGCCGATGAGGTGATATTCCCCGTTGCCGGCGTTAGTTATGTGGCACGGTTCGGGCTGCCGGAGCGTGTCGCGGACCTTCAATCGCACCGCCTTATCCATCTTGAAGAGCCGTTTCGCGAGGCCGCGAGCTGGGACGAATGGTTCGCCTCGGCCGGTGTCGACATCGCCGATGCCGGACGCGGCTTGCGCATCAACGACTATGCGCTGGTGATCCAGGCAGTCATGGAAGGGCAAGGCATCGCGCTCGGCTGGGGTCACCTCGCCGAGCGGCTGCTGGCATCAGGGCTGCTGGTGCGCGTCACCGGCCACACGATGACGACCGGCAAGGGCTTTCATGTCATCTGGTCGAGGAACCGCGAGCTCAGCGACAATGCCCGCAAGGTGCGGGACTGGCTGGCCGCGCAGGCGTGAGGCCGATAAATGCCCGGTCAAACGGTCACGACGATCTTGCCGAACTGTTCGTTCGATTCGAGATAGCGGTGCGCCTCGACGATCTGGTCGAACGGAAAGGTTCTGGCGATTGCCGGCTTCAGCGAACCCGAGCTCAGTCCGTCGAGGATGAACGCCTTGGCGGCCTGCAGCCGGACCGGATCGCGCACGATCTCATGGACGAGATAACCGCGCAGCGTCAGTGTCTTTGCAGGTAGCGGAAAGGGTGTCGGGTCGAGGCTCAAGCCGCCATATTCGATGAGAATGCCACCCGGTGCCATCGCTGCCGTCAGAGGCTTGAAAATCGGGCCGCCGACGGCATCGAACACCACGCGCACGCCGTCCGGGCCGGCGATCCGCTTCAGCCCGGCTTCCAGGTCCTCCTCTGCCGAGGCGATGACGTGGGCCGCGCCGAACTCAAGCAAAGCCCGCTTCTTGGCGGATGTCCGTGTGACCGCGATCGGGATCGCGCCAATCATGTTGGCGATCTGGATCGCGGCGAGTCCGACGCTGCTCGAGGCCGCGGTAATGACAACAAAGTCCTCGCTTTGGAATTTGGCAATGTCGATCAGCGCACCGTAGGCGGTGAGATATTGCATCCACGCTGCGGCGGCTTCTTCCCAGCTCAGCGATGGTGGATGCTTGACGACGAGCTCGGCGGGATATGTGGCAATCTCACCATAGGCGGGCCAGCGGGCCATCGATAATGGCGGCACGATGCTGACGGCATCGCCAGGCGCAAACCCGTCCACGCCTTGGCCGACCATCTCGACGATACCCGCCGCCTCGAGCCCAAGACCGGAAGGCAACGGCGCGGTCTGGATGTAGGTCCCCGAACGCAGCAGCGCCTCGGCGCGGTTTATGCCCAACGCCTTGACGCGGATCTGAATCTCACCGCTCGCGGGCGCAGGCGTGTCAACATTCTCGATGCGCAGGACCTCGGGACCACCGAGCTCATGAAAGCGAACGACACGTGCCATCGGTCAAACTCCAAAATATTTGAACTGAATCAGCTATGCCAGCGCTCATCAGGCGGATAAATGGCCGCTTGAGTAGATCAGCAGAAACTGTAGGTTTTGAATATGGATCGCCTTACGAGCATGGCCGTGTTCGTCAAAGCCGTCGACCTGGGCTCGTTCGCAGCCGCGGCGGCGGCTCTCGATCTGTCCGGGCCGATGGTCGGCAAGCATGTCCGGTTTCTCGAGGAGCGCCTGAGCGTGCGCCTCATCAACCGGACCACGCGCCGCCAAAGCCTGACCGATTTCGGGCGCGCCTACTATGAACGCTGCCGGCTGGTGCTTGCCGAAGCGGAGGCCGCGGATGCACTCGCCGCCGATCAGCTTGCCGAACCGCGCGGAAAGCTGCGTGTCCTCATGCCGGTGCATTTCGGCCGGCGCTGCGTTGTCCCGATCCTGTTCGGGTTTGCGCAGCAATATCCGGCGCTGGAACTTGACCTGTCGTTCAGCGATGCCATCGCCGACCTCGCCGAGGACGGCTGCGATCTTGCCATTAGAACGGGCGATCTGGAGGACCAGGCCGGGGTGATGGCGCGTCGCATCGCGCGCCAGCACATGGTCGTCTGCGCGTCGCCGTCCTATCTCGACCGGCACGCCGAGCCACATGAAATAGATGACCTCGGCAGCCATCACGCGATCATCTACCGCCGTTCCGGGCGTGCCGTTCAGCCGTGGCTGTTTCCGCGCAACGGCCACCCCGCGATTGAGGTCAGGCCAGTCAGCAGATTGCGGCTCGACGACCTCGATGCCATCGCCGATGCCGCGGCCGCCGGCATGGGGCTCGCCTGGCTGCCATACTGGCTGGTTCGCCAGCGCATCCAGGCGGGCGCACTTGTCCCGCTGTTGTCGGAACAATCCTGGTTTCTCTACGACGTTCATGCCCTGTGGTTGCAGACGCCTCATCTGCCGATGAAAGTCCGCCTTGCCGTCGATGCACTGTCGGCAGCGCTGCCCAAGCTCATGAGTTGAAGTGCACGAGCGGCCAGTCGCGATCAGCTGCGTGGATTTCCTCAATTCCGCCCTCCCGCATCGACCACGAATCCGCCTATAGTGCCCCATGCCGATCCGCCAGCTTTCCGAAACGATGATCAACCAGATCGCCGCCGGCGAAGTCATCGAGCGTCCGGCAAGCGTGGTCAAGGAACTGGTCGAGAACGCGCTCGATGCCGGTGCTGCGAGAGTCGAGATCGTCACCGCCGGCGGCGGGCTGAACCTGATCCGCGTCAGTGACGACGGCTCGGGCATTCCGGAAAAGGAACTGGCGCTGGCGATTGCGCGCCATTGCACCTCCAAGCTCGCCGACGACATTCACGACATCCGCTCGCTCGGCTTTCGCGGCGAGGCTTTGCCGTCGATCGGCTCGGTGGCGCGGCTGTCGATCCGCTCGCGCACCGCGTCCAGTGAAAACGCCGCCGAGATCGGCATCGACGGCGGCCGCGTCTCCGCGGTCAGGCCGGCGGCGGCCAATCGCGGAACCACGGTCGAGGTGCGCGACCTGTTCTTCGCCACGCCCGCAAGGCTCAAATTCATGAAGGGCGAGCGCGCCGAAAGCACGGCCATCGGCGACGTGGTCAAGCGCATCGCCATCGCCTTTCCCGCCGTGCGCTTCACCCTGGCCGGCCCGGACCGCTCGACGCTGGAACTGCCGGCGACCGACGACAGCCCGGAAGGCCGGCTGCGCCGGGTGGCGCAGGTGATGGGCGCCGACTTTCCGGACAATGCGATCGCCATCGACGCGATGCGGGACGGCGTGCATCTCGCCGGCCATGTCTCGGTCCCCTCCTTCACCCGCGCCAACGCGCTGCAGCAATACGCCTATGTCAACGGCCGTCCGGTGCGTGACAAACTGATCGCCGGCGCCATTCGCGGCGCCTTCGCCGACGTGCTGCCGCGCGACCGCCATGCCGTCACCGTGCTGTTCCTGACGCTCGATCCGGCGATCGTCGACGTCAACGTCCATCCGGCCAAGGCAGACGTGCGCTTCCGCGACCCGGGGCTGGTGCGCGGGCTGATCGTCGGCGCCATTCGCGAAGCGCTGGCCAATGCCGGCATCCGCCCCGCCACCACAGGGGCCGCCGGCATGATGGCGGCGTTCCGGCCAGGCGCCGCATCCTATGCGCATGGCGGCCCGGCCAACGGTCACCGCAGCTACGAGGCCGCCTATCGGGCATCGGGCTTTGCCGGGTTCGATCCTGGCCGTTCGCCACAGCGGCCGCTCGATATGGGCGACGGGTTCGGCGAGGACGAGCAGGCGGCCTTCGACGCCGGGCCGCTGCACAGCGCCGATGCGCGCGCCGGGCAAAACGAAGCGGCGGAAACGCTGCTCGGCACGGCGCTGGGCGCCGCGCGCGCGCAAGTGCATGAGAATTATATCGTCGCCCAGACCAGGGATTCGCTGGTCATCGTCGACCAGCACGCGGCGCATGAGCGGCTGGTCTACGAGGCCTTGAAGAACGCCCTCCACTCACGCGCGGTGCCGTCGCAGATGCTGCTGCTCCCCGAGATTGTCGATCTGCCGGAGGAAGACGCCGAACGGCTCGCCAGGCACTCCGAGACGCTGGCCCGCTTCGGCCTCGGCATCGAGCGCTTCGGCCCCGGCGCCGTCGCGGTGCGCGAGACGCCGTCGATGCTCGGCGAGACCAACGTCCAGCAGCTGGTGCGCGATCTCGCCGACGAGATCGCCGACAACGACACGGTCGACACGCTGAAGGAGCGGCTGGACAAAATAGCCGCGACCATGGCCTGCCACGGCTCGGTGCGCTCCGGGCGGCTGCTCAAGCCGGAAGAGATGAACGCGCTGCTGCGGCAAATGGAGGCGACGCCGGGCTCCGGCACCTGCAACCACGGCCGCCCGACCTATATCGAACTCAAGCTGGCGGATATTGAGAGATTGTTCGGGCGGCGATAAGAAACTCGCAGGGCGCAGCCCCCACCCGGACCTTCGGTCCGACCTCCCCACAAGGGGGAGGTAGGGAGCCTACCCGCCGACGCCTCGCGAGGAGCTTACCCTCCCCCTTGTGGGCAGGGGAATCGCATATGGCGATTTTGGGGTTGAGTTTAGGCTGAGAAAGGATTCTTTGGAGAGGCAGTTGAGCGAAGGAGCGACTGC